>JASHPE010000090.1 GCA_030038235.1 Terriglobia bacterium
CGCCGCTGCGAGGATCGTTGACAAGAGTGCCGCTTTCGGCTAACGTCACTTTCGGCGAGCCGGCCACGCTGGTGTCAGCAATGAAAACATGGTGCCAGCGGTCACGTGTGAGGTCCTGAACATACATCAAGAGTTTGGGAAACTGCTCGATGAAGACGCGCGGCTCAATTTCGTATGCCGCCTGGCTGTTCCGGACCTGGATTTCCCGACGCGTCAGCTCCAGGTTTGAGCGGGGCGCGAGATACAGGCTCATGGTCGAGGCCAATATCCAGCCGGCGCAGGCGTAAGCCATCGCCGGGCGTGCAAAGCTCGACGTACCGATGCCCACGGCACGCGCCGCGATCACTTCACCGTCGGCCGCGAGGCGGCTCAAGCCGAGCAGGACTCCGACTAAGACGGCCATTGGGATTGTCAGAACCAGGATGGCGGGTATGGGCGCGAGAAAGAGCAGGACCACGGTTGTGAACGGCAGATTCCGCCGCGCTACCAACTCCAACAGTTGTCCGATGCGGGGAATATAGATGACGAAGGTGAAGACCAGAAGGCCGATAAGCGAGTGAGAGACGATTTCTCTAAAAATGTAGCGGGTGAGAATCCGCATTGCATTGTGACCAGCACAGCGTTCGAACGGCTCTCGGGCGCTTGCTTTTTCCGGGCCCGTCAGAATCTATTATGCCAGCAATACACCGTTCATCGCGCGAGAAGGGCCGATCCCTAGTTTCATGTCCACCATTTATTTGATGCTGCTTTGGCATCAGCACCAGCCCTTCTACAAAGATCTGGTGGAAGATCGCTACGACATGCCTTGGGCGCGGCTCCACGCCCTGAAGGACTACTTTGGGATGGCGGCCGAGCTGCGCGCGTTTCCCGAAGTCCACGTGACAATCAACCTGGTTCCGTCCCTGATCGCGCAGTTGCAAGATTATGGGCGCGGCGACGCGCGTGAGGAGTCGTTCGATCTGGCGTTCAAGCCCGTTACGGAGCTGACGAGCGCCGAGCGGGAGCGGCTGCTGCACTACGCCTTTCAATTGAACCACGAGAATCTGCTTTATCGCTATCCGCGGTTCCGTGAACTTTACGAGAAGGCCAAGCCCTGGGAGTTAGGCTCACGGCTCGCGGGCGCATTCTCCGACACGGAGCTGCGGGATCTGCAGGTGCTTTCGCAGCTTGCCTGGTTTGACGAGCTTTGGCTCGAATCTGTGCCCGACCTCAAACGCCTGGTGGCCAAAGGACGGGGTTTCTCGCGGGAAGACAAAGCCCTGCTGCGCACCAAGGAAATCGAGATTATTAATGCAGTACTTGAAGAGCACCGCATCGGTCAGGACGAAGGCCGCCTCGAAATTTCCACTTCTCCCTTCTATCATCCCATTCTCCCGCTGCTCTGCGACAACGCCGTCGCGCTCGAATCGCATGCCGGCGTCCCATTGCCCCACAAGCGTTTCCGGCATCCGGAGGACGCTCGCGCCCAGCTTCGATCCGCCCGCGAGCTTTACCGGCAGGTTCTCGGTCGCGATGTTCGCGGCCTCTGGCCGAGTGAAGGCAGCGTATCCGAGGAGATGTTACGTCTGGCAGCGGAGGAGGATTTCCACTGGACCGCCAGCGATGAGGGCGTGCTGAGCCGTTCGATCGGGATCAGCCTGCGCCGGCGCAGCGACGGAACCATGGAGGGCGGCAGCGAACTATACCGGCCGCACACCGTTGAGACTCGGTCGGGTCCGATCGGCATCTTTTTCCGCGACCACGAGATCTCAGACTTGATCGGATTCGTGTACGCACCGGTTGATCCGGTTCAAGCCGCGGGCTCGCTGCTCGAACGGATTCGCCAGGCGGGCCGCAGCACGGGCTCGCGTCCGGCAGTGGTCTCCGTCATCCTCGACGGCGAGAACTGTTGGGAATTCTACCGCCGGAATGGCCGGCCCTTCCTCCGCGCCTTCTATGGCATGCTGGCGGCTGATTCTGAGATTCGCGCGGTCACAGCCAGCGAGGCCCTGGAGCTTGCGGAGCATGGGCGCATTTCCCACCTGGTGCCGGGCTCGTGGATCAACGCGAATTTCGACGTGTGGATCGGCGCCGAAGAGGACAATCGCGCCTGGGATCTTCTGTCAGATGCTCGCGAGTTCTTTGCTGCCAATGCGTCGCGGAAGGGTCTCGATCCCGAAAAGCTGCGCCTTGCGCAAGAAGAACTCTTCATTGCGGAGGGCAGCGATTGGAACTGGTGGTACGGGCCGGAACACTCCACCGAAAACGATGAGGAGTTCGACCAACTCTATCGAAAGCACCTCAGCAACGTTTACGGCCTGCTCGGCGCCTCTCCGCCGGACGAATTGGCCGTGCCGCTGAAGCGTCCGCACGGCGAACCGTTGAATGTTCCGCCCGCTGGCCAGATCGAGCCGGTGATCGACGGTAACGTCTCGAACTACTTCGAATGGCTGGGCGCTGGGGTCTACCGACCTGCCGTACGCTCCGACGCGATGCACGGCTCTCCGCCCGCGCTGGACATGGTGTACTACGGATACGGCCAGTCCGCATTCTTCTTGCGGCTCGATTTGAATCGCGACAGCGTTCAAGCACACCCGGAAGTGGACCTTCGCATCGCCGTGGAGGGAGCTCAGACGGTACGGGTAAGCGTTCGAACAAGCGGCGGCAAACTCATATCGAGCGAATGCTGGCTCGCCGATGCTTCGGGTGCGCCCAAGGGGACGGGCGGCGACGCCATTGCCCTGGCATTTGAGCGCGTCTTCGAGCTGCGCGCGGATTTCGGCGTTCTGGGGGTCGCTCCGGGCCAGCACCTCAGGTTTCAGATCTCCGTCTGGGCGGGCGCCATTCCACTTCAAGCAGTTCCTCAAGAGGGCTGGCTAAGTCTCATGCCTGCTGAAGAGGAAATTGGATGGTAGAGGCGGCTTTTACGTCGCCATCTAGCGAGGTAAACCCGCCCCTACAACCCTAAGTTGACCCGCTCCTTCAGTTGGCGGGGTCGCGCCTCACGGCATCCAACCGGGGATCACCACGCCCACCGGATCGGCGCCGACAGGTATGGTAGTGATCAAGGGCAAGGGCGTTCCAGGGACTTTGGGCTTTGGATTCAGAGGACCGGTGCTGAGGACCGCGAGGCTTGAGCCGGCGGTGACGGCGACGTATCTCTCATCAGGCGTCAGGGCGATGGCCGTGGGCTCTCCGCCCACGTAGGTTGCGCCCAGCGGCGCGCGATTCTGCAAGTCGATGCCTTGCACGCTGCCACCGTCCGGCCCGCCGTTGAGAATGTAAAGCTTCGTCGAGTCGCGGATCGGTACGCCCGCGACGGGAGTCTTGCCGGTCGAGATCGGCCGGTCTTCTTCCACATCGTCGTGGAACGTGTCGACGATCGTCAGCGTGGCGGAGTCGCGGCTCAACGCCAGCAACTCGCCGCCGTCCGGCTTCAAGACAAGGCCGACCGGGTCGGAGGCGAGTTCCAAATGCGATAGCACCTGGCGCGAAGCGACATCGATCACCGAGATCTTCGCCTCGCCGGTGTCGGCTACGAACAGCTTGCTGCCGTCCGGGATAATGGCCATAGGACCCGGCTGCTTGCCCACCGAGACTTCACCCAATACTTTAGCTGTCGACGCGTCGACAAAGACGAGCCGGTTACCGACGCTGTCGGCCGCGATGACGGTCTTGCCGTCAGGTGTGAACACCAGACCCGCCAGGTCACCGCCGAGCTTCGGGTGAGCCGTAACGTGGCGGCTGCCGCAGTCGATGATCACGACTTCACCCGCTGCGTTGGTCGCAGCAGCGCGGCCGCCATCGCCCGCGATCGCCAGGTTCGCAGCCCCGGCGCCGACGGGGATTGTCGCCGCCACCTGGAGCGCCGGGTCGACGATCACGCTCAGGCTTCCCGAATCGCTCAGCGCGTAGAGCTCGTGGCTGCCCGGCCGGGCGGCGACTTGCATAGGGCCGGGCGGTACCGGGATCGAGCGGACCAGCCGGAACGTCGCCAGATTCACCACAGCAACTGTATTGGAAGCGTGACTGGCCACGAACGCAAGATAAGGCTTGGGCGCGGGAAGTTTCTTCGTGCAAGCGACGGCGAAGCTGAGCAGCGCGATGGTGGCAGTCGGCAAAAGCGCGCGTACGCCCGGCTGTATGCCACGCCAGTGCGGCGATCGGTTCGGGAACACGGGTTACGGTCGCGCGGCCAGCTCGGCCGGCGAAAGGGAAGTGGTGCGGCCCAGTACGGCCGCGATAGGAGTGATCTCGCGCATCAGCTCGTCGAACTGATCCGGATAGAGCGATTGATAGCCGTCGGAGCGCGCGTGGTCGGCGTCGGGATGCACCTCGACGATGAGTCCGTCCGCCCCCACGGCCACGGCGGCGCGGGCCAGCGGCAAGACTTTGTCGCGCTTGCCGGTGCCGTGGCTCGGGTCGACGATGATCGGCAGGTGCGACGCGCTTTTGACGGCGGGAATCACGGACAGATCCAGCGTGTTGCGCGTGTGATCCGCGAACGTGCGCACGCCACGCTCGCACAGCACGACGTTGTAGTTTCCTTCCGATAGGATGTATTCGGCGGCCATCAGGAATTCTTCCAGCGTGGCTGACAGGCCGCGCTTCAGCAGCACGGGTTTTTTCGAGCGTCCCACGCGCTTCAGCAGGGAAAAATTCTGCATGTTACGCGCGCCCACCTGGAGCATGTCCGCGTAACGCTCCACCAGATCGCAGTTCTCGGGATCGATGGTTTCTGTCACGATCATCAATCCGAATTCGCTTCGCACCTCGGCCAGCAGTTCCAGACCTTCTTCACCCATTCCCTGAAACGCGTAAGGCGATGTGCGAGGCTTGAAAGCTCCGCCGCGCAGCAGGCGGGCGCCGGCGCGCCGGACTCGCTCGGCGGCGGCGAAGATCTGATCCCGGCTCTCGACCGCGCAAGGTCCGGCGATGATTGCAAGCTCCGGGCCGCCGATTGCGACACCCGCCTCCGGCGGGCCGACGGAAATGACCGAGTTATCGCTTTTCAACTCGCGGCTGACCAGCTTGTAGGGCTTGGAAACCGGGATCGCCTCGGCCACGCCCGGAAAGCTCTCGAATTCTGCGGGCTCGAGGGGACCGGAATTGCCCGTGATGCCGATGGCCGTGCGCAGCGCGCCCGGCATGGGGTGCGGGCGAAAGCCCATCGACTCGATCTTGCGGCAGACCTGGGCGACGTTTTCGTCCGTCGCTCCCGGTTTCATGACGACTAACATGGTGAAGCTTTACCTTAATCCAGCAGTCGCCGAACTTCAAGTAGCCGGATTCGGTCCAGGGGCTGCGCCGTGTTCCGGCCACAGCGCCGTAACCACGAGGCCGACGGCCACGCCGATCGAGACCTCGATGAATCGATGAGTGGCTACTAGCCACGGCGGCGCGTTGCGCGGGATCAGCATCACGACCGCCGCGGTGATACCGGAGAACCGAAAAGCGCTGCTTCCCACCCTCAGCGCGGCGCAGACGAGCCCCAGGATGAGTACAGCAGCCCCAAACACGATCGTGTTCGACCCGAAGTGGGACGCCAGAAACGCGCCGGCAGCGGCGCCGAGCGCCGTTCCGACAATACGGTCCTTCGAAACACCCAAGGCCGCTCCCAAGGTCGATTGCATCACCACAAATGTGGTGATCGGCGCCCAGTAGTACTCGGGAAGCTTGAGGGCCCGCGCCACGAGGATCGAGACTACGGCCGCGACCGCAGTTCGGGTCGACTGCTCCAACGATTGCCGGTCGAGTTGCGAGACGCCCCAAGCTCTTGGTTTCGCCATGATCTCCTCTACGCGGCGGTTAGTGTGACCAACCCCGCTGGCCGGATCGTATTCGTTCAGCGACGCCGCATCGACCAGCTTAGCTGAATGCGGGCGTGCGGGAATCACCGCCCGCTTTCAATTCAAGGCTCCCGTAAAAGCACCCACACAGGTAAACTCATCTCATGAGCGAAAACCAAGCAGGATATTCCGCTGCCGAATCGGTGATGCTGCGCGGATTCTGGTACTCGCCGCTGCGCAGCGATCAACTGGGCCGCGGCCGTCCCCGGGGGAGGGGTGCGCTGAAGACCGCCATGCTGCTCGGGACGCCTTTGGTGATCGGGCGCGACCGCCATGGCCACGCCTTCGCCATGCGCGACAGTTGCCCGCATCGAGGCATGCCGCTTTCGCTTGGCCACTTTGATGGTACTCAGTTGGAATGTCATTACCACGGCTGGCGTTTTGACGCGCAGACAGGGCAATGCCGGCTCATCCCGTCGCTCACGCCTGACTCCAAAGTGAACGTCGAGAAGATTCATGCCGGGCACTTCGCTTGCGAGGAGCACGACGGTTACGTCTGGGTTTACGTCCCGTATCCCGGTACGCGCGGCGAGCCTGAGGAGCCCTGCCCGCGCCTGCCCGTGTTTGGGGAGCGCTATACGATCGCGCATCTCGCTGCCGACCTGCCGCTGAGCATCGACCATGGCATCATCGGCCTGATGGATCCCGCGCACGGGCCGTTTGTGCATCAGGCGTGGTGGTGGCGGAGCGGCGCCAGCATCCACGAGAAGCAGAAGCATTTCGAGCCCATTCCGCTGGGCTTCCGCATGAGCGCACATGCGCCGTCCTCCAATAGCGCCGCCTATAAGCTGCTGGGTGTCTACGGCGAGCCCGTGGTAACCACCATCGACTTCCGCCTGCCCAACATCCGCCTGGAGCAGATCCGCTGCGGCACGAAGTGGTTCTCGAGCCGCGCCATGGTGACTCCCGTGACCACGACCAGCTGCCGAATCGACTTCTGCGCCGCCTGGAACGTCTTCCGGCATCTGCCCTTCATGACGTCGATCTTCCGGCTGTTCGGCCGCATGTTTATCGGTCAGGATGAGCGCACTATGACAGAGCAGGCAGAGGGTTTGAAGCATAATCCGCCCTTGATGCTGATCGACGACGCCGATCGGCCCGCGAAATGGTACTTTGCGCTGAAGCAGGCGTATCTGCGCAGCCGGGAGACGGGTCAGCCCATGGAGCACCCGATGGACGGGCCTGTTACGCTGCGTTGGAGGAGTTGAAGAGGACGGGCCAGCATCGAGGACTGCGGGTTCACGTCGATCAAGCGGTCAGGCGCAAACCGGAGTTTTGGGCATCGAGCGTGATGCGGGCACCAGTGAGACCGTACAGAGCGTCCGGCATGCACTTGGGTGGAGTGATGATCACGCTCGTGCCGCCGGCCTCGAGATATTGAAGTGATCCTTCAATGTTTGGACCCATGCGCCTTGGGCAGCCACAAGGGGTTCCCCTACGAGAGCAGCGACAGTAGGATGGCCTTCTCGACGTGCAGCCGGTTGTCGGCCTGATCGTAGACAATCGAATGGACCGAGTCGATCACCTCGTCGGTCACTTCCTGACCGCGACGCGCAGGCAGACAGTGCATGAAGACCGCGTCCGGCTTGGCATTCTTCATCAGAGCGGCATTCACCTGATAGGGACGGAAGACGCTGGCGCGAGCTTCAGCCTCGGCTTTCTGGTCCATACTGGTCCACACGTCGGTGTAAACCGCGTCTGCGCCCGCCACCGCCTCACCCGGATCGTCGGTGAGATAAACGTCGCCGCCTTCGAATCGGGCTTCGGCCACTACCGCGGCACTCGGCTCATGTCCAGGCGGCGTCGCCACCTTGATGCGGACACCCAGCCGCGTAGCTCCATAGATCAACGAATGCGCGACGTTGTTGCCGTCGCCGACGAAGGCCAGCGTGAGCCCGGCCAGATGCTCCTTGTGTTCGAGCAACGTCATGTAATCGCCGAGCGCCTGGCAGGGATGCTCGAAATCCGAAAGACCGTTGATGACCGGGATTGACGCGTGCTCGGCGAGTTCGCTGAGCGATTCGTGTGAGAAGGCGCGGGCCATCACGATATCGACTGAGCGCGGGAGGTTCAGGGCAACGTCCTTGACCGCCTCACGCTTGCCCAGACCCACTTCTTGCGGGCCGACCGCGACGCATTTGCCACCCGCCTCGGTCATGGCGGATTCAAACGTGACGTGCGTGCACAGATTGGGCTCCTCGAACAGCAGCGCGAGTTCCTTGCCCTCCAAGGTGTGCGCGTAACGCCCGGGATGCGCCTTCACCTGCCGGCCGAGATTCAAGATGAACTCGACCTCTTTCGGGCTAAGATCATGAATCGAAAGCAGGTCATGCCCACCCATGCCAGGCGGGAAGGGAAGCGGCTGCGCTTTCTCGACGGAGTGTTCGATTACGGTAATCCCGGACATGGCGTGCCCTCTGTTAAGCGATACTTAGCGGCCGACTCAGACGTCGGAAAGCCAGGAACCACCCCAATCGGAGGCCGGTTTCTCGCTGTAAAATCCGACGTTGCAGGCTACCAGTGGGCGTGTTGCCGGACTGTGACTCTAATCACCTGCGGGTGTGACTCGGGTCATTCGGCGCCTGGATCGGCACTTACGAACATCAGCGACGGAACCCCCAACGCATCGCGTCGCCCCGTGGCACTGGCCAGGAGATTCTTCGGCTTCGACGTCTTTACGGGAAAGGATGCCGCAGTGCCGCTCGCATGGCGCGATTTCGGCGCAGCTTTTGCTTGATGACCGCCAGCGCCTGCTCGGGAGAGTCGACGAAGCGCAGAAGACGCAGATCCTCCTCGCTTACCGTGCCCGACTCCACGAGAAAATCAAAGTTGACGAGGCGCTTCCAATAATCTGACCCGTACATCAGGATGAAGGCCTGATGGCCCATCTTGCGGGTCTGCAGCAGGGTGACGAACTCCCACAGCTCGTCCATAGTGCCGTAGCCGCCCGGAAAGACGATGAGCGCCCGCGCGGGCTGTGCAAACCACAGCTTTCGCATAAAAAAGTACTTGAATATAAAGTTCAAACTCGGGCTGACATAAGGGTTTGATTTCTGCTCGAACGGCAGTTTGATGTTCAGCCCGATGGACAGGCCGCCGGCCTCAGATGCTCCGCGATTGGCGGCTTCCATAATGCCCGGACCGCCCCCCGAGCACACCACCAGGAAGTGGTTGCCGCGCTTCAGCGAGATCGACCACTCCGTGATCAGGCGCGCCAGACGCCGGGCTTCCTCGTAATATCTCGACATCTGAACGGCTGTTTGGGCAGCGCGGAGGTTCTCGGGCGGGACCGGGCGCGTTGCGTTCTCGGTCTCGAGGCTGGTCAGGCGCGCCTGCGCCACGTCCTGGGGCAGGATGCGAGCTGATCCGAAAAAGACGATGGTGTTCAGCACTCCGGCCTTTTGCAAACGCGCCTGTGGCTCCAGATATTCGGCGCCGATTCTTAACGTGCGGGCATCTGAGCTCTCCATGAAGCGCCCGTCGCGATAAGCCAGCTTGGGCTGACGCGTGCGAGGCAGATTGGGATCGGTCAGCTTAGCTGGCATGAGGTCCTCGAGTTGTGGGGGAGTGACTTGTCTGGGAATAAGTCGCCTGGGAATGACGGCGGGGTGACAGCAATGGCCGAAGTCGCCTAGGAATAAGTAGAGTGGGAACAAGTCGCCATGGACATTCCATTCGCTTTCTCCTTATCCGCCCAAGTGCGTAATCCGCGTAATCCGCTGAATTGAACTCTCTCCTGTCTGACGTAATCTGCGGGCAGCTTGGCACAATAGCAGAATCCGACGGCTGACTGCTACGCTTCCCTTTCGCTTGCATCCCGATTGCGCTTTGGGTCATGCTCGCCTTTGTGAGATCTGCCCGCTGTTTGACGGTTGCCGTCTTTGGATTCGCCGCACTCGTCTGTGCGGGATTGGCTCGGGCACAATCGCCCGCCGGTCCGCAGGCTGTGCCCGATCCCGACAAGCCGTTCATGGACGCTTATCGCAGCGTCCAGCCCATCACTACTTGGCCGCTCAAGACCATTCTTCATGAAATCCCCGAATTGAAGGGGCTGAGGGCGGCCGCGGGCCAGTCCGAACTCGCGGGCACGGTGGCGCAAGTCGCCGCGAACCTTCAGGTTTTCTGGAAGGAATTCCAGAACACCAGTTCGCTCGAAACCATTCAAGAGTCGCGGCAACTCACGAATTCGCCCTTTTCTGATCCCGACCGCGCCGTCCAGCAATTCCGCTATCTGATGCTGACGAATCCCAACAATCCGCTCGAGATCCGCGAGTACCGGACAGATTTGCAGGGCAGGGAGCGCGAAAGCGAACAGGCCGTCTCGGGATTCCTGCGGACCAGTGGGTTCACCTCTCTGCCGCTGGTTTTCGGTCCCGGGGAACAGCCTCTTACCGACTACCGGGATCTCGGCTCACAGGTGCTTCGCCACCATTCTTGCAGGGTGATCGCCTTCGCGCAGCATGTGGACGCCGCGGCTGCCTCGCGTTGGACAATCGAAGGAGAAAAGATCCCGGTGCTTGTTCAGGGTGTCGCCTGGATCGATCCTGCCGGCGGTCAAGTCCTGCAGATGCGCACGGATCTGCTGGCGCCGCAGCCGCGCGTCGGGTTGCGTCGCGCAACCACCGTCGTGACCTTCGCGCCTGTGCAGTTCCACAACAAGCGGGGCGTTTTCTGGCTGCCTCTAGACGTCACCGTCACGGTGGACCTTGATAAGTACACTTTCGTTAATCGGCACACCTACTCGGACTATCAGGTGTTCACCGTAGTGACCTCATAGCGCGCCCTCCAAATACTCGGTGATGGTCTGAGAAGCCAACCCCTCGGCACACCGGAGTCGCGGTGAAGAGATCGTTAACCGTGAACTTGAGGACCGTCTGCGTGGCTCGCCGTGGGCCGAAAGCTGCGGAAGTATTTCTTGTAAGCCGCAATCCAATCCGTCGCCAGCTCATGCTGCGCCTCGGGGAGGCTGAGCTTTCCCTGGCAGACGAGTTGACGCAGTCGATCCTCAAGCTGGTCCTTGGCGCGCGCGTTCCACTCGGCTTCCGAATAGGGCTCGGGCCAGACGTTCTGGATGTCCGCCGTGCCCCCAAGCGCGGGCGGGATCAGGTAATCGAGTTGATATTCCTTGGCCCGCGAACTCGCGATGCCGTATTCCTGCAAGGCGCGTTGCTCGACTGAGGCGGATATCAACCAGGACGGGTCATTGTCTTCGCTCCGGCAGACGTCCTGCTGTGCGACCGACCGGACAGCTCCGGGTGTAAAAGATCGGTTGGGAAGAAGCCCCTGACGAAGCGCGGCCGACAACCGAGGTCCACGCCCGAGGTAACGATCACCGGCAATGGCCGCTATGCCGAGCAGCAGGACGGCGCCGGCATAGATCCACCAAGGCCTCGAGAATAGCCAGGCGGCGACCTCCTGCCATAGGCGGGCGTAGGGTCCGCGAGCGGCTTCCGCCAGGCGCGCCCTAAGCAAGGCACGCGGTCCATCGGGGGGCGGCAATTGAGGATCGAGGTCCCGGTGATAAGCGTGAACGAAGGCGCCGATCACCGATTCCAGATCGCCCATTCGGGTCCGGCAGTCCCAGCACGCCGCCAGATGCGCCCGAGCGTCGGCGGCGCGCCCAGGCGCCATCTCGCCGTCGGCAACGAGCACCAGGTCTTCGTCCGATAGGTGTCGATCCTGATTGGACATAGCTCACCTTCCATCCACGCGCGCCAGGCGCTGGAGCGACCGCGTAAGCGAAATTGATACGGAGCCAAGAGAAATCCCGAGGGCTGCCGCGATTTCGCGATATCCCAGGCCCTCGGCGCGCAGACGCAGGCAGAGCTGATCCTGGTCCGGGAGTGCGCTGACTACCGCCAGCAGCCTCTGCTGTCTCTGCCGCTGGAGGACTCTCTCTTCGGGATTGAGGCCGGTGTCCGACTGTTCCGCCGCGCGACCGTCACCGGGCTCCATAACGTCGCGAAGCCTTCGGTTCGCCGAGCGCTGCTTGAAGCCCAGGTTGTGCGCGACGCGGAAAAGCCATCCCGCGAGATTGTGGCGTGGACGGCCCTGCTGCAAATGGCGGAACAGCGACAGAAAAACCTCCTGAACCACTTCTTCGCCGTCGTGGATCGGGAGGCCGAGGGCGAGGACGTATCGAAGCAGGCGATTGCGATACTCGTCGAACAGTGCCAGAACCTCGCGCTCCAGTTCGCTGCCTTCCTCGTGGCCGGTCGAAGCCATAGCAGGGGTCGAGCCGGCCGTCCAGTCTGGCGGTGAGAAGGACACGAGAGATTCTTCTGCGCTCCACATGTATCTTACAGCCTTCTTGCAGCCTGTTAAAGAAAGCTCCCGACCTGTCATTGTGAGCGAAGCGAAGAACCTGCTTTTGATCTTAACTTCTCAAGAACAAGCAAAGGAGATTCTTCGCTTTCGCTCAGAATGACAGGTCGGCCAAGTTTTTCAACAAGCTGCCAGTCCAATCTAGAAGCTTGTTGTGAGACGCACCATGACGCTGCGGGACGGACCGATGGCGTTGCCGGAGAAGAGTCCCCCGAAATCGATCAGTTCCAGCGAGTTGCTCAGGTTCTGGACGTCGGCCTGCAAGCGTACTGAGCGGTTTTCGCGCTGGTAGAGATCGACGCCCACCGACGCATTTTCCGTGAGGTACGGATCGATGCGGCTGCGAGTAAAATCGAGATGACTGATCACGTCTTCGCCGTATTCCGTGGCGTAGAGTTGCGGGGACTCGTCGGGTTCGAACGGCAGCCCGCTGTTGAAATCGGTTCCCGCGGCGAGCCACAAGCGCGGGATCACTTGATAGCGGAACCGGACTCGTACGGTGTTCCGCTGATCTTGCGAATCGGGTAGGTGTCCGGTGAGCTGAGTATTGATAAGAGTCCCGTTCGGCCCCACGGCCACGCCGCTCTCCGATCCGAGCAGGAGACCGCCTACTACCGGGAGCCAGCAATTCCCTACGATATAGGAGTAACTGGCGAAGCCGGAAAATCTCCCCCAGCGTAGAAGCTCGATCTTTCCCTCGGCGCCGTAAAGGATGGCCTTTTGGAAAGCGATGGGGAAGCTGATCGCAGTGTTCAGAATGGCGTCGTCGTCGGCATAATTGTTCACATCCCGGCGAAAATAGTTTACGTCGACCCGCGCTTTCCCAAAGAAAGGCCTGGTCACTCCCGCTTCATAATAATCTCCGTGCGAAGGCAGAACGTTCTGCCGCAACGAAATGGGATCGAAATCCAGCACGGCGGTGGAACTGGATAGAAGAATGTTCTCGAAGGAGGGCGTCTGGAAGACGCGGTCAAAGGCGAAATGCACATTCAGACCTGCGCGCGGAAAATAACGCGAGACGGCAAGGCGGGGACTCACGGCATTCTGGTTGACCAGCAACTGGTAGTGGTCCCAGCGGACGCCGGCATTGACCGTCCAATTGCCAAGGCGGACTAAATCCTGGACATAGGCCGCCTGCTCGAGGTCCGGGCGGCTGGCGGCAAAGGCAAACGTGGTTGCGGTGCCGGGATCGAACAATCCCAGGTTGATGGGACACCGAGGGGCACTTGCGCCGAGCGGACCCGAACAATCGGGAATCGAGTCGCTGAAATTCTCGTGCAGGAAGATGTTGTCGGATTCGATGCCTGTCTTCCATTCCTGCCTGCCGTGATGAACGGCGAGGCTGCCGTTGAAGTAGATCTCCTTGAAGTCGTTGTGCTGCGTCACATATATAGGCCACGACAGCGGATTGGAATAAAAGTCATTGTTGTTGTCGCGTGCCATGCCCCGCAGCGAGACGATGGTGTTGGGGGAGAGGATGTGCTGGTAAGAGACGCTCCCCATGGTTTCAAAGTTGCCGCCGTTCTGTAGCTGCCCCCCGGGAACATAAACGCAATCGCTGGGCTCCTGGCTGGCGGGAACGGGCGGACAGCCCACGGTGTTGACCGCATTCGGCACCCAGGCTCCGTTTTGCTGCACTAATTCGTTGGGGATTTCATAGCGTGCGAGTTCATGACTCACAATGAGAGTGAGGCGATCTTTGGGCGTGAGATCCCGCTCGTAGCTCAGCGAAGCGCTGCCGGTGGTGCCGGTGTTGGTGTAATTCTCCGGAACCACCGGGTTGAGATAGTGGCTCGTCATGTTGCCGGAGGCGCTCAGGCCAAGCGTATTCCCCTTCCAGGTGTATTCGTCCTGGGTACTGATCCCGGCCGTATCGAAGGTGCCGCCGAAAGCCGTGACATCGCCGTGAAATCCTGGGTTTTCGTTCTGGAGGGTGTTGACCTCAACCACTCCGCCCATCTTCCTGCCAAACTCGGCGGGAATACCGGCCGTATAAATTTCGAGGGATTGGACGTCAGAGGCTTCCAGCTCCGGGCCGAAGCTGGGCGAACGGTTGTCGGTGAGCGGTATGCCATCCACCACGAACTGCGTCTGATATTCCGATCCGCGTGGGTGCAGAACCGCATTTCCTTCGTAGAGCCAGCCTGGTTCAGAGTTAACCAGGTCCTGCATGGAGCGGCCGGGTAGGGCGGTCAAACGGGTCTGAATCGTCTTCAAACCCATCTCATTGACGGAACCTGCGCGATAGGGATCGATCAACGTGCCCGGGGCGCTCACCTTCACCGATTCGGAAACGGCAGCTACTTTCAGCCCGATCGAACGGTCCAAGGGCAGAGCGGAACGTATTTCCACCGACTCGGTAAGCGGAGCAAAGGCCGGCGCCTGGATCTGAAGCTGATAGATTCCATAAGGCAGTCGCTGGACATCCAGGTTGCCATGCTCGTCGGTAGTGAAGGTGTAGCGGTACTGATTGGCCTCGCTGACGAGCTCAACCGTGCTCTTCACGCCTGACCCGGACGGATCTGTGACGGTCAAGCGCAATTCCCCGATGTTGCCTTGGGCCCGCGCCCCTGACGCGATCAGACAGAAAACAGCCGCCATTCCTATCCTTGAACGCCGGCTTCTGCGAGGGGCAAATCTGCGAGCGCCGATCTTCACAGTCAGGCTCCGAGTCCGACGCTCGTTCGGGTAACAGGCACCCCTTCGCGCGTCTCCAGCCTGTGCATATTCCTTTCCCCATCGATTTGTTCAGTCATTTTTGTGTTGTCGCTCACGGTGTGCTGTTTGAGCTGAAGGGTATGTGTGAAAATATGTGGCAAAGCCGCGCACTCCCGAATCGCTAGTTTTGACTTGAGGCTCTGAGCGGGTGACGACCGACACCAGTGACGAACAGACCCAAACGCCAAAGATACAGCCGCAATGAGCCGGCTGGGACTCGAACCCAGAACCCCTGCCTTAAAAGGGCAGTGCTCCACCATTGAGCTACCGGCCCGCGCTGTTTCCACCGTAACCTAGCGTCGCACGGGAAGTAAAGCCTGCGAGGCTTCTCTCTTTGCTACGTGTCGCTGAAGTCCACCATAGCCGGCTTCTGACGAAAGCCGCGGGTGTTATACGCGAGGTAGGCGATTCCGACCACGAACCAGATGCCCCCCACGATCTTGGCAAGATGATTCAAGTTCCACCAGATGACGCCGCAGAAGAGGAACCCCCCGAGCGGCAGCAGCACGTCCCGGAAAAGTCTCGGGCGGTGACCTTCGCGACGCAGGATTGAAAACTGCCAAAACGTCGCCAGATTGACCCCCATGAAGGCGATGAAGGCGCCGAAGTTCAGCAATTCACCTGCGTGTTCGTAGGCCTGGCCGTAATAGCCGAGTCCCGCCGCGCCCAGGAACGACAAGGCTCCGATCAGGAGAATGTTGTACGTGGGCGATTTGCTGCGCGCGCCCAGATATCCGAAAAAGCCGCGCGGCAGGACGTTGTCGCGGCCCATGCCGTAGAGCAGCCGGACAGCGCCCATGCTTCCGGTCAAGGCGCTCCCGAAAGCGGCCACGATCAGCACCGCCCCCATGGCGTGGAATAGTGGCATTCCTCCAACGCGATGACAAACGTCCATGAAGGCCGTCTCCAGATTCGAGAACGTATGCCAGTCAGGCCAGACGCGCGCTCCCAGATACGCTTCGACGCCGCTGAAAATACCCGCCAGCAGGCAGGTTGCGACCACGGCCACGAGCACGTTGCGTTTGGGATTCACCACTTCTTCGGAAAGCGTGGTCACGCCGTCGAAACCGATGTAGGTGAGCGCGGCGAACGACGTCGCGCCCCAGATGCGATGGCTGTCGAAGGTGGCGGGATCGTAGAACGGTTGAATCGAAAACAGGCCGCCCCAGCCGCCGCCATGATAAAGGAAGTGGACGGCCAGCACCAGGAATACCGCCAGCACGGCGAACATCGCAATCAGCATCACCTTGTTGGCTTCGGCGCTCGATTTGATTCCTGCCAGGTTGAGCAAGGTGATGGCCGCAGCGATGACGCCGGCGGCCGCCACGTACGGCACCTGGGGCAGGTAGCGCGAGTGAATCGCCGTGGCGATCCACACCGTGTTGATCAAAGGCTGCAGCAGATAGTCGAGAAACATCGCCCAGCCGACCAGGAATCCCAGGTGCGCGTTCAGGCCGCGGCCTACGTAGGTGTAGGCCGAGCCTGCCGAGGGGTAGATCGCGGCCATGCGGCCGTAGCTGACCGCGGTGATCAGCATGGCGAACATGGCGATCACGATTGTGTCGAGAAAGAAACCGTTGGAGAGGCTTTGCGCCACGCCGAAAAGCGGCACCGGCGCGATCGGTTGAATCAGCACGATGCCGTAGAAGATGAGATCGTTCAGCGAGAGGACGCGTCGCAGGTGCGGCGCCGAAGCGCCGGACGCGCTGATGGACGTGGTCGATGAACTCTGGGCCATGCGCGAGTCACAATCGGCGTGAGCCGATATTGGATTCTAGGCGAGAGCGCGCTGGATGGGAAGCGGTTTTCGGCACGGCGGCTGCGACCCGAGCCGCCGACAGGAAACGTCAGGACGAATTCTCTCCGGCGCTCCTTGAGCCGTGTGGACTCATGCCGAGTGCTCGAGTTGCCGAAAAGTTCCATGAAGGCCGGACGCGTGGCAGTACTACCGCATTCGGGCTTCGTGTCGGCGAACAGAAGCCTCGAGGTAGGGGAATGGAAAGAATCATGCGTCGGGTTCAGGAAGTGAATCGGGAGCTATGGCTGCTGCTCAGCATGTTCGTGATTCTCGGTCTGCTGAACTTTCTCGTCGCGTCAGACCAGCTACTGCTCGGCTTGTACACCCTTCCCGTTGTCTTTTCGGCTTACTCCTACGGTCGCCGGCACGCCACGCTGACCGCTGTCGGCTCGGTCTGTCTGGTGGTCCTGGTGGTGCATTACAACTCGCGTATTTTCACCCCGGCCCAGATTCAGCTCCCCGGTGAGAAATGGTTTGAGATCTCGGCTTGGGGTGGCACGCTCGTCGTGGTGGCTTATGCGATGGGCACGCTCTACGAACGAATGCGCAGGGGAATGAACGACCTGCGTCAGACTTATTTTGGCATCCTGATGATCCTTCGTCATTTCATCTCGAAAGACAAATACACTGAGAACCATTCATACCGCGTCTCGGTGTACGCCACGAAGATCGCTTCCTTCTTAGGCCTCAAGTCCGAGCAGATTGAGGATATCCGCGCCGCCTCTCTCTTGCACGACATAGGCAAACTCGAGATCAGCCGTGAAGTTCTCCACAAAGCCGGACGACTCACAGGGGAAGAATACTCCGAGATGGAGAAGCATGTGGAGAAAGGTGTTCAGATCCTTGAGCCCGTCGGAGGCTCGTTGCGGCGGGTGATTCCCATCATCCTGGCGCACCACGACAAGTTCGATGGCTCAGGCCACCGTCCAACTCAGGGTGAGGATATCCCGATCGAAGCGCGAGTGATCTCCGTGGCCGATGTGTTTGACGCGCTGACCAGTGACCGCCCTTACCGTCGGGGTATGCCACCGTTCGAAGCCCGCGAGGTCATCGTTAAAGGATCGGGCACGGAGTTCGATCCCAACGTCGTAGCTGCGTTCCTGGAAGCCTTCGCCAGGCGGGAGATGGAAGTCCCCGAAGTGCTCGTTGCCTGAAATGCGGGCAAATCAAGCCAGAATCGACAGCCACCTATAGCAGTTATAAGTGACATGCTATGCTCGTGTTTGCGGGCGTGTAGCTCAGCAGGATAGAGCATCGGATTACTAATCCGAGGGTCGGGGGTTCGAGTCCCTCCACGCCTGCCATTTCCGGGCATTCACACTCCTGTCAGAGCGTGCGCAGGAAGTTGATCAGGTCCTGTTGCGCCGTTCCATCTACCCCTGACATGTTGGCCAGCCCGTTGAAAGCGTTGACTACGTCGTCCGCCTCCGAATTTGGATACGTTCCATTGCCAGTGCAGCCGGAGCCCGTCATGTCTGCGTGGTCCTCGATCGCCTGCACGATGTCCTTGGTCCTGCCATCGTGCATGAACCAGATGCGCTGTCCGACGTTCCACAACGGCGGCGTACGCCACATGTCGCCCTGGGCCAGGCCTTGCGTGACGTTGTCGGCGAGGCAGTTTCCCATGTGGTGGAGAAGTAGGTCCGAATAAAGATTCAGCAGGGTATGTCCCTGCGAGGGTATGGAGCCCGGCGGTGTGCGGTAAGACGTGGTGTGGCAGAGAACGCAGCCGATGCTGTTGAAGTCGGCCTGGCCGTCGACGCAGCTCTGCCCATTCTGCGCTGTGTCCGGACAGCCCGGGCCCTGACCCACGCCGCCTTGTGTCGGTGAAGCGGTGCTCGGTATCGGCGTCGCCAGAAAGCGAACGAAGATGGCGTCACGTTCGGCGTCAGCCAGAAAGAGCCACGGCGTCATCGAAGAGTCGTACCAATTATAGTTGGTGGGATCTTCCGGAACAGGATTCACGTCACAACCCGCGGTCTGATCGATCTCGGTCGCGAACATCTCGTTGGTGATGCCTTCTTCCACCTGCTCCTCCGCGCCCACGGCCGGCAGAATCGCACGCCATTGCGCCTTCCAACCAAGCCGGCTGACCGATCCATCGTCCGCGATGTTGGCTACGCCGCCGATTCCGAGAGATGTCTTCAATGGCAGGTTGGAGTTCAGGTTGTTGAGGATGTCCTTGTTTTCGACGAAATCGATATAGCCGTCGCCGAAGGTCGGCAAAGGCTGGCGGAAAACCAGGCCGCTTTCCCCGGAAAAGTTCGGCTGCTGGAGGTTGCAATTCGGAGCGACCTTGCTCCCCGTGATCACGAAGAGTTGCTGTACCAGACCGGTGCCACCACTCGACGTGGGCAGGCGCGGAATCAGGATCGGGCACCCAGGATTCCCATTACCGCATCCTGGGCTTGTGGTCTCGAAGTATGGCATCGTATTCTGGAAGTTATCGTACCCATCGGACAGGTAGACTTGAAAGAGCGGATTTGAAGGGGGACTGGAACCGCCCGGGGCCGGCTGCTGGTGGCAACTGGCGCAGGAGTTGGAATTGAAGCGCGGACCCAGTCCACAACCCGTCACGTTGGGCTGTGCGCCCGACGCCATGCAGTCGGGCGATCCGCTGTTCACGCTGACCACCGCGGTCGTCTGAAACTGAGTGGTTACGGCCGGCTCGGACGCCTGCTCTTGGGGCGTAAGCCCAACTTGAAACCCGCCCGCGCCATTGACGCAGCCTTGGCACCAGTTGATGCCACGGACTCCAGGGTCGGTAGCCTGATTCTGGGCCCAGAGTATCGCGGCCGCCGCCAGGGTCAAGGAGGCCAGAGTGCCGAAGGCCGCGAACTTTGCCAGTCTCCAAGCTCGCCTGGAAAAGCGATTTAGTGCTCGATTCTTGAACTTCACCATGGCGTCCTCCCGTCTCTCTGACGTGCCTTTGCGCGACACCATCTAAATTTAAGTTCCGCCCTACAAACTGCGGAGGAAGTTGACCAAGTCCTGCTGATTCTGCGTCGACAGCATGTTGAAGTTGTCGATCACAGCGTCAGCCTCCGAATCTGGGTACGAGCCGACGCCAGTGCAGGGTCCGGCGCCCAATTTGTCCGCGTGAGCTTCGATCGCCTGCACGATGTTATTGGTCCTGCCGTCGTGCATAAAGAAACCGCGCTGGCCAATCCCCCAGAGCGGCGCGGTGCGAAACTCGTCCCCCTGAGCCTGCCCCTGCGTGATGTTGTCGGCGAGGCAGGTTCCCATGTGGTGTACCAGCAGATCCGAAAACAGGTTCACCTGCACGTTGCTGAGCGCGGCGACGGACGACTGAGGTGTCGTGAACCCCGTGTATGGGGTCCCGGCGATGGTAGCGGTGTGACAAAGAACGCACCCGACGGTCGCAAATTGAATCGCGCCGTTACGGCAACTCTCCCCGTTGTTCGCCGAGCTCGGACAACCGGTGGAAGGACCTGCACCGTACTGGCCGCTGTCGGTGCTGGGCACTGGTGCCGCCAGGAAACGCCCGAAGATGCCGAAGCGCTCGGGATCGCCGGGCATCAGGTAGCCGGTCGCCGGCAGGATCGCCCAGTCCGTCCGGTCGTCGGGAACGCCGTTGGTCCCATGTCCGTTGGGCGGCCCGAGCGGGAAGGGAGGCGTGCAGCCGGGGGTTTCATTGAGCTTGTTGGGAAAGAACTCGTTGTCGACTCCTTCCTCAACGTTGTAGGCTTCGCCGGCAAACAAGATGAGGGAGCGCTTCTGGGCCTTCCAGCCAAAGCGGGTCACGCTGCCGTCGTCGCCACTGGTATTGGCGTTACCGCTTATTCCCAGCGCCATTTTCTGGGTGAGATTGGCCATCATGTTGGCGATGATGTCGCTGTCGTTGATGATCTCGACGAGACCGCCGCCGAAGAAGGGCGTGGTCTGGCGGAAGATCAGGTTGTTTTCAGCCGCCGCCCCGCTGAAGTCAGGCTGTTGAATGTCGCAAGTTCCGGCATCCGTCCGTCCGGTGATGGTGAAGAGCTGGTGTACGTGGCCGTCGGGAGTGACCAGATTTGATTGATACGGAAAACGCGCCACCACCGTGGGCCCGGTGCTCGTTTCGAAAAACGGCATCACGTTCTGGTCGCCCATCAGTTGGTAAACGCTGAATAAGGGATTGGCTGAGGGCGGAAGGGGGCACTGGGGAATGGCGTTGGGTTCCCCCGCAACGCAACTGGACCCGCCATTGTCGGGCTGGGAATGGCACCCGGTACAGGAATTCGAGTCGAACGTACCGCCGAGGCCGACGCGCTTGATCGAGTCCCCGCCCGCCACGTTGTTGATCTCCTCGATGAAGTTCGTCATCGGGGTCTCCAGGGCCTGCTGGTTCGCGTTCAAGTTTGCGCTGTCGCCTGCCGCGATGGATACGAACTCGCCGGCGCCGTTCGGGCATTTCGTGCACCAGGCGATGCGGCGGATTCCCGGGTCGGTGGCCGTCTGAGCCCCTGCGCCTACTGAGAAGAAAAGCGGCAGCAGGAGCGCAGCCAGGACGGAGAAAATACGGAGAGCAATCTTGAAGATCCGTGGGTCAATACGACCGTAAGGGCGAGATGGCATAATAATGACCTCCTCTGCCGTCTTGTTGGTTTTGACGCGTAGTTGTACTGGCCTGTGCCGCCCCCTTGTCGTAGCTCAGGCGGTGAAACCCTTCTTTGATACCACACCTTTTCTATAAGTCAAGCAGAATTGATATACAAATCCTGCTAAGTTGCTCCGCGTCTGCTCCGCTGTCAGGCGCGCAGGCGATGAAGCAGGCGTTAACTTCTTCAATATGACTGGCCGAAGCGACAACGGCGAGCTATCCCGCCCGCCGTTGGCGCTTGCGCGGCCCACATTGCGACCACTTGGGGACATCCTAATGGCCGTTCGAGCTGGTGAGTCGGGTGGCCTCGCCCAGGATCGTCGCACCGTCATTGGTTGAGATGAACCACACCTGGCTTCCATCAGTCGAAATGTTAAAGTTTTGTGTGACTCCCGTACTCAGGACCGCGGAACCCGAACAGTTGGAATTGACCGTGTAGGTGGCCGTAAAGGTTACCGTGGAGATCGTGCCGTCTTCGGATACGGTTCCGGAGCCGCTGAAGGTACCGTTACCGCTGGCAGTGACCAGATCGAGCTCGGAAAACGGGGATCCTGCGAGGCTCCCGCTGATGCTGGCGCTGTAGCTGCCGGCCAGCAGGCCGTTGGAGCAGTTAACGTGGCCGTTGGCGCGTGCGTTGGGCACCGTGACGAGGCCCAGGATCGCGAAAGCCGTGATCGACATAGCAAGACTTACGATGCGCTTCATATCTTTCCTCCTCGAATGGATATTTTGGCGAAGACCCGAGCGGACCTCTCAAAGAAGCGGTGACTACCAGCAAGCCACTGGCCCGAGCAGTCCCCCTACGGGCCTTCGGACCTTCGCCATGAGTGGAGTTTTATCACGCGCTTTCCGGAAGGCAAGCGCAATTGGTATACGAATCCTGCTATTCGTATATCAATCCTGCTACCTGCGCAGCCTAAGTTGATGGGCTACCGACAGGATCGTTCAAGCCGCCTCGCCATAGCGAAGGAACTTCTCAAACTCGCAATCCGCCCTCTCCAGGCCGGCGGCCGCGACGCACCTCAAGCCACCGAGGTTACAGGTTGAGGGATGAATTTATTTTTCATTCGGTGCGCGACCCCCCGCAACTACGGCAGGTCCAGGCCTGTCAAATATAAGGAAAGCAAAATCGCCGAGGCTAGTTTCACCTTACCGAAAGAGCTCTCGGCAGAGAGGATAAACATTCATGAAGAAGATAAACATCCGAGCACCATTTATTGCTGTCTTGGGCCTTTTGATTGTTGCGCCGGTTGGTAGCTTGGCGCAGTCGAATCCGCCGGGCGCGAGCGGGGCGCCTGGAAGCCAGGTGGCACTGGAGCAGCGTGTGCGCCACGCGCTCGTCATGCTGCCGTACTACAACATCTTCGACAATCTGGAGTTTCAGGTGGATGGCGGTCAGGTGACGCTGTCCGGACAGGTCACCTGGCCCGCGCTGAAGTCCGATGCCGCGAGCGCGGTGAAACGCGTGGAGGGCGTTCAGGGCGTCACCAATAACATCGAGGTGCTGCCGCTGTCACCTTTCGATAATCGCATCCGCATGGCGACGTATCGGGCGATTTTCAGCTACGCCGGGCTGTACCGCTACGCGATGGGGGCGAATCCGTCGATCCACATTATCGTCGACAACGGGCATGTAACGCTGGTCGGCGTGGTGTCGAATCAGATGGACAAGAACCTCGCCGGAATTCGGGCCAACAGCGTCCCCGGCGTGTTCTCCGTAACCAACAATCTGCAAGTTGAAAGTTGAGCGGTGAGATGTTCCTTGACGTATCGGTATGAGCAAAAAAAGAAAGAACGTGGCTGGCCTTGGGGCCGGCCACGTTCTTTCTCTGGAGGTGCCGCAGTTGGAATCAGCCCACAAGGTAATTGCCAGCCGCGGTCAAGTGATCTACACAATCTGCATAATCTTTGCACCCCAATCAGCCGGCGCCGCCCCCGGCGCGGCGCCGGTTGACTGAGGACTCGGACCTCGGCACTTTGTACCTCAGAATGGACGGGGTATTACCCTCGCCCTTCCGGTGCTGTGGTCCGTTTGTTACGAACTCAGTTTCTGCCGCATGAATCTCCGGGTCTGTGATGCGGATTACGCATGTTTGTGACGGACCCGCGACCAAACCCGCCGCTAGGCTGAGATCTCTTCCAGCGCCGCCGCGTTTGTCTTCGGGCCCCACACACCGACGACCAACGCCACGCCGGTCATGGCGGCGGCCATGAAGACGAAAACGGCGTTGACACTGCGAGCCACCAGGGCGCCGATCACCAGCGTGGACATCACCGCGCTCAGCCGGCTCCAACTGTACGTGAACCCCACTCCCGTCGCGCGTGCCGCCGTGGGGAAGAGTTCGGCTTGATACGCATGCAGCACGGCCGAGAACCAGTAGCTGAACACGGTGAGTAGCGCGCCGATGCCGACGATCGCCAGGGCGCCGGACGATGCGCCCAGGCGCGCCGCCCTCGGAAACGCGAGTCCGGCCACCGCCACCAGCAACGCCAGCGTCACGATGGCGCGCTTGCGTTCGAAGCGTTCCGTCGTCAGCACCCCGAGCAGTGGTCCCAGAGGACTCACGAGCGCGATCAGGAAGCCATAATCGAGCGACGCTCTCAGGTTGTGGCCTTCGCGCAGCAGAAACGTGGGAGCCCAGTTCGCGAATCCATAGAATCCCACGGTTTGAAGCAGATGAAATACGATCAGCATAAGCGTACGCGCACGATAGGGCGGTTTCCAGAGTTCGCGGAATGGCATGCGACGTTCGCCGGCCGTGGATTCGCGCTCTCCGGCAGCATTGAACACGCCGGTCACGCTGGCCTGCGGTGAAAGCGCTGCTGATTCCTGCGCGGACTCGCGTTCGATGCGTTCCAGAATCGTCGCCGCCTCGTCTGCGCGTCCCCGCGCTTCCAGCCATCGTGGCGACTCCGGCAGGTTGCGGCGCAGAAACCACGCGAAGAGCGCGCCGGCGCTGCCGATCACCATCACCCAGCGCCATCCGGACATCACCCAATGCGCCGGTACGAGCACCCGCGCGAGCAGCGCCGCCACCGGGATGGCCGTGAATCCGATCAGTTGTGTGATGGCCACGTATCGCCCCCGGGCGCTGCGTGGAATCATTTCGGAGACGTAGGTGTCAATTACCACCATCTCCGCGCCGATTCCGGCGCCGGCCAGCACTCGCGCGGCCAGCAAACCGCGCGGGCTCGGCGCGAGTGCGCCCGAGCATCAGGATGAATGCCGGACGCCGCCCGAACGAATCGCTGCCTGCGCCAAGCACGATCGTGCCCGCAAACATGCCGAGAAATCCTGCGGCGATCAGGTTCGTGAACTGGGCCAGGGTGAGGAAGTGCGAGCTCTGCAGCGCCGCGCCCAGATACGCCATCATGAAGATGTCGAACACGTCGAACCAGCAGCCCAGCGAAACGAGCACGATGAACCGGCGATGGAATCGTCCGAGGGGCAGGCGATCGAGTCGCTCGGCGGCGCCTTGCGTTGTGACGGGGGGCGAAGGGCTCATTATTCGATCAAGGTGCGGAAGCTCCGAGCAGACATATTACAACGAGGAGGAAAGGCGAGGCGTGATCGGAGGAGGAGATGAGAAGGCGAGGGCCGGGAAGGGAAGGAGGGAACGAATATTTCGGCACGACCGGTTCACACGTGCTCCCGAACGTTCCGGCCTACTCGCCAATCCCTAATCCCAACCCCTAATCCCTGCTATTTCTTATTGACTCGTCGCTGCCGGCGTGTCCTCGGCAATCTGCTTGCGGAACACCAGATGGACCGTCTCCGAGCCGTGCGACGTTTTCACCGTGCG
>JASHPE010000091.1 GCA_030038235.1 Terriglobia bacterium
CTCTAACATCCACGACCGCAAACGCCCCCGGTTTAGAATCAACCACATTCCGGGTTTGGGTCGTCAGGCGGAGAACGGGAATGTCCTTTGGATTCAACAAAACGGGTCCAAAAGGGCTCAAAAAATCAAGAAGAATGCCAAACCCGGAATGTCGTTTGGAATCAGCGACATCATCGAAACGAGGGCGCGAAAATGCCAAACAACGCCCAGCATTGAAACGGGAATGTGGCGTGGAATCAGCAACTTGCGAAACCGCAGTCAAGGACCAAAATGGCTGCTTTACTTAACAGTAACCAGCGCGGCGAGAAGCGTTATAAGCGATGTGTGGTTGCGGATTTGGTGGGCACACCGTCGGGGACACGAAGGCGAGACAAGGAAGTGACACCTCGAAGCGAGAGGAACGCACGCCTTTATGCCCTATCTGCGAAATTTGTGGATCGGCTCGTCACAGGGGTCGGTGGTGTCCTAATTTCAGACGTACGGGCGGCCCTTGTGGCCGCCCAACTGAGGGCGCGCGCGAGGAATGCGCCGCATTGGGCGGCCACTAGGGCCGCCCGTACGTCTGAGATTAGGACTCTGCCGCCGTGGCCCAGGGGTCCAGTGACTGGACGTGAACGGGAAGGTCGATTACAATCAGCAAAACTTTGTTTGGCCGGACGCGAATGCGACCCCTTGACGGGTGCGTCGGCCGTGGACGACCACTGCCTGTTTGCAGTCGCCGCCGGAGGAAATCATGTGCCTGCGATCTGGTCTGAATCACCACGACGGCGCCCGCCGTCGATGCGTCCTGCGTAGCTTGATGCTGGCAGCTGTCCTGCCCTTGGCGTCATTCTCCGCGGCGCAGCAGAGCGGCGACGATCAGCAGGAAATCTCCTCGAAAGATTACCAGCCGACGTTCCAGCTTCAAGCCGAGCGCAATCTGGTGTTGATTCATGCCGTGGTTCGGGATAGCAAGGGCGCGCCGGTGAGCGATCTGACGAAAGACGATTTCCAGATCTTCGATCGCGGAAAGGCGCAGGCGATCACCGAGTTTTCCGTGGAGAAACCGGGTGAGACCGCCGCAGCGCCGGCCGCGAATTCGAGCGCCCAGACTCAAACCGGCGCCGGCGGGGAGACTGCCGCCGGGCCCGTTCCGCATCTGCGGTTCCTCGCGCTCTACTTCGACGATCTGCATACGGATTTGGAAGGCCTGCAGCGGGTGCGCGACGCCGCCGACCATTATCTTGCCGCCTCGCTCACGAGTGACGATCGAGTTGGGCTGTTCACGGCGTCCGGCGAGGGCCAGTTGGATTTCACGGACAATCGCGCCGCGCTCCATCAGGCGCTGTTCGCGCTGCGCCCCCATCCGGCAAGAGATCCCGGCAAGACCTGTGGGGACATCACACCTTACCAGGCGTACCTGATCTTCATGCAACAGACGGGGGCGCCCATCACCTCGGAAGGGATGCCGGATCCGCTGACTATCGCCACCCAGGAGATCGTGATTACTTGCATGGGCCAGGGCGATCCGGGCGATGCGGCCGGCGCCAGCGCCGTATCCAACGTGGCGCGGCAACTGGCGTTGACGCAAGCCATTGAGGAGCAGACCTTCGACGAGTCCCAGTCCCGCCAGGCGTTGCGCGGCGTTGACGCCGTGATCCGAAGCATGTCCATTCTGCCGGGCCAGCGTGCTGTGGTGGTTGTCTCGAGTGGATTTTTGACTTTGACGCTCAAGTACGATCTCGACCAGCTTGTGGAGCGCGCCTTGCGAGCCAAGGTCACGCTCAATGCGCTCGACGCGCGGGGACTCTACACCGACACCACGATTCCCGACACGCGCGCGACCGCCACGGCCGAGCTGCCCGCCGAGCTTTTGTGGCAGAAGGAGCGGTTGTTGCAGCCGGGAGCGGCCCTGGAGTCTGAGGTTCTGGCGGCCATGGCGTCAGACACGGGCGGCGTCTTCTTCGAAAACAACAACGATTTTACGGCCGGCCTGCGCCAGACGGCCACTTTCCCCGAGGTTTATTACGTTTTGGGCTTCTCGCCGCAGAACCTGAAGTTCGACGGGACCTTCCATGCGCTCAAAGTGAGGCTCATCGCCAAGCCGGCCTTCACGCTTCAGGCGCGGCGCGGCTATTACGCGCCGTCGAATCCCGAGGATCCCGCGGCGCGCGCGAAAGAGGACATCAAAGAGGCGCTCTTTTCCGAAAATCAGATCATGGATCTGCCCGTTGATGTGCGCACGCAGTTCTTTGTGAAGAGCGTTGCGAGCGCCCAACTGGACGTGCTGGCGCACCTGGACGTGCATCAGGTGCATTTCCGCAAGCAGCAGGATCGCAGCATTGACAATCTCACCTGCACCACGGCCCTATTTGACCGGGAGGGTCACCTCGTAATGGTTCTGGAAAAGGTTGTCGATCTGAACCTGCGGGACGCCACACTCGCCGACCTGCTGCGCAGCGGTATGACGCTTAGAACCCGGTTCGACGTGAAGTCGGGAACCTATATGGTGCGCACGGTGGTGCGGGATTCGGCCACCGGCCGCATGTCGAGCCTGAGCAGCACGGTCGCGATTCCCGACTAG
>JASHPE010000006.1 GCA_030038235.1 Terriglobia bacterium
ATCGCCGGAATCGCCGAAGCGCAAGGTGTATTGATGCGCGTTGTGGTCAAAATCGGAACCGGCCTGATCGCACCCGGCGGCCGGCTGGACGCGCGCTGGATGCGCGGGCTCGTGGACCAGTTCGACCTCAGCCAGCATGAGTACGTTCTGGTCAGTTCGGGCGCGATCGCCTGCGGCATGACCTCGCTCGGAATCAACAGCAAGCTCCGCAAGCTCGACCTGATGCAGGCCTCGGCCGCGGTGGGCCAGAGTCAGTTGATGCACACCTACGAGCGGCTGTTCTTCGGCAAGAAACTGGTGGCGCAACTGTTGCTTTCGAGCGACGACTTCTCATCGCCCGTCCGCTATCGCAACCTGTGCAACACGCTGAACCGGCTGCTCGGCATGAAGGTGCTGCCGATCGTCAACGAGAACGACAGCGTGTCCGTGCGCGAGCTCGAAGGCGCGTTCGGCGACAACGACGAGTTGAGCGCGCTGGTGGCCGCGGCAGTGCAGGCCGATTGGCTGATTCTGCTCACCAACGTCGACGGGTTCTATCACAAGAACGGGCGCGGGAAGCCGCAATTGATGCGCGTGATCAAGCGCGTGACGCCCGATCTCGAGGCCAGTTGCGGCGGCAAGAGCTCGCTCGGACGGGGCGGCATGCGTTCGAAGCTCCGCGCCGCACTGCGCGCGACCGCATCGGGAATCAACGTGGGCATCGCCAATGGAACCGAGCCCGGCGTGATCCCGCTGGTGCTCGATCAAAAAGTCGGAACCTATTTCCCTCCACTCAAGGTGAGAGAATGAGCCCGGTCACCATGCCAGCCCCGACGGTGTCGCGTACGACAGCGGAAAAGCTCGCGCGAGCGCGCGGAGCCGCGCCGCAAGTGGCGCGTCTTTCGAGCGATGAAAAGAACTTGACGCTGCGCGCCATGGCAGCCGCAATCAAGGAAAACACCGAGCGCATTCTGGAAGCGAATCGCGCCGATCTCGCTTCGCGCGACCTGCGCGCATCGAGCCGCGATCGGTTGCTGCTGAATCCGAGGCGCATGGACGACATGCTCGGCGCGATCCAGGCGGTGATCGACCTGCCCGACCCCGTAGGCGAAGTGCTGGAGCAATGGACGCGTCCGAATGGGATCGAGATTCGCAAGGTGCGCGTGCCGCTGGGCGTGGTCGGCGTGATTTACGAGTCGCGGCCGAACGTCACCGTCGATGCGATCGTACTCGCGTTCAAAGCGGGCAACGCCGTCGTGCTGCGCGGCGGACGCGAAGCCGTCCATACGAATGAATGTCTGGTGGAGATTCTGAGCTGGAACGTCTGTACGGGCCTTACGGGCGGCCTGCCCGAAGGCGCCGTGGAATTGCTCGATTCAACGTCGCGCGATTCCGTGGATGAGCTGCTGCGGGCCCGGGGCTTGGTGGACGTGATCGTGCCGCGCGGCGGCGCCGATCTCATCAATCGCGTGGTCGACACCGCTCGCGTGCCCGTGATCGAAACCGGCGCCGGAAACTGCCATGTCTACGTGGACGACGAGGCGGACCTCGACATGGCCGACCGCATCGTGGTCAACGCCAAGGTCTCGCGGCCTTCGGTTTGCAATTCAGCGGAAAAGCTGCTGGTGCATCGCGGCATCGCGGCGGGTTACGTGCCGCGCATCCTGCGGAAGCTGCAGGAAGCGGGCGTCGAGGTGCGCGGCGACGAGGAGACGCGGCGCCTCGCGTCCGGACTCCACGTGCGAGCGGCCGAGCCCGAGGATTGGTTCACCGAATATTCAGCGCTCATCATAGCGGTGGCCGTGGTGGACGATCTCGACGCCGCCATTGCGCACATTAATCGCTACTCGACGTCGCACTCGGAGGCGATCGTGACGCGCAACGAGCAGCGCGCGCGTGAATTCCTGGCGCGTGTGGACTCCGCCGCGGTGTACTGGAACGCGTCCACGCGCTTCACGGACGGCGGGGAATTCGGCTTCGGCGCCGAGATGGGAATCAGCACCCAGAAGCTGCACTGTCGCGGCCCGTTCGCATTGAAAGAACTCACCTCGATCAAGTATCAGGTGATCGGATCGGGCCAGATTCGCGGCTAGCCGAAACTCGAACCCCCGAACCGAACCCCGCTCGGAAACCCGCGTTCCCCTTTGACATCGAAAAAGTGTGGGCGCATAAAGGAATCGAGGGGACCGCGCGGAGGAAGACCGAATGTCGACACTAACCGCAATGAAGCAAACCGCAATTCAGCAAGGGCAGGAAGTTCCCCTTTGGATTGGTGACGAGCCCGTGACCACGGGCTCAACGCGCGCCATCAGCATCCCGTATGACGGCACGCCGGTGGCCAGCGTCTGTGAGGCGGATGAATCGACCATGGAGCGTGCGGTCGCTGCTGCTGAGGAAGGCGCAGAGGCGATGGCGGCGCTGACTCTCTACGAACGTGCTGAAATTCTCGACCGCATGCGCGGGCTGCTGGCGCGCGATGCTGAAGAGTTCGCGCGAACCATCGCGAGCGAGAGCGGGAAGCCCATCCGCGAAGCGCGCGTCGAGGCCGAGCGCGGCCAGCAGACTCTGCTGGCCTCCGCCGACGCTGCTCGTGGGCTGCACGGAGAAGTAGTTCCGATGGAAGCGGGCCCTTCCGGGAAGGGTCGATGGGGGATTACCGTGCGCGAGCCGCTCGGCATCGTGGGCGCCATCACGCCATTCAATTTTCCACTGAATCTGGCGCTCCATAAGATCGGCCCGGCGCTGGCGGCGGGCAACAGCGTGATCCACAAGCCGTCGGAGAGTACTCCGCTCGCGGCGCTTCGGTTCGCCTCGCTCGCACATGAAGCCGGGTTGCCGCGCGGTGCCTACAACGTGGTCACCGGCAGCGGCGGGACGGTGGGTGAGTGGCTGGTCCGCAACGACCGGCTGGCTATGATCACCTTTACGGGAAGCATTCCGGTGGGCGAACAGATCCGATCGCGCGCTGGCCTGCGCCGGGTGATGCTGGAGCTCGGAAACAACTCGTCGCTCATCGTCGAACCTGATGCCGACCTGGATTTCATCGTGCCGCGAGCGGTCGCCGGCAGCTTCGCGCACTCCGGACAAGTCTGCATCTCGGTACAGAACATCTATCTGCACGAGGTGATCGCCGGCGAATTCATCCAGCGATTTGTCGACGGCGCGCGCGCTTTGAAGATCGGGCATCCGCTCGACGACACGACCGAAGTCTCCAGCCTGATCAACGTCGACCAGGCGCGTCGTGTCGAATCGTGGATTAACGAGGCGCGGGCCGCAGGCGCGCGCCTGCTGACCGGAGGCGCGCGTCGCGGCGCCACGATCGAGCCTACGGTCCTTGACGACGTCCTTCCGCGCCTGGCCGTCAGTTGCAAAGAAGTGTTCGGACCCGTGGTTTCGCTCCATCGCTACACGCGTCTCGAGGACGCGGTCGAGCGGGTGAATAGCGGCAACTACGGCCTGCAGGTCGGCTTGTGCACGCAGAATCTCAACAACGCATTTCGCGCCGCGCGAGCTCTGCACTACGGCGGTGTGATCGTGAACGACGTTCCAGCCTATCGCGCCGATCACATGCCGTACGGCGGCGCGCGCCACAGCGGCATCGGGCGCGAAGGCCCGCGCTACGCGATCGAGGAAATGACGGAGCTGAAGCTGATCTGCTGGCGAGCGTAGCGGCATAAAATGGGGGCTCAGAAGCAGGCTGCCGTGATCACGCGAAGATCGTCCGTCAAATGTCGACGAATTGAGCTAACATTCGCCCGCAGGCTACAACGGGAGCGTGCTTTGTGAAGAAATCGATCGGCGACAACATGATTCCTCACGGCTGGACCTTCGAGCAGGGGCTCGAGCTGATCAAGAAGTCCGGTTACGACGGCGTGGAGCTTTGGCTGGGCGACACGTCCTGGTTCCAGATGACCACCACGGACGCGCAAGTGGCGGACCTGCTGCGCAGGGTGCAGAACGCCGGCCTCGTCGTCTCGAACGTCTCCACGGGCCTGCACTGGGATTCGCCGCTCTCAGCCCGCGATCCCAAGGTGCGCGCCCACGCGCGCCGGATCGTAGAGCGGCAGCTCGAGTCGGCGCAAATCGTCAAGGCCGACGCCGTTCTGGTGGTGGCCGGACTGGTGACGGCCGAGGTGCCCTACAACGAGGTATATCAGCGCTGCGTCGACGCCTTGCAGGAACTCGGCCCGAAGGCCGAAGCCGCCAAGGTGAAGATCGGATGCGAGAACTGCAACTCCGAGCAGCGATTCCTGCTCAGCCCGAGAGAGTTCAAGACGTTTCTCAAGGACGTAAATCAGCCCTGGGTCGGCTTGCATCTCGACGTGGGCAACATCCACGACACCGGTTTCGCCGAACAGTGGATTGAGATTCACGGGCCCGACATCACGCGCATCCACCTGAAGGACGTGAAGAAGCATCGCGGACGGTGCGGCGACGAGAGCGTTTACACCAACCTGTTTCTTGGCAACAACGACTGGCGGGCGATTCGCGCGGCGCTGCAGAAAGTGAACTACGACGGCTGGTTGATCGCGGAGATGGAAGACCGCTATCGCTTCGCGCAGGACCAACAATTCTACGACACGGCGGCGGCCATCGACCGGCTGATCCAGGGAAGGCTCTGATGTCTGTCTCGCGGCGCCGATTTCTCGGAGTGGCGGCCTGCGCGGTGTCTGGCGTGTTCGCCGCCGCGCGATCGCCAGGTCAGAGTGACCGTCGAACTGCAGTTCGCACGGCTCTCGATTCCTCCTCGGCGGGCAGCTCGTGCGCGCTTGTCGACCTCGAATCCGACTGCGCGCTGCCCGAATCCTTTGCCGGGTTCGAACGCGGTCTGGTTGCGGCTTCGGCAGCGTTTGAACACGCCACCGCCGGGAAGATCCCTTTCGCTAGGCTCATTCTGGTGCCTGGCGCTGTGCTGCGGTCGGCACGCACGGCTCAGACGCTTCGCGACTTGGCGGATGATGGAGCGACCGTGGTGTATGAGTCCGGCGCTGCCTACGCTGATTCTGAGAGCGTCACGAACGAGCAACGTCTGCTGGCGCGATGCTTCGGACTGCGCGTCGATGCCCCGATCGACGTGTGGCGCCCGAATCGCGGGGCCGCTTTCGCGCCTTACGTTCACTATACGTGGCCGTCGTCGGTGATGATCCGGGATTTCAGCCGCGTGATGCCCGTAGCGAGCCAGCACCGCACATTCGCGACGCTTGGTGAGCTTCCCGTGGCGGGGTGCATCCGGATCGGCGCCGGCGAGTTCATCTTTCTCGGATCCACGCTAGGACCCCACCTCTGGTCGGGCGACCAAGAAGCACGCACTCTGCTGGAAGCCTTCGTTCGATTCCCGCAATCGGCCTGAGGCAGGTCGAACTCATCGCAGGAGGATCATCGGCTCGCGGACGCAGGCAAATTTGGGCGACCGCTACTGCTTCGCGACTTGTACTTTGGCCAGCGGTATCGTGACCGAGCCGATCGCATCGGAGGTCGTGTCGTGCACTACGACGCGAATCTCGGTAGCTCCCGGCAGGAGATCCAGCTTGTTCTTCACCAGCATACCTTCCTTCACAAGCTGGTCGTGCGTGCCAGCGCTCAGGTTCAGCACGTAGTTCTTGGAAGTGCCACTCAGGTTGTGCCGGTCCGCGCTGAGTTGGACCATAAGCACGTCAAGCTCGCCGGTCCAGCGGTCGCCGCGCGGCAGAAGGATGACGTCGCGGGAGTCCGCGACAACCTCAATCTCGAGCGCACTAGGTGTCGACGCGTCCGCGTAGTGGGCGTGCGCCACCAGGCGGACGCCCGCATCGTCGAAAGGGCTCCAAACGGCGGCGTCCACGCGCGCCTTGCGTTCCTCGGGACTCGGGACCTCGTCCGGTACCGCAAAGTAGCCCAGGCGATAGCGCAGTTGGACGCCGGGGCGCTTGACGGTCAGCTTGATCCTGTGAAATTTCCCGTCCCAGTTGACGTGTTCCGGATAATAGCCGAGCACATAGGTCGCGCGCGCGTCCTCGACAGCTTGCTGCAACGCGCCAGAGACATCGTTCGTGTCGTAATAGGCGCGCCCGCCCGTGCGCTCCGCAATCTCATGCATCGTGTCGACTTCGGACTGAATTTCCGCATTCTCGCGATCTGTCCGCGACACAGCCGACTGAGAGGCTTGGAAGGCAGCACCGGTAGCCAATCCTCGCGCATTAACCGGGTAGATGGCGAGATTCGCGTTGTTCAAGGCGCTCGCCAGGGTGTCGATTTCATCTGCGATCGCTGCGTCGGGACGCTTCGCTCCCGACCCGCGGAGGGAATCGTAGCCGAGCGAGAAAGGGAAACCGTCGGAGACCCAGATCAGGTTCTTACGGCCGGGCAGCCGCGCGAGATAGCTTGCGATGGCTTCGATCGCTCCGAGTGTCAGAAAGGCGCGGCGATCGAGGAACGTCATGCCCTCTTGCTGATCCGTGTTCGCCTGCGCCATTGCACTAACGGCAAGCCGGGGGACGATCCGGCCTGCGGTGTTGTCGGGAGGCGGATCGAGAAAGGCCGGGACTTCGCCCTTGTAAGCCAGCACGGAGTTCGCGAGCGCGACCCCGTCGCCGGTGAAGTCGTGCAGCAGTTCCAGGCTCCTGCCGAGGGTGTAAACCGCGACACGGTCCTGAGGGTGGACGCCTCGCAGGAAATCGGCCACATTCTGGCGGGCGTACGCCTGGTCGGCATAAGACGTGTTGACCGCGTCCAGCAGCACCACCGTTACACTCGACGGCGCATCAGCTTGATCTTGCCACCGATTCGAGAACGTGCCCGCAGGCAGAGGCGCCGCAGGCGGGGACACGTTTCCGGTTTTCTCGAGCGAGAAGACGCTGATTTTCTCTTTCTCACCCTCGTCGGTCAAAGCAAAATCGGCCGCTGTCAGATCCAGTACAGGCTGAGCTTTCTCGTCCAAGGCGACGACATTGACTTGGACGAGGTGAGTGGAGGCGTGCAGAATCGTGGGCGATTGCGCCGCCGAAGGGGCGGGAGCTTGCGCCGGCATGATGCGAGACGCCGCGCACATCAGAATCAGAGTCAGAGCCGCCACGTTGCGGACCATAGTGTCTCCGGCTTACTCCGCGGACCGGACGGTCGCGCGATCGAGCAGAATCTCGTCCAGCGCCTGGACGCTCTTGGCGACGCCCACGCGCGCCGTGGTGAACGGCGATTCGTGCTCGATGCTGATCACGTGGTCGTATCCCACGGCTCTCAGTTCCTCAACAATGTCTTTCCATACGCCGAGATCGTGTCCGTATCCGATGTCGCCGTAGGACCACGAGCGCTGCGGGATATCCTCGTAAGGCGTCAGGTCGACCAGGCCGTTTACGGAGACGTTCTCGGCGTCGAGCATGATATCTTTGCCGTGCATGTGATAGAGGCAGCCTTCCTCGCCCAGCTTCTTGACCACGGCGACGGCATCGACTCCGAGCTGGAACAGGCCGCTCAAGTCTAGATTGGCGCCGATGTTTTCGCCCGCCGCGTGCCGCAGCTTCAGAAGCGTCGCCACGTTGAACACCGAACACCCGCCATCCATTTCGAGCCCCACCTTCACGTTGCGTTGCTGCGCGTACGCATTCAGGTCCTTCCAGTAAGGAATGAGCACCGAGTCCCACTGCCACTTCAGGATGTCCACGAACTCGTCGGTCTCAAGGGTCGTCACCCAGTTCGGATGCTTGCCCGTGCCGTCGCCAGGGCATCCGGAAAAGCAGTTCACGTGATTTACGCCGGTCTTGGCCGCGAGGTCGATTGACTTGCGGTAGACGGCGTCTTCGCGTTTGGCCCTGTCAGTGTCCGGATGTACGGGGTTGCCGTGGCAACTGAAGGCGCTCACCATGATGTTGTTCTTCTCGAAGTTCTGCATGTAGGTGCGGCGCTTGGAATCGTCGGCGAGCAAGGCGTCAAGATCGCAATGCGCGTTGCCGGGATCATTGCCCGAGCCGATTTCCAGCGCCTCGATGCCGAACTCCTTGATCATGGCGATCAATTGATCGAGCGAAAGATCGCTGAAAGCGGGATCGAAGACGCCGATCTTGAGTTTGGGCGTGTCACTGCGCACCTCATGCGGCTGGCCTGCTTGTGGAGACCGCGCGAAAGCGCTGGGGGCGCGTGCTCCTTCCGCCACCAGCAGCGCGGCGGAGAGCTTCTCTGCCGTGCCCTTCAGAAACGCGCGGCGGCTTTCGAGGGACGCGACGGTTCCATTCTTCATGAGTACGATTCACCTCATTCATCACCGCTGGCGGCCGTTGGCGCTTTCTCGACTCTCGTCACCTTTACGGGCGCGGCGATCGCTTCGAGCTGCGGGATGTCGAAGAACTTGTAGAAATCGAGGCAGAACAATTCGGGGGCGGCGCGGTACGGCACGGGCTTGTCGAGTAGATAGCTCAGGCTCTCAAGGGCATCACTGCTGACGATCTCCGAGTACGCGTCAGGTTCCAGCGCCGCAGCCGCAAGCGCGATCACCTGGTTGCGTTTGCCGTCGGTCTCCACGCGGACCTGAGCAGGGCCGTAGGGGCGACCCTTGTGGTCGCCCTGGGCAGGCACGAGGCCTGCCCCTACCCCCGCTGAGCGCAGCCAGTCCGTCACGGCAAGCAATTGCGCTACTTCCAGTCCGAGCGGACGATCGCCGGTGCTCGCAGTGATCATTTCCCAATCGGCGGGATCCGGTTCCTGAGGAATGGTGGCGCCGTTGAAAAGCAGATCGAGCGCCAGCACCTGCTCGCCGCGATTCACGCGGTCGGAGACCATCTCTCCCGCGGCTTTTCTTCCCTTGTCGTCGAGCACGATGGTGGTGGGCGCGTCCGACTGCGCCGCAACCGCTTTGAGCCATACGGCCGTGGCGCCGAGGCCGTTCGAGAATTCAAAGCGGTAGGAAAGCGTCTCGAGACCCTGATGATGCGTGGCTGCGATTCTCCAGGCGTCCTCCACGCGAACGGGCGAGTAGCGAATCACGTTCTTCAATTGCTCGCGCTGGGCCTTCGCCCACGAGGCGCGCTCGGCGTCGCTCGAGCCGCCTGGAATCGCAGGACGCGCGATCGAGGCCGCGAGCTTGCGGGCCAGACCGTTCAACGTGAGATTGTCAGGCGGTAACCCGACGGTGAGTTCCTGCTCGGATCGGATTTCCGCGTCGCTTGGGATTTCGGCGTCTGCCACTGGCAGGTGAAAGTGCTCGGTGATGAACCGATAAGCCTGCTGCCGGTTGTCGAGCTGATAATTGTGCGTGGCAGGGTCGAGATTCTCATGCCAGGCCAGCGCGCCGGAATCGCCGAGCAGCCGGAAGTAGGGTTGAATCTGCTCGTAGATGTAAGGCTTCACGAGCGCCGCCCGGAAGCAGCAATCGTCCTCGGCATTGTGAATGAGCAGGGTGGGACGCGGCGCGCGCAGGATGACGAGATCGGGATAGTCCTCGCCGGCCACGTAGTCCGTGGCGTTCTCCTCGATCTCGTTGGTGTCGACCGGATGCGTGAGATTCGACTGGAGCGACCCGAAACCTGCTACCTCCACGGCCACCGCCACGCGTTCGTCAAGCGCGCTCAAGATGATGGTCTGCCAGCCGCCGCCGGAGAGTCCGGTCATGCCGAGCCGATCGGGATCGGCGCCGGGCAAGCTCGCCAGGTAGTCAAGTCCGCGGCGCATGGCGAGATAAAAGATCCCGAGCGCGTTCGAGCCCACCAGATCGAGGTGCGCGGAGTAGTCGTGCTGGTCCTGGGGAATGCTCAACTCGCCAAAGCCCATCCAGCCGAGGCTCAGCGCCAGCATGCCTCGCTTGGCGAGATTGATGCAGCGCTTCTGCTCATATTCGGCCGCCTCGCCCCGAGGCTCATGACCGATCACGTTCAGGATCGCCGGCACGCGTCCGTGAATCGAGTCCGGCTCGTAGAGGATGGCGATGGAGTCGAAGCCCGGGACGATTTCGTAGCGCAGCTTGTGGATCCGATAGCCGTAGCCGGTCTCAATGACGCCGACTTCTTCAAATCGCGGCGAAGCGTCGACCCACTCTCGAGGCCAGCCGTGATAAGCGATCTGGCCCAGGACGTGTCGACGAAGTTTGTCTTGCCACGCCTTCAGCGCGGCCGGATCGGAGGCGGGCGGCAACTTGGGGATGCGCCGGTCGAGATACGACTCCAGTTGGTATTCGGTCACCGCCACCGGCTGGATGGACTGCGAGAGCGGCTGCGCCACGGACCGTGGCGTGGTCTGGGCTGGGACCCGGACCGCCGGAATGATCACGATCAGCGCCGCGAACAGAAAGCCTCGAAATAGACGGACATCCTCAAAGCGCGCACGCCAACGATTCATCAGTCCCCCCGCGACGCCGCATCGTCATGTTGTGCCGGCGGCCGATCTACAATATCCTCTTTCTGCGGATCCCAATACAACCTTTTGCCGCTCCAGTACGACTGCGCCGACATGATGCAGACGATCGCGTGCGAGAAGCCGTGGTCAACCGTGGCGTTCGGCTGCTTGCGATCGCGCATGGAATCCAGCCAGTTCAGCATGTGGCCAAGATCGTCATCGCTCGGACCGCGCGAGTCGGCAGGCACGCCCGCCACGTGTACCACCTCCGCCTTATCGTTCGGCGGACCATCGACGGGCACCTGCGTGTAGTAGGGCGGCGTGTCCTCGGGGTCAAGTTCCTGCCGGTTGCCTTCGTCGGTGACCACGAAGAGCGACGCGCCTTCGCCGCCGTAGTTGATGATGGTGCCATCGCGGCCCTGGATGCGCGAAAAGCTGCGATAGCTGTTCCCGAAGGTGGTTTTGTAGGTGTAGAGGAAACCCTTGGGATAGGTTACGGCGGTCACGACCGTGTCGGGATTCTCACGGCGGTCTTTCCAGACGAAGATGCCTCCGTTCGCCACCCCGCTCAGCGGATACGATTCATCGGTCCAGAGATGCACGAGGTCGGAGCCGTGGCTCAGCCACTGATCGAAGATTCCCGACGAAAAGTCTTTGTAAAGGCGGAATTCCAGATAGACGTGCGGGTCGAACGGACGATATGGCTTGCCGAGCAGCCAGCGATTCCAATCGGTGTCCTCCTCGTGCAGCTTGGACCGGCGGTCGAGCCACTCGTTCCACTGCTTATCCTTATCGACCAGCATCTCGCGCGAGCTGTCGGCGTCCCAATCCACCCAACGCCAGCGCTCTTCATTGACGTTCCATTCCTGCTCGATGTGGACAACCTCGCCGATGCGTCCCGAGCGGATGATGTCGCGGACCGCCAACGGGTAAGGCTGGCTGCGATGCTGCGTGCCCACCTGGACGATCTGCTTCGACGCCTTGGTCACGTCGCGGGCTTGCTTCGCCTCCGCCAGCACGTTGGCGAACGGCTTCTCGACGTAGCAATCCTTGCCGGCCTCGACTACGTCGATCAGCAGCTTGGCATGCTGGAAATCGCCGGTCGCGATCATGACGCCGTCGATGTCATTGCGTGCGAGCATTGCCTCGGAGTACTTATAGGCTTGCGGATCGCCGTTGAACGCGCGTTTCACCTGAGCTGCGCGACGCTCGCGCGCCAAAGTCCAGATGTCGCATACGGCGACCGTCTCAACCGGCGTGTGATTGGCGGCCATCCGCGCCATGTGGACGTGACCTTCGCTGCGTCCGCCGCACCCGAGCTGGCCGAGCCGGATGCGGTCGTTCGCGCCAATGATGCGTCCATAGGAACGCGCCGTCATGCCGGCGGTGGAGGCGGCCAGAATCGCGCCGCCTGCCCGCTTGATGAACTTCCGGCGATCGATGTCATTCGTCTCTTCACTTCCCATCGATACCTCCCGCAGGCGAGGAGACGGGCGGCCCTTGTGGCCGCCCAACCAATGGCATGCACAAGTAACACGCTGCAATAGGGCGGCCACAAGGGCCGCCCGTACGTCTGAAATTATGATACCCCGCGCTCAATCGAGCCCCGCCGCGGAATCCCGATCCAAAAACACCGTGACGTCAGGATGGGTGCGGAAGATGGTGGCGGGGCAGGCGGTCGAAATCGGGTCTTCGAGAGTGCGTCTCACAATGCGCGCTTTGCGCGGCCCCGGAACCGATGCGATCAACTTAGGGACACGCAGCAGCGTCGGGATCGTCAGCGTCAGCGCCTGTTGCGGAACCGCGTCGACGTTGGGAAACCATCCCTCCGCCACCTGCTGATGCCGGCACTCGTTGTCGAGGTGAACGAGCTTCATGTCACGCGGATCGGCAAAATCAGCCTCGGCCGGATCGTTGAATGCCAGGTGCCCGTTCTCGCCGATCCCAAGCAGACACAATCGCGGATCGTGCGCGCGCAGCAGGCGAACATAGCCGCCACAGACGGCTTCGAGGTCCGGCTCGGTGCCGTCGATTTCGTGAAATGCGCCGAGCGAAACCCGGCTGGTCAAGTTTTCGCGAAGGTAGCGCCGGAACGAAGCCGGATGGTCCGGCGCGATGCCGACGTACTCGTCCATGTGGAAGCCGACCACTTGGTTCCAGGGCAGATTCGGTGTGGCCGTGAGAGCGTGGAGAGTGGCGAGCTGTGAGGCGCCGGTGGCGAAGATCACGCCGACCGTGGACGCGCCTGCCGCCAGCTCTCGAAGGCTCTCGGCCGCGGCTCTCGCGGCCGCCTTGCCTGCGGCTTCGCGCGACGAGTGGACTTCCACCCGCATGGTGCCGACTTGAAGGCTCCTGACGGCCTGCTCCGTAGCCATTTCGATTGCTCCTCTCGAGATGTGCCGAACGAGGACACTCTCCGGCAGAGAGGTCTGCGGGAGACCCCGATTATATCCCGGCTAAAGGAACGGGCGTCGCCAAGGACTACAGGACTCCCCCGACAATCAGTGTTGTGCCGCCGGAGGCACAAGGGTCATGGCAAAGACCACGACATTCCGGTTGTGCGGCAAGCTGACGCTGCGCACGTCCTTGCTGCTGTCGAGAGTGAAGGAATACGCGTAGAGGTTGCCGGTGCGATCGTCGGTGCTGCCGTCGCCAACCAGGCGATACGGCATAGCGACGGCCGCAGACTCGCCGCTGAATTGGTTGGGAGCATACCAGTCGCTCAGGTTTTGAGTGAATGACTGCGTGGTGCCGTCCCCGTACGTGAGGGTAAAGGTTTGCATCTCCTGGCTGCCTTCCACGCCCGTCGCAAGCAACTTGAGCGCAGCGAATTTCCCGGGCGGAAGCGGGACTGTCGCGCCGGTAACGACGTCGGGCGCGCCCGCGGGCCCGAGCTTGAAGATCACGCCGTCTCCCACTTGTTCGGGGCCGAGGGCCTGTTTCGAACACGCCCAGCCCTCCGCGTCGAGACTCGCCGCGCCTGTGAACTTCGAGCCGTCGTCATAGATTCCGGTCGCATTGAAGGAGGATGACAGATCGACCGGTACCGTGCCGGTTGCGACCGGCGTCACCGCCAGCGTATCTGTGACGGAGTGGGAGATTCCGCCCGAAGTTCCGGTGATCGTGAGTGTCGATGTTGTGGCCGGAACCGAACTGGCCACCTTCAGTGTCATGGTGCTGCTTCCTGCGGTGCTGGCAGGGCTGAACGACGCCGTGACCCCTTCGGGCAATCCCGAAACGGTCAGGTCGACGCTGTCGTTGAAGCCGCCTCTGGGCATCACCATGACTATGGTGGTGGCGCTCATGCCCTGTGGAACTGAGACCCTCGCCGCCGACGTGGACAACACAAAATCCTTGGGACCGGCGGCAGGCGAGGGCAGCACATCATACAGCGGCTGCGCCGGTTCCACTTCCGGGTTCTCATCGGCGACCGACACGGCCAGAATGCGGACCTTATCGTTGTCCGGCAGCCGGATGGTCTTCGCTCCGGCCGGCAGGTCGATGGGATAAACGAATAGATAGGAATAGGAGTAAGGAACGTTCTCTCCGGCGGCATTGTGGTGATGGGAGCAGTACCACGCCAGAGTGGCGCGCTTGATGTACGCCGGCTTGAGGCCGATCATCTCACCGTAGTTGTCGTGCAAGGTATCTTTCGAGCTCCATTGCCGGTCGTACCACTGCCCGATGAATCCGCCCCAATCCTGGACGTTCAATTCGATCTGTTTGCCACCTGCTTCAAACGTCGACTTCTGGTCGCCATCGACCGATGCCGCCAACACGTAGGCACGATTGTAGTGACCGGCAGGCAAGTCAATCGTCTGGCCTTTGGCTACGACCGCGTCAGGCGTTCCGGTTTTCGCAGGCGCGAGGTGGAACTGCACGTTGTTGAAGTCGATTTGCGCGGGCAGCATCTCGGCCGGCAACGCGTCGCCTTTGCCATCGAATCCGCCGGACGATTGCGTACCGTCGTTGCTGGCGCCCGCAAGGTCGTAGTTCAGCGTCACGGGTGTGGAATGAACCACCGCGACTTTTGCCGGCGCCGCCGCCAGCTTCACGGCAAACGTCTGCGGCTGGTATGCGGTGAACGACGTGACCAGCGCGCCGCCCGTAACGGTAGCGGGTCCGACCGGCTGTTCCTGGCCATTCACTTCGCGAGCGGAAGTGATCGGCGCCGCGAACGATACTTTGACGTTCGGCTGCGGACGGCCGTCGAGTTCAACCATCCGTACGATCACTTCGTCGCTCAGCTCGGCTTTCTTCAACGCCATTAGCCGAATGCGCGGATTGTCGATTTTCAGAAGGGCGAACCTCTTACCGAGCGCGCCCCGATGCCGGGTAGCCACGAAGGCCATCAGCGGATCGTTCAGGCGCTGTCCCTGCCAGTCGGTGCCGGCCTGCCGCCAGTCGCCACCGTGCCCGGCGATGCCGTAAACGAAATCGTGATGGCCGATATCCTGCGTCGCCTGGTCCGGATACCCTCCGGCCACGCCGGGAGTGCGAATCAGAGTCAACCGGATCGTGTTGTCGACCGGCTTGTCCGATCCGTTCTTGCAATCGGTCAGGATCGTGGCGCCGTAAGTGCCGCTCATATCGGTCAAGTCGATCCACTGGTGCGACGGAACCTCAAACTTCTTCGGCTCCGCCGTGGGACGCTCGATGGTTCCGATGTCCCAGTTATACGTCGCCATGCGATTGGAGGCAGTTAGTGGGAACGCTGCCTTGAGGTTCGACTCGCGGGTATTCCAGTCGATCGAATTGGCGAACTCCACCCGTTTTCCCGCATCTCCTGCCGAAAGGCGAATCGTCTGCACAAACCGCGAGCCTGCCGTTTCACGCGAGACTTCTACGGCCACGCGCGCCGGACCGTTCTCAACCACGCGAACCTTCGCCGGACCACTCACGTACGCCTTCGGCGCCGCCTGTTCCTGGTCCCAGTCCATGTTCCAGGCCGGCCACTGCGTGGGATTGTCGTAGGAGATGGCCAGGCGTGCGGGAGCAGCCAGCAGTTCCTTGCCGATCGACTTGTCGAAAATGCTGGCGACGTCGCCGTCCGAATTCAGCGTCACGCGGTAGTACTGATTCTCGAGCGAATTCTCGGTGACTTTCAGCGACGAAGCGGCGGCCGCCGCACCGGGCTGAACATCGTAGACCGTGTAGCCGACCGGGGGAGCTTGCGCGATGAAGAGAACATTTTCGCCCTCGATTTGCGACGGAACGACCCGGCCATCAGGACCGCTCACATGAACGGCCTTGGGCATGCCGCCCGGGAAATCCACCTTCGCTTCCAGCACGTCTTCCCGCGCCACGCTGAGCGGATTGTAGACGACGACCGGAATGCCCTTCGTTTGCGTATCGAGCGCGGAGGCGACGGCTTCAGTGGCGCTGCTCAGCACGTCCGCGAACTGATTCAGCGCGATCACGTCATCATTCCAAGCGAATTCGTACGCCCTGGGAGTTGCGGTGCCGGCCGCGAGATCGTGAAAATGTCCACCCATAACGAGCGTCCAGGCATCATTGAGGCGCTGGAGGGGATAGGATCGCCCGCCGAGCCACTGGGCCGCGATCGAGGCTTCTTCGGCCGCCTCCGCCAGCAACTCTTCTTTTCTGAGCCAACGCTTCTGATAGCCCTCCGACGTCAGCGAGCCCGCAGAATGGTTGGTAAGCTCCATTTCGCCGGTGTAGCGCGGCAGTCGAGCCTCTTCCGACGGCGTGATGTCGAGGAACATCTGGTCGGCGCGCGACGAAATCACGTGCACCGGTCCATCGCCCACCTTAACCGACGGCCAGGCGGGATGAGGCTGACCAGGGGGAATGAATTCGCCAAACGGGGGAAAGCTTGCGGTTCCTCCGGTGACGATCGCTTCCAGCCGCTTCACCGAATCCTCATCCGGAGCCCCGCCGATGTCACCGGTGCCGTAGTAGTGATAGTCCGTGTAGGTGCCGGTGAGCTTGCCGTTCTGCTCGACGCGTGCGGCCCAGTTGTCCTGATAGCGATCGAATTCCTGGTCCTGCTGGACTTTCGTCAATCCCTCAATCTGGCTCTGCAGGCTGAAATACTCCTGAATGTCTTTGGGATCGAACGTGCCGCCGCTCTGCTGTATCTGTTCCAGCTTCTGTCGCAGCGGCTGCATCTTCTTCTCGAGATCGGCGAGCGCGGTGTTCGGCGGCATGGGAGGCAGCGGCTTGCTGAGATCGGTGTCGATCCCGCCGCTATAGCTGCCCGGATTCAGTCCGGCCAACACAGCTTCGCCGTCAGGTCCGACCCAGACACCTACGTTAAAGGGTGTGCCTTCGGGCGTCTTCTCGAGCGACTGCGGACCTCCGCCCGGCGCGGAAGAGCCCCATACTAGTTTCTGCGTGGAGAATCCCTTGACCCCGGAATGCGCGAGAATGCTCGGCAGCGACGCCGGAAATCCGAAGCAGTCCGGCAGCATGTATTCTGCACTGTACTTTCCGAATTCACGGCGGAACCAGTCGTTGCCATACAGAATCTGCCGGATGATGGCCTCGGCGCTCGGCGCGTTCACGTCGCCTTCTTCCATCGAAGAGCCCGCTGGGTACCACTGGCCCGAGTCCACGTACTTCTTCAGCCTGGCGAAATCGGTGGGATAGTATTCCTTCATCAACCGGTAGCGATTGGCGCCGCTGAAATTGAAAACGTAGTGCGGATATTTGTCAAACAGCGTGAAGTTGTCCTCCATGGTCTTGCGAAGATACTCGCTGATCACCTGGGGGTACTCCCACCGCCATTCGGTGTCCAGGTGGGCGTAACCGACCACGTAGAGCGTGGGCTGCTTGCTCAGATCCGGTTTATCGCTTGTCTGCGCACAGGCCCCGCCAAAGAAGGTCAGGCAGACCAACGGGGCTGAAATGAGGGTCCAGAACGACGATCGCGCCATGCATTCCTCCTAACAGTTTTAGAAACCTTCCGACGCCGTCATTCTGAGTGGAGCGAAGAATATAGTGACGCGCATCGCGTAGCGCGGCCGTCCCGGCCGCTGTAGCTGGGGCGTCTCGCCCCGGCCCCAGTGCGGGCGAGCCGCCCGCCCGACAGCCGGCAAGATGCCGGCGCTACGTGTAGCCGGCGTCACTCCATTTCGTAATCCTCGTTAAGTTCCTTGAAAAGCGAGAGAAACAGATTCTTCGCTCCGCTCAGAATGACAGCGTGGGCGGAGTCTTCCACAAACTGCTAAATCTCTCCGCTGTTCCCCAGAAAGATATTACGCCAGACGGACGGGAGAAGTTGTGCGCTGAATCACATTTGAATCAGGCAGAACCAAGAGGCGCCCGGAGTCGTAGCCCACGCGCGGGGCACGTTGGCCGATCGATTCGCGGCGGTGACGACGTAAAACAGGATGGTATCGCCACCACAAACCTGTCAATCACACCTGATATAAGGCCGTGCAGTACCCTCCATTGCCTACCCGTTAGCACTACATTTAACTTGACATGCAAGTAGTCAGGGTATATCAACATGGGCGGGTGGCCTATCGAGGAGACCAACAGGGGGCACCCATGGTCCCGAAGTGTTGGAAGTTTTTTGCGAAGTGTTTTCGCTGCGCGCTTTGGCTTTGCCTGACGCTTATGCTTATTTCCCCGTTCGCGCTGTCGGCGCACGCCCGCGTCTCACCCGCCAGCCCCGGCGACCCTGCCGGGAAGCCGACACCCTCCGTCACCTTTGGCATCGGCCCCGGTGACAGCGTTTTCGCTGGGGGGGGCGATTCCGGGTGGTTTATGATTGGCGCGGCGATCAACCTTTCCGCCTGATTCTCCCGCTTACATACGCCCCTCGTGCGGTTTCTACGGAACCTCCACCGTCAGCGATGTGCCCCACCATCAGCAGTCAAAACGGTGGAACCGATTATGTTGTGCCCGTGTTCGAGGGCAGCGGTAGCCCACTCTGCTACATCGAGACCTCGAACATCTCCCAAACCGGCTCTGGATCAAGCGCCGCTGTGGGCATTATTGGCTTGGGAGGTAGCTCCTTTACTCCTACAAGCGGCATCAGCCTCGAGATGCGCGGCTCCAACAGCACCTCAAGCAACGTCCAAGCTCGCGTCACGAATGCAAGCAGTTCGGGGACAACTTCGGCATATCTATCTACCCAAGCCGGAGGGACCGGGGCGACAGGGGGATCATCACCTTTTTGGAGTCTTCATACGGCAGCGCCTCGCCGGCGGGTCTGGTCGGGACTTACACCTCCAACGCGCTCGGCTTTATAACGGACGAGAGTGGTTCGAACACGCCGTCTATGTGGATCGACACAAGCAACGACGTCGGCATCGGCACCACGTCGCCGGCGGTCGGGCAGGGCCTGACGATCGCGCCGCCCGCGAGCAGCACCGGAATGCCTTCCCTGTTCACCGTGATGGGTCCCGCTCACACCGGGTTGACCGGGGAATCGAACGACCTCAACCTGGACCTCAGTAGGACGGTCACGTTCTCCACCATCCCGAGCAAACAGCGAACCATCTACATTCAGGCGCCGACTTACGCCTTCTCAGGCACCTTAGGCACCGCGGCGACCATAGACATCAGCGGACCTCCGGCCGGGGGCACATCGAGCGCCACTACAATCTCCAACTCGTATGGGCTAAACGTTGAAACGGCGTCGGTGGCAAGCAGTGGCGCGACTGTGAACAACGCCTACGGACTCTCCGTCAGTGCACCAAGCGGCGCCAGCAACAACTACGCAGCCCAGTTTGCGGGCCCTGTCAGTGGGGCGGTGGGCAATCCTTCCGGGGTGCTTCCCGCCAACGGCTCAACGTACCCGGGAACCGTGTTCCACATGGACGGCGTAACCTACCCCACCCTTGACGCATTACTTAATCCGCTGCCGACGAACGCGTCCGTTACTGTCTACGATGACTGTCCGGGAGGGACGGAGACTTGGACTTACGATCCCTTTCACGATTCTTCAGGGAACACTCACCACGTCCACCTCATCAGCGCACCCTGCCTGATCACGACGAACGTACCAGTCATGCTGAAATCTGGCGACAACTGGGACATGACCTCCGGCGGATACGTGGCGAACGCGACGGCCACGGCCGCCAAAGGGACGGTGCTGCGCATGGGCGATAGGTTTCCCACAACGCTGCCCAACTCTGATGCCATGGCAAGCGTTACCGCGAGCTTCAGTGGTTCAGGCGGCTTGAACTGGAACGCAACTCACTACTACTGGGTCGGGCTGACCGCCGAGAACTCCTCAGGCGAGACAACGCTGCAGAATGGGAACTACGCGATGTCCTCCTACTCCGCCGCCGGGCAAAACAGCGGGTCGGAGCAGCTAACAGTAACCGTTCCGGCGGCTGCGCCCCCCATCGTGGGCTATTGCGTTTACATTGTTCAAGGAGGTACAACGCCCGGTTCATTTCCGACGAACACCGATGCGGTTGGTGCCGGATGCTACAGCGTGGCTACTCCCACTATGGAGGCCGTAGCTAACTACCCCTTGGGCGGCAACCCCCCGCCCGGAGTTAACACGACCCAGACCCTGCTGACGCTGGGCTCATACTCCAACTCGACTGGCGCTATAGAGACCAATACTTATGTGCGGGGAGGGATGGTGGATTGCTTCGGAGGCGCAATCGGCATCTTGAACAACATGGCACAGGATCCGCCCTCAGGTATATTCGACACGAATGTGGAGAATTGCAGTGGAGACGCGCTCATAGAGCTTGAGGGTTTTGACGGGAACCTGGGCGCGAACGGCTCCTCCGCGGACCACAACTTCGGAACCGCATCCAATTGCGCAATCATCATGGGTGGGTGTACGGCTGGAATCAGCAACACTCCCCTTGCGGGCACGGTCTCCGTCCTGACCGGCGGCACGACCGTGACGGGAAGCATGACATCCTTTCAGCCCAGTTGGGGAGGGGCATCGGGAACTCACCCTGATATCTCGATCGGTGGAAATCTTTACGCGTGTGGCGGAAACCCGTGTCAGGTAGATACTGTGAGCTCCGGTATCTCGCTCACCCTATACAACGGCGTGACGACCGGCGTCTCCGGCGTCAACTACGCGGTCGGGTACCAGACCCCGGAGTATCCCGTCTACGGAATACACGACGACGCCGTCGCCCAGCTCAAGAAGATCGACGGATTCGATTATGGAGGGGACACCTGCGGGACCAGTGGCATGGCCGGCTCGTGCCCCACGCTCGCAGCCGTTAAGCTCGACGGCGTCGTCATGAGCGCACCGGTCACCTTTGCCAAGGTCTCCGTTCATGATATTCACGCGGAGGGCCTCGCTTCCAGCACCTGCAGCAGCGCCCCCACAATCGCGGCCGTTGTGGAGGACAACGGCGTTCCAGCAACGATTGAGGGCGTGCACAGTTCCTGCCAAATCCTTTACGGCGTGCAGATTGACAATCCTACCTACGCAAGCCCTGGGGCGATACACCTCACAGATATCGATCCCTATCCGCTCACGATCGGCGCTTCCACGAAGAGAAACGCGATCTACGACCTTCTGAGCAATCCAGGTTTCCCGTATAAGTCGAACCCCGAGGAGGCGGTCGGAGAGTACGACATTGAGCAGCCTGGTAACTTCTTGAACCCGGCCGGGAACAGCAGCTTTGCCGGTGGCCTCACGCTAGGTAGTACGGCCACAAGCAGTGCCCTCGCAGCGGGCTCCAGCGGAGTGGTGACCACCTACAACAGCATAGCCACCGTCGGTGGCGGAGTGCCATCGGAGGTAGGGACCGTTGATCTTGTGCCGACGAGTTCTGCGAGCATGGGTACTGCGTATGCGGTGCCGGCTTCAGGGACAGGCGACTATGAGGTACTCTTCTATGCCAAGATCACAACGCCCGCCAGCGGTACCGGCGCGTCTTCCACGCTCGGACCGATGACTATCGGTTGGACGGACCCTTACGACTCGACCTCGCCAAGCTGTACGCAACCCACTTCGGGGTTGACTACGAACTCTACGACAACCCAGATCAACGGCTTTTGCTTTTTCAGAGCCAAGCAAAGCACCAACATAACGTACAGCATGGCCTACGGAAGCACCGGGACGACGGCAATGAAGTATATTCTCGATCTCCGGGTCATTGCCCATTAGCGAGGGCGCGTGGTGGCGTTAACTGTTCATTAGAGCAAAAGAGCAACAAGGAGGTTCCAGGAGATGAGAAACGAACGGCATTCTACGCGCTCTTGCGCGAGTTGCGGAGAGTTGTTTCGAGTTCCGGCGCTGGGTGTCCTGCTCGGCTTAGCCGCGATGACCGCAGCTCCCGTGGCGGCGTGGGCTCAGGGCTACACACTCCTGTATTCTTTTCAATGCGGCCCTAACGACGGGGAGTACCCGGAGGCTGGATTGGTGTCTGATGCGACGGGAAACCTGTACGGTACTACGGTCGCCGGCGGCACATACAGCTCCGGAACTATTTTCGAGCTCAGCCCGGAAGGTATGGAGACGATTCTCCACAGCTTTGCGGGGCCGCCGGGTGACGGGCTGGCTCCAGCCTATGGTGCCCTTCTGCGCGACGCAGCCGGCGATCTTTACGGCACCACCTCCAGCGGCGGTACAAGCGACGTTGGAACTGTCTTTAAACAGGCGCCCAATGGCAAGGAGACCATTCTGGCCAACCTTAGTGGGTCGAACGGATATCCATACTCCGGATTGATCCAGGATTCTCAGGGGAACCTCTACGCTACCGCGTCCGGAGCGGGACGCGACGACTACGGTTCGGTGTTTGAGGTCACCCGAACCGGGAAACTAAGCACGCTGTATAGCTTTACTGCCGGGCTCGGCGGTGAACGCCCCGTAGGCGGCTTGGTGCGCGACTCGGCCGGAAACCTTTATGGCACGACGGAGCTCGGTGGAAGTTCCCGGGCCGGTACCGTATTTGAGGTGACGGGCGGCACAGAGGGGGCGTACAGCCTCACGAAACAAAGCGGCGGCGCGCCTGAAGCCGGCCTAGTCCGAGACGCTGCGGGAAACCTCTATGGCACCACAAGCGCAGGGACGGCTTCTGACGATGGGTCGGTGTTCCGCCTGAGCCCCACAGATGCTTTGACGGTGATGCATAAGTTCACCGGTTCCCCCGACGGGGCCACTCCGTACTCTGGCCTCGTCCGCGACCCGTCAGGCAACTTTTACGGAATTACTTACTACGGCGGGACGGGTACATGTGACAATGGGATCGGGACCGGGTGCGGGACGATTTTTGAGATCACATCGAAGGGGACCGAATCGGTCTTATACAGTTTCACTGGTGCGCCCGACGGATCGTACCCGATCGGGAGCGCGCTATTGCGTGACGGCGCAGGCAACCTCTATGGCGCTACCGAGGAGGGCGGCACCTACGGCTGCGGGACGGTTTTCGAGTACATGCCGTGAGAGACGATTGGACCCCGTTCAAGTGATCGGGGTTTGGGTCTCACGTCGGCTCGACTTACGACCGCCGTTCCCCAGGGTGCAACCACGGTTATGTCAGGGTGACAAGGCCCAGTGGTACGCTGAAAAGTTAACGTCCCGTGCCGCGTGACTCCGTGAGTAGCACAGCCGCTCCTGGCTGTCACTTAGGGCCTTCGGCCCGCGAAAGCTCATGAAAAACGCACCCGCGGCTTTAAGTCCAATCTTTCGCTCGGTGAGGTTTTTCGACCCTGTCCCTTAGGGCCTCCGGCCCGCGAAGGGTCATGAAAACGGTTTCGAGTTAACATAGGTGCAGTGCGGAGCGGCGAGGTCGTTGGCGCAGTGGAGCGGTCGAGGCCGTGACCCTGTCTGATCCGGAGCGTGCGTGTTGAGCGAATAATTGAGCGTGGTCGTGTTGTTATCTCAGGAGAGCGGCGATACTAAGTGACAGCCAGGACTCACGCGTGGATTAACCTTCATCCGTGACCGCCATCATTGACTTTCGGTTAAATTGGTGCCAGCCTTGTACCCGGACAGTAAAGCCATGGTGGTCGAAGTACAAAGCGCTTGGAACGATGTCAGGAGTTCAAGGCAGGGCTGGGTAATGTGTCTGGGCTCTGGAATCGGGAGCCGGATGCCGTTCGCCGCCTCGGCGCGGTAGGCCACCCCCTCCCCTGTAAATCTTGCAACATTTTCGCGAAACGAAGCTAAGCAACCCATTTAGAATCAACAAAACAGCCCCGAAAACGAAGCTAAAACGAAGCTAAAACGGAGCTACCATTTCGGCCAATCTGCGCACAAGTACGCAGAACGAAGCTAACCCTTGTGTTGAGACTTCCGGCGATCCGGGCAAGCGAACCTAAAGGCAATAGAATGAGCCGAACGCCGATACACTCGCCTGCAACACAAGCAGCGCCGAAGCCATGCCATAATCGAAAGCATGAAAGGAAGGAAAGTAGACCGCGGACTCACGAGACTGTGTGCCACGATGCTCATGCTGGCGCTCGCCGCTTGCGCGGTGAGGCTGATTGCCCAGAGTGAGGGCTCGCTTCGCGAGTTCGAAAGCACAAAGTATCATTTCAAGGTGCGGTATCCTGCGTCGTGGTTTCCGCTCGCCGACACAACAGATATCCTCGACATCACCAACTTCGAGCGTACGCCTCAAGTGCCCGGAATCGCGCTCAGAGTGGGTGGCGCGGAGATCACGGTCACTCAAGCGCCCGCTGACGTGCATTCGCCCGAGCAGTGGGAACTGCGCGATCTTCCCGATACCGATTGGGTGTCCAAGGGCTTTGCCGTCGAGCAGGTGGATCTCCCGATCGCAAGTCCCGTTACTGCGGGCTGCCAGAAGATGAAGCGAGTGTCGTGGCGCGACCAGATCGCTCCTCAAGCCTATCTCGCTGAGACGACCTTTTACTGTACGACCGGCGCGGGACTCTACAAGGTCGCGCTGTCCAATTGGGATGGAGATCGCGCTCAGAGCAGACTGCGCCTCATTGCAACCCAGATCGCGCAGAGCCTGAGAACGCAATAGGTAGTGAGCCAGTTTGACGGGCAGTGGCACAGCCACTCTTGGCTGTGCTGAGGAAAAGGCCGAGCACTGACAAGGCACAGCCAAGAGTGGCTGTGCCACTGCCCGTCAAGCTGGCCCGCTACGAAAGGATCGGCGCTTTGACTTCGACCATCATGCAAGTGCCTCAACTGGACCTGAAGCGGCAGGACCGAGCCCTGCGCGAGGAGATTCTGGACGCTCTGGTGCGTCTGTCTGGTCAGGCGGCGTTCATCCTGGGCGAAGCCGTGGAACAGTTCGAACGCGACTTCGCCGCTTACGTGGAAGCGAAGCACTGCGTGGGCGTGAATTCGGGGACCAGCGCGCTGCATCTGGCGTTGCTGGCCGCGGGCGTGAGCCCGGGCGATGAGGTGATTACCACCGCGAACACGTTCATCGCCACCGCCGAGGTTATCTCGTACACGGGCGCGACGCCAGTATTCGTCGATATCGATGCCGCAACGGCCAACATCGATCCAGTGGCTGTCGAGCGCGCGATAAGCCCAAGAACGCGCGCCATCATTCCCGTGCACCTGTACGGACGGCCTGCAGATCTCGATCCGCTCCTCGAGCTGGCGAATCGCAATGGATTGGCGCTGATCGAGGATGCCTGCCAGGCGCACGGCGCGCGCTATCGCGGCCGAAGGGTGGGCGCGCTCGGACTCGCGGGCGCGTTCAGCTTCTATCCGACCAAGAATTTGTCGGCTTGGGGCGAAGCCGGCGCATTGGTCACGAATGACGATCGCGTGGCGGCTCTGGCCCGCAGCCTGCGGACGCACGGCGAAAGGCGCCGCTACTTTCATGATCGCGTAGGCTACAACTACCGTATGGAAGGCTTCCAGGGCGCGGTTCTGGGAACGAAGCTCCGTCATCTGCCGCAGTGGACTGCGCGCCGCATCGAGATCGCCGGATTCTACCGGGGGAAGCTCGAAGAAGTCGGCGTCGAGATGCTCGCAGACGATTCACGGGACGAATGCGTATACCACCAATTTGCGGTCTATGTGGACGACCGCGACCATGTGCGCTCGGAACTAGAATCCCATGGGGTGGCGAGCGCCATCTATTATCCTGTGGCACTGCATTGCCAGTCCGCCTATGCCGGGCTCGGATACGGTCGGGGGAGTCTGCCCGCGGCCGAGCGGGCCTGTGACCGGGTTCTCTGTCTACCGATGTTCCCGGAACTTACTGACGCTGAGGTTGAGTATATTGCGCACACGTTCGTCACAGTTGCGGCAAGGCGGCCATCGGCCTTCCTATAAGCACCGAGTCCTGCGGCGGTCCGCGCATCGGGAGTTGTCCCGGTGAATGCGGGACAACGGCCGGAGATCGTCATCGGCAAGTCTCTTGGAACGAAAACGGGCGCGGTGTATAATTGCTCGGGTAAAGGGGTTAGCATAGGGGCCTCTGTGTTCCTGGAGACATGGTTGATTCATTCGCGAGGGTTTCGCGGCTCTTCGGGGGAGAATTGAGTGTGGCGCGTGCCGGCGATAGCTCAAGCCGGCTGACGCTCCAAGCTGACGCTCCAGGGAGGCTGGATGCCGGGCAGGCTGAGGACTACGCTGGCAGTGATGCTATTGGGATGGGTGATGAGCACAGCGGGTGTCCGCGCGCAGGACAGCAGCCAAGAACAGCAACCTGCGGGGAGCAGCGCGCAGTCACCGGCGACCCCACAAACCTCGGGTACGGCGCCCTCTTCCGGGTCAGCGGCTCCGCCGGGTTTGCAGAACCCCATCGCAGGGCAGCCGCAGACCGAAACGGAACAGGGGGCCGCTCCTACCGACACGCGTCCGCTGGCGGGCGCGCAAGCGATTACGCCCACGCTGCCGAGTGCCGGGCGGAGCTTCCTTATTCCCAGCTTCTCGATCTGGGAAGGCGGCGACACAAACTCGCAGTTGGTTCCCGGTTATTCAGGCGTTTCGGTCGCCGCGATACCGGTGGCCTCGCTCGATTTGCACGACATGGGCAGGCATAACAGCTTTGATCTGACCTACGGCGGCGGCGGCTTTCTGTTTGAGTCGAACTGGAGCAGAAGCGCGGCTTTCGACGATTTCCTGATCAGCGATCAGTACACGGCGCGGCGGTGGAATTTCTTTATTTCGGACCGTGGAACTTACTTGCCGGAGTCGGCGCTGGGTTTTCAAGGTATCGGCTTTGCAGGAGTATTCAACAACACGCAGGCGCTGGGCCTGGGAAGCGGTTCCGGGCAATTGAATTCGGTTTACACCCCGGAGCAAAGCATTCTCACCGGGTATGCCGGAACCCTCTCGGAGACGGCAATAGCGCAGGTTCAGTACTTCCTGACGCCCCGGACTTCACTTTCCGCGGTCGGCGCTTTTGGCTATCAGGAGTACACTCAGGAGGGGCTTACGACCAGCAATGACCGCTTCGGAGTGCTTTCGATCGATCATCAGTTCACTCCCACGGAGACCTTGAGTTTCTCCTATTCCATCATGCAGATCCGCTTCAGTGGCGGCTCGGTCGCCTTGAGTGATAACGTGTGGCGTGTGGGGTACGGACACCGGGTGACCAATCATTTCACGTTGACCCTGCTGGCGGGACCGGAACTCACCTACTCGGCGGTCCGTGGTGTCTTCGGCGTGATGGAGAGGCTCAATTGGTTCGGGCAAGGCAGCTTGGGTTACCAAGGCGAGCGCGGTGGCGTCACGCTCCGTTATCTGCACTACCTGACGCCGGGTTCGGGAGTTTTCCAGGGCGCTGAGACGAGCATAGCGTCGTTTGCCGTAAATCGTGAGCTGTCGCGCACCTGGACCGGCTACGCTTCGGTGAGTTGGTCGACCAATACGGCGTTCTCGTCATATTCGGCGACCACCCCGTACGCCGCCGGAGGACGCTTCAACTACGAGTACTTCAACCTGCGGCTAAGCCATCACTTCGGTCGCTCTACACGGGTATTTGCGGTGTATGAGCTGCAGCACCAGTCATCCGGTGTGCCGATTACTGTCGGAGGCAGCCGGTTACTGAGTGGCCAGGTTTTCGGAGCGGGTATTGAGTGGCATCCCCGTCCCTTCGGCCTATAGGTACGGCTGGCGCTCGAGTGTGGAAGAACATGTACAAGAAGTTTTTTGGCCTTCGAGAGAATCCGTTTAACGTCAACCCGGACCCGCGCTATCTCTTTCTGACCCAGCATACCGAAGAGGCGCTGGCGTCGCTGACCTATGGCATTCGCAACCGGCGCGGTTTCATTCTGCTCACGGGTGAGGTGGGGACCGGCAAGACGACGCTGGTGAACAAGCTCCTCGACTGGCTGCACCGCCAGCATCTGCCCACGGCGTTCATTTTCAATCCCCGCCTCAACGTCCAGGACTTTTTTGAGTTCATGATGGCGGATTTCGGCATCCCATGCGATGCGCGTCAGAAGAGCCAGGTGCTGATGCGGCTGAATCATTGGCTTCTGGACCGCTACAAGGGCGGTGAGACCGCGGTGGTCATTATTGACGAAGCTCAGGACCTTTCCGCGCGCCTGTTGGAGGAGATCCGGCTGCTCACCAACCTGGAGACTTCCACCGAGAAGCTGCTCCAGATCGTGCTTTCCGGCCAGCCGGAATTGGAGGAAAAGCTCCGGCAGCCTGAGCTCCGCCAGCTCCGCCAACGCATCACTCTGCGTTCGAAGACGCATGCGCTGACTCTCGAGGAGACGAGCGGCTATATTCTGCAGCGCCTGGCTGTGGCGGGGGCGGCGGCCGGCGAGCCCGTTTTCACCACGGCGGCCGTCGAGACGATTCACCGCTATTCGCGCGGCATCCCCAGGGTGATCAACCTGCTGTGCGAGCATGCGTTGATCAATTGCTTCGTCGACCAGGTGCGGCCGGTGCCGCCCGAGGTGATCGAGACCGTGGCGCGGGAGTTCGAGCTGAACGAGATTGAGCCCTTCCCGCCCAGCCAGCTTTTCCGGGGAGACGACCAGCAGTTGCGCCAGACCTTGCAAGGCATGGCAACCTTGATGGACCGGCTGCGGCGTCCGCAGTAGGATGATGGAAGGACACGAATGAGCAGAATTCACGAAGCCTTGAAGAAGGCGGAACTCGAGCGGGAGGGATTAGACGCCGCACCGGAAGTCCCCGCGCCTGGCGCTCAAGTGGCCACGGAGGAGTCAGCCACGAGTCCGGAGCCTGCTCCGCCCTCTGCCGTCCATGACCTTGCGTCGGGGATCTTCACGCTGGACGTGCTTCGCGAGCGTGTCCCCGTCGGCGATTGGCATCCGGATTCCAAGGCTGTTCTGTTCGCCGATTCCACCCCGCAAGCTCATCCTGAGGGCGCGGAGGAGTTCCGCACGCTGCGCTCACGCCTTTATCACCTTCGAGAAAAACAGTCCTTACAGACCGTCCTGGTCACCAGCGCCCTGCCCACCGAAGGCAAGACTTTCGTTACCTTGAACCTGGCGCGGGCGATCGCCCATCAGCACCACCGCAGTGTCCTGGTGATCGATGCCGATCTCAGGATGTCGCGCGTCCATCAGGGCCTGGGCGCGGCCCAATCGCCTGGCCTTTCGGAATACCTCAAGGGGGAGGTCGATGCCCTCGACGTGATCCAGAGGGGTCCTCAGGACAACCTCTTCATCGTTGCCGGCGGGGCGCCGAACGCCAATCCGGTCGAACTGCTGGGGACGGGACGCCTGCGGGCTCTCATTCACCGCTTCATGCCGATCTTTGACTGGATCCTTTTGGACTCGCCTCCCGCCGCATTCCTCTCAGATTCGAGCCTGCTTGCCAAGGTGTCAGACGGTGTGGTCATGGTCGTCCAGTCGGGAGTGACGCCCTACGATATCGCCCAGAAGGCCTGTAAGGAGTTTGCGCCGGAACAGTTGGTCGGCGTGGTTTTGAACCGGATTCCGCCTGGTCTTGCCTTTCCCTATCACTACTATTACGGGCGGGGGCACGGCTACGGAAAAACGCCGGCGGCACAGAGCAACGGGAACTCCCAGAAGTAGCGCAGCCCCGAGCTAACGAGCCTCGCGACCCTTTACACTCAAACGCGGTATCGCGCTCCTGCTCCGCTGACCGCGATCACGGCTTGAGCTTCGCCGACAAGTCATATCGAAAGGAACTGCGGTGCTTTTCGCCATGACGCTCCATTGCAAGCGAGATCAGGCGATCGACGAGCTCCGGGTACGGAACGCCGCTGGCTTTCCATAGCTTTGGATACATGCTGATCGGAGTGAAGCCCGGGATTGTGTTGATCTCGTTCACGTAGAGCTTACCGCTGGGACGGTCGAGCAGGAAATCCACTCGCGCCATGCCGGCGCAGTCCATGGCCCGGAAAGCCCGCACCGCAAGCTGCTGGACTTCTCGCGACTGGCGCTTGCTGAGCCTCGCCGGAATCACCAGTTCTGAGCCTTCTTTCAGATACTTCGCCTCATAGTCGTAAAACTCGTTCACCGGGATGATCTCGCCGGGCACCGAAGCGATGGGCCGGTCGTTGCCGAGCACGGAGCACTCGATCTCTCTCGCCTCGAGCCCTTTCTCAACCACGATCTTGCGATCGTAGCGCGCTGCTCCGTCCATAGCGGCGCCCAATTCGCGCACGCCGCGCACTTTGCTGATCCCGACCGACGAACCTAGGTTCGCGGGCTTCACGAACAACGGAAAACGCAAGGTCCGCGCGATGCGCCGGCTCCAAATCGCTGGATTATGCTCCCAGTCGCGGCGCAGCACCAGCATCCAATCGACCACCGGCAGGCCCGCGTCTCGGAAAAGGCGCTTCATGGCGTCTTTGTCCATGCCCGTCGCCGACGCCAGCACGCCCGCGCCGACGTAGGGAATGTCGGCGAGTTCCAGCAGCCCTTGCACGGTGCCATCTTCTCCGAATGTTCCGTGCAGCACGGGAAAGATCACATCGAGACTGGTGCCGCGCGGGTTTTCTGCGGCGGATTCTACCGGCACCAGATGCGGACCGGTGGGATCGGCCGAGGCAGTTACAACCTGACCCTGATCGAGCACGGTCGAGAGCAACCGCTCCGGAACGCTGGCGAGCTCGCGCGGAGTGGCGCCTAGACGCCACTGCCCGTCGCGCGTGATGCCGATGGGGATCACCTCGTACTTCTTAGGGTCAAGAGCCTTGAGAAGGGAAGCAGCGGAGATCAAAGAGACTTCGTGCTCGCCGGAGCGCCCGCCGAACAGGATGCCGAGCCGGATTCGCTCACTCAAGGAAAGCCTCGATGCTACGCAGGGGCGCCCCTAGCGGGGGTGCCCGACATTGCTGCGGTACGGGCACCCTCGTGGGCGCCCGCATTTACGGGGCAGGCACAAGGCCCGCCCCTACAGAATCTTCTTCCCCAGCGCGGAACTCGCGAGACCCACTGCCAGCGCCGCCGTGCGGTTCAACGTGTCGAGAATGGGATTCACCTCGACAATCTCCAGCGACAGCATCTTCTTGCTGTCGGCGATGATCTCCATGGCGAGATGCGCCTCGCGGAAGGTGATCCCGCCCGGAACCGCCGTGCCCACGCCGGGAGCCTCGTCGGGATCCACCACGTCCATGTCGAACGAAACCACGAATCCCGCGGTGTCGCGGGTCGCAAGATCAAGCGCGCGCTGCACGACCAGGCGCATGCCCAGCTCGTCGATGTCCCGCATGCTGAAGACATTCACGCCGGACGCATGAATCTGGCGGCGCTCGCGCGCGTCCAGATCGCGGGCGCCGATCAGGACGCAGTCTTTGGCAAGTACTTTGGGAGCGAACTTGAAGATATGGGTCAGCGGCTCAGGCCCGATGCCGAGGAGCGAAGCAAACGGCATGCCGTGCACGTTGCCGCTCGGACTCGACTCAGGCGTGTTCATGTCGCCATGCGCGTCGATCCACAGCAAGCCGATGGTCTGTTCGCGTTCGCGGTAGAACCTTGAGATTCCGGAGATCGTTCCCACAGCCATCGAGTGGTCGCCTCCTAGCGAGAGCGGGAACAGACCGTCTTCCAGAGTTTGATGAATTCGCTGGGCGATCTCCTGGCAGGTTTCCGCGATCTCATTCAGGTACTTGGCGCGTCGATCGCCGAAGTGTTGCTCCTCGGCCAGTTTGACCGCCACGTTGCCGCTATCCTCCACCTGATGATTCAAGCCCTTGAGGGCGGAGTTCAGGCCTGCAGCGCGAATGGCCGACGGGCCCATGTCGACGCCGCGGCGCTCCTGGCCGAGATCGAGCGGAACTCCGAGAATGCGAATCTTCATGCCGTCCTAAGTCGAGAGTCAACAGTCGACGCTTGCTTCCGGCTGATCACGGCTTCAGCCGGTACAGCATCCTTGGAAACGGAATCGTCTCCCGCACGTGGTCCAGCCCGCAGATCCACGCCACCGCGCGCTCGATGCCCATGCCGAAGCCCGCGTGCGGCACGTTGCCGTAGCGCCGCAGGTCAAGATACCACTCGAAGCTCTCCTGCGGCAGACCCTCATGGTGGACCCGGCGCAGCAACTCGTCGTAATCCGCCAGACGCTCGCCGCCGCCCACGATCTCGCCGTAGCCTTCCGGCGCCAGCATATCGACGCAGAGCGCCAGCTCCGGACGCTCGGGATCGGTGGCCATGTAGAAGGCCTTCACCTGCGCCGGATAATGCGTTACCAGCACCGGACGATCAAATTGCTCGCTCAAGATCGTCTCGTCGGTAGCGCCGAAGTCGCCGCCCCACTGAATCTCGCTGCCCTTTTCCTGCAGGATCTTCACCGCGTCGTCATAGCGAAGCCGCGCGAAAGGCACTTTGACGGATTCCAGCTTGGCTACATCGCGTTCCAAGACCTTCAGCTCCGGACGCCGCTTTTCGAGCACCTTCTCGACGATGCTCGCCACCAGTTCCTCGGCCAGCTTGCAGACGTCATCAAGGTGCGCGAAGGCGACCTCGGGCTCCACCATCCAGAACTCGGTGAGGTGGCGCCGCGTCTTTGACTTCTCCGCGCGAAAAGTCGGACCGAAGCAATACGTTTTGCCGACGGCCATCGCCGCGGCCTCGTTGTAAAGCTGGCCGGACTGCGTCAGATAAGCCTTCTCGTCGAAATAGCCCACTTCGAACAAGGTTGTGGTGCCCTCGCAGGCGGCGGGCGTGAAGATCGGAGTATCGACCAGCGTGAAGCCGCGATTGTCGAAGAAGTCGCGCGTCGCTTTGATGATCTCGTGGCGCACGCCGAGGATGGCGCGCTGCCGCGCCGAGCGCAGCCACAGGTGGCGGTGATCCATCAGGAACTCGACGCCGTGCTCCTTGGGTGTGATGGGGTAAGGATGCTCGGGCGGCACGCGCTGGATCACTTCCACCTCAGACACGTCGAGCTCGAATCCGCCGGGCGCGCGCTGGTCGGCACGCGGCTTGCCCGTCACGCGCACGGACGATTCCTGCGTCAGGCCCTTGACGCGCTCGAAGACTTCGGGCGGCACTGCGGCCTTGACCACCACGCCCTGGATCACGCCGGTGCCGTCGCGGAAGAGCGGAAACAACAGCTTGCCGCTCTCGCGCAGGTTGTAAAGCCAGCCCTGAATCACCACTTCCTGTCCGGCGTGGCCGGCGATGTCTCGGATTTCGACCACGGCTGCTTCCATACATTTCCCCTTCGACGCGGGCGTTGCGACACCCCAAAAACGGAAGTGGCTTATTTTCAATAACCTGACGGTTTCGTTTCGTAAAAATCCCTTCCGGTATTAATTCTGTGTGTATAATTGCATGGATTAACCCCGCCCGGCAAACGCGTCTGGACTTCAACCGGCTAGTCTAGCCCACTAGCCCGCTGAAAACTCTGCCCTGTCACCCGTCTCCATCCCGTGAAGCCGGGATACGGCGTTGCGAACCTCGGAAAGGCTTGCTTGTTCGTATTGTACCTCTATAAAGGCACAGCATTTGTCGGATCCTGCGTCGGCTCTGGCCATTTCCGCGATCAAGTCGGGCCATTTGATGCCGTGTTTACCGCTCTCGGTCTGACCTGGAAGAGCCGCCAAAGGCAGCAGATGCTCGTCCTTCTCGCCGCGATTATCGTGCAGATGCGCGGTGATCATGCGATCTTTTAACGTCTGCAGGCCCTCACTTGCGCCGCCGGTCAGGTGCGCGTGGCCGGCGTCGAAGCAAATGCCGACGTCGTCGAGGCGCGTATAGTCCAGGAACTCGATCAGCCGTACAGGATTGCCAAGCTCGCTGGCCGTGTTCTCGAGCAGCAGCTTTACGCCGCGCTCTTTGGCGAAGATGCGCAAGTGCTCGATCGACGTGAAGGCGGCGTCAAATTTGTCGAGCGCGTACTCCTCGCCTTCCAGACCGAGGTGAAGCACCAGATATCGGAACGGAGCCCGCTCGGCCACTTCCAGCGCGCGCTTGATCTCATCCATGGAGTCGATCCGCAACCGGCGCTCGCGGTAGGCCACGGAGATCATCAGTCCGCCGCGCCGGCCGAATCCCGGCTCGGAGCAGAGCGGCGCGTGAAGCGAGTGGAGTTGCACGTTGAAGTCCGAAAACCACTGCCCCATGTCGCGCGCATAGTTGGGCTCATGATAGTCGAGGTGATCGCGGGCCGCGAACACCTCGATATCCGAAAATCCCGCCTCCAGGATGCGATCGAGCAGCCGCGAGGTCAGCCGCTCGGCCGCAAAGAGCCGCGTTGAAAGCCCGTACTTCATCAGTAGCCGGCCGCCTTGCCGTTGCCGCGCGGATCGGAGGCGCCGAAGCGCCAGCCCGTCTGGGGATCGACGGCGATGGCTTCACAATCCCCGATTCCGCCCACGCGTTGCAGCGTGTAGCCGGCCTCGCGCAGGCGCCCTGCCGTGTCTTCGGAGATGCCGGGCTCGATGAAAACCTTGTCGGGCATCCACTGATCGTGGAAGCGCGGCGCGTCAACCGCCTGTTGCACGTTCAGGTGAAAGGCGGTCACGTTCAGCAGCACTTCGAGGACGGTGTTGATGATCGTGCCACCGCCCGGCGACCCGAGCACGAGCCGCAATTGCGGCCCGCTGACCCCTGGCCCCTGATTCCTGACCCCTGTCGACGGACTATCTTCGAGCACGATGGTGGGCGTCATTGACGAAAGGGGACGCTTGCGCGGCGCGATGGAATTCGCTTCGCCCTGGATCAGGCCGAACATATTCGGCGATCCGGGCTTCGAGGCGAAATCGTCCATCTCGTCGTTCATCAGGAAGCCGGCGCCTTCGATGGTCAAGCCGGAACCATAGCCCGCGTTCAGCGTGTAGGTGTTCGAGACGGCGTTGCCCTCGGCGTCCACCACGGAGTAGTGCGTGGTGTTACCGTTCTCCGCCGGCGCAGGGTTCCCGGCGCGCACGGGAGCGTCAGGCTTGGCCGCCAGCATTTCCCCGCGTAGCTTGGCGGCGTAGTCCTTGCTGGTAAGACTCGCCACCGGAACCGCGACGAAATCGGCATCGCCCAGGAATTGAGCGCGATCGGCGTAAGCTCGCCGTTGCGCCTCGATGATCAGGTGCATGGACGAGTAGGCGTCGGGCGCTCCGAGATCGAGGGGTTCGAGGATATTCAGCATCTCGATCAACCCCACGCCGCCCGAGCTTGATGGCGGCGCGCTCAGAATCGTGTAGCCGCGGAAATGTCCCACCAGCGGCTCACGAATCTTCGCCTGGTAAGCGGTGAGATCCGCCAGGCTGATCAGCCCGTGATTCTTCTCCATGCTGGCGGCAATCTCGTGGGCAATGGGGCCGCGGTAGAAAGCGTCCGGGCCCTGCTCCGCAATCAGCTTGAGCGTCGCAGCCAGTTCCGGCTGCTTGAAGACCTCGCCCGCCTGATAGTAGTTGCCGTCGCGCAGGAAGATCCGGCGCGACTCGTCAAACTTGCCGAGCTTCGCGCTCTCCCCTTCGAGACCGTGGGCCAGCGCATAGCTCACGTCAAAGCCGTCCTCAGCGAGGTGGATCGCGGGCGCCATCACGCGAGCGAGTCCGAGCTTGCCGTACTTCTGCTCCGCCAAAGCGAGCCCCGCTACCGTCCCCGGAACGCCGGAAGCGAGCGCCCCGACTAGGCTCTCGTCCTTGATGAGATTCCCCTGCGCGTCCAGGTACATGTTGTGGGACGCCGCGCCCGGCGCTTCCTCGCGATAGTCGATGAAGGCGGCTTCGCCCGAAGCGAGCCGTATCAGCATGAATCCGCCGCCGCCGATGTTGCCCGCGAAGGGATGGGTGACCGCGAGGGCGAATCCGACGGCCACGGCAGCGTCCACGGCGTTTCCTCCGGCGCGCAGGATGTCGACTCCGGCGTCCGTGGCATGGGACTCGCTCGAAGCGACCAGGCCGTGCTTGGCGGCGACAGCAGCAGCGTCGCCGCGGGCTCCGTACAAGCATCCGAAAGCGACGGCCAGAATGGCAAGAGCGGGGATCGAACGCGATGCCCGATCGGGATGTGGGGAGTTCCCAAGCATGTAAGCACCTGAGGCACGATCCAGCAACTGCCCGCCTGGCGGCGCGCCCCCAAGGACCATCCTGTCGGGCAGGGGAAATGGTCGAGAATCAAATCTAGGTGAAAAGGGGGAACGGGTCAAGGCGATGCGGGGATAGGAGACAGCGCCCCCCAAGATTGCACCCCCCCTGAAAAGCCGCCTCTTGCAACGTTCCGGCACAGAATTTCAGGGGGAACACGGGAAGGGCAGAAGGTTTCCGATAACCTCGGAGGCCCCTACGCTCGACAAAGGCCGCGCGCAGCTCGACCGCCGGAACCAATGCGGCGGCGTTCGGACGAAAGCCATTAGGCCCAAGGCCAAGCCCGCTATTGAGAGCGGGCAAGCTTGAACACGATCCCACAGCCCACCCCGGCGTCGTTGCACGCGGTCGACGAACCACCGTAGTAGGTGGCGCCGTAAAGGTTTCCTGCCTGATCACGGGCCAAGCCGCCCTCGGGATTTGCTCCGTCGGCCGGGGGTCCCCCAAAGGTCCAAACCACGGTCTCAACGCCGTCCTGGGTAACCTCGAACACTGTTCCGCACCCGACGGACGCGTAACCGCACCCCGGTTTTCCTCCTGCGAAGGCAGTCCCGTAGAGATTGCCTGCGGAGTCGTGGACCAAAGGCCCGTTGGGGTCTCCCCCGTCCGACCCGTTCGTGAAGCTGTAAAGGACGCTCTCCTCTCCCGATGGAGTGAGCTTGAACACGGTTCCGCATCCTAGGAAGCAGGGACCGCTTCCACCGAATTCCGTTGTCCCGTAGAAATTGCCTGCAGCATCCCGTAACAGAGCACCTGTGGGGAAATTCCCGTCCGGGCTTGGACCGAAATTGTAAAGCGTCTTCTCCGTGCCGTCGGGCGACACCTCGAACACTGTTCCACATCCGCCTTGGCACGCGCCAGTGCCACCCCCGGCAGTCACACCAAAGAGGTTGCCAGCCGAGTCTCGAATGACACCGCTTGGATATAGTTGAAACTCCATGGACGGAAAGCTGTACAACACGTTTTCCGTACCCTTGGGCGTTATTTCGAAGACCGTCCCATTAGAATAGGCACCACCGGCATCGGTAGTTCCGTAGAAATTGCCCGCGCTGTCCGGAACCAAGCCCGAGGCCCCGACGCCCGTCCCTCCTCCAGGCCCTTCAAAATTATATAGGACTCGATACCTGCCGCTCGCGCTAAGCCTGAATGCAGTTCCGCCTCCGAAAAGAACCCCGAAGCTACCGCCGAAGTTGGTCGTCCCGTATAGGTCGCCCGCCGCGTCTCGGATCAAAGGCGCAGTTGGATTTACTCCGCTCACGATACTTGGAAAGGAATACAGCACAGTCTCCTCGCCGCCAGCAGTTACCTCGTAGACAGTTCCGCACCCCATACGGCACAGACTGCCCTCGTTGTAGCCGCCCAGATATGTCGCGCCGTAGAGATTACCCGACCTGTCCAAAATCACCGACGTGGGCTGTGCCCCGTCGGGGGGACCGGTGAAATTGTGCAGCACAATCTCGGTATAAGTTTGTGCGTACCCAACTCCGGCCGCACTGGAAAGTGTGGACAGGGTTGCTGTTGCTACGGCTGACAGAAGTGTCCTTCGTTTGCCACTATGCACGTGAGGTTCCTCCTTCGATGATCCGCACGTGAGCATACGTCCAGATCACCCTGTGATGCAAGCGGGCGGGGGTGCTGTTCAAGCCTCATTGATACCCCGCAGTAGCTGAGCAGGCGTCATGTCAAAACTGAGGGCCAGAATTTCGATGGTTCTGAGGCCGGGCTCCTTCTTCCCGTGCTCCAACTGCGAGATGTAAACACTTCCCAGACCGGTGTGTGCGGCTAAGTACACCTGGGTCCAGCCGCGCTTCTTCCTGAGTTCTCGGATGCGCCTGCCGAACCGGACGCAGATGTCCCTTGCCATTGCATGAGCATGACGATATGCTTTGGGCTACACTTAGCCGTTAGGCTAACACTCAGAATTGTCGCGTTATGAAGCGTAGCGCCGTCGTCCTTATCCTCGTCGGCCTCTCCCTGTCGTTGGTCTGTCTGGGTCAAGAAGAGGCCCCTAAACAGCCGGTGAACGGTTATCCGACGCTGGATGCCAGCCGCATCTACGGTCCGGGGCAGAAAGTCCAAGAAGCCGTTCCTGCCCTGAAGAGAATCGCTCTTTAAGCGCGGCGCTGGCTACCTCACAAGATGAACTTTGAAACACCGGATCAAGTCCCACCTCGTGCCAATCACCGCTTACCAATTGAGCGCTCGCAGGGGGCTGCTAGGAGAAATCGGCGACGGCATTTACGGTGCCTGAGATTGTTTCCAACGGGGAATAATTTCCTCTCCGGTTCGAAAGATCGTGCGGTACCCCATCGGAGGGTCCCCCCTCCCTCTCCCCCGCCAGGGGGGGTGCAATCTTGGGGGGCGCTGTCTCCTATCCCGTCAAGGCGATGCGGGATAGGAGGGAGCCGTACCCCCGTAGGCTGGGCGCTGGCAGTCGGGATGTCCCTGGACAAACCCGTTTCCCGCTTGATACAGTCGGCTCTTTGCAAATGGGGATTCCAACCGCAAAAGCTCGAGTCATCTTGATTGAAGAAGGGATGCCGAGTGTTGACGAGGCGCGGAGGAAGCTCATGGCGGCGTTGCACGCCGCCAAGCACGACGGCCTTCGGGTTGTAAAAGTCGTTCACGGCTACGGGTCTAGTGGGGCCGGCGGCGCTTTGCGCCCTGCGCTTCGTAAATCACTGCAACTGCGAAAGAAAGAAGGTTTGATCATAAAGATAATCTGGGGAGAGAAGTGGAGCATTTTTGAACCAGACGCGCGGACTGTGCTGGAACAATACCCTGAGCTCCAGAGTGACCCTGACCTCGACCGGTGCAACCAAGGAATCACGATTGTGCTGCTCGGTTGACATTACGGAGTGCATTTATGAGCATCTTCGATTCGTTGTTTCGAAAGCCGTCGCCAGATTACGATGTCGGAATAGCCGCATTTAAAAAGGGCGATTATGCCCTGGCAGCAAAGCATTTAAGGCCTTTCGCCGAGGGTGGCAATGCTGAAGCGCAGTTCGTCATGGCTGAAATGTATGCCGGCGGCCTAGGGGTGCCACAGAACATGGAAATCTCCCGCGAACTGGTTGTTAAGGCTGCCAAGCAGTGGCATGCGGGTGCATTTTTCCTGCTCGGAATCTCCTCCCTCATCGAGGCCCCCAAGGAAGCCTACACGCTGTTATATACTTCGGCTGCGCTCAGCACCGCACGAGGCAACCCCGCTGCTGCTGAGGAGCCAAGACGAATGCTGTCTGAACTCGCCAAGCGTCTCACAGGCGGTGAGGTCGCCGAGGCAGAAAGAGCGGCAAGGGAGGCCATCTCGGCAGCCGCAAAAGGTGGGTATCCCACATTAAGGCCGCTAATTTAGGGCTGAACGTCTCTGCCAGTCAACTCGCGAGGCGTTCCTGTGACCAAGGAATGTTGTGAGCGTCCATTCCATGTATCTTAATTTAGTTTGAAGTCTGTCGTCGTCCAGTCGGCCTGCCCGCCAGCAAGGCGTGTGTCAGAGTCCATCAAGGCTCTTATCTCTGCGTTTTTGAGGCAGCCTGCTTCACGCAATGCAATTGCCACACGAGCGATGCGCTCCTTGTTGTCGGCGACGGTCTGGCGCGCGCGTTTCCATGCTTCCTTTCGGATTGCCGAGGCGTCTTCAGGGCCAATGCCGTACAGGGGCATTTCGCAAACCGTTATCGCGTCGAGTTTGGCGTTGTCAGTCTGGTCAAAGCATTCCCACAAACGCAAAGCGTGCTTCTCGATCGCCTCATCCCCAACTTCAAACAATGCTTCGGCAAGAACTCCTCCATAGATCGCTGCGATGCGTCGCTCGAACCAAGGTTTAATTGGCTCATCATGGCTCCGCGACCACCCTATCGTGCATATTGCGTCCGCTAATTCGCCTTCGTCAGTCAGATCACGTTGAGCATGAAGGCTCACAGGATCCGCGGACAAGCTCGCCGAAGTTACTGCATGGCCCGCCTCGTGGATGTATTTCCTCGGAAGAAGGACCCCGTTAACGACGATGCATATTGCAGGTTTCATGGTTTTTGAGAGCAACGACCATCTAGGTTCCGATGGCCTCATCAGAAGCCCTCACGCCACTCGAAGCAGATGCGCCGCTGCTCATTGAGTTTGCCGTAGGGCGCGGCCCTTGTGGCCGCCCTGCCGAGATCGTTCTGTTGCTTGGGCAGCCACAAGGGCCGCGCCCTACGGCAAACGAAGACGCCACGGCTCCGCGTTACGGCTTAATGGTACTGCCGTCATATCGGCCGGCTGGCGCACACCTTTTATTAGTGGACAAGGTGTCTAGCCTCGGCAAACCAAGGTCTGCGCCGGCCCGATGCTTGCGGTGCAGGCTTCCGGCCTGGCTTCAACAGCACTTATTTCGTGGTAGGCTCAATTCATGGATATTACGGTCACTGTTCCTGACGATCTGGCGGCGCCCTTGTTGCCCCCCGGCAGGATCCCGCCCGTGCCGCCCTGGAAGCCCTGGCCCTCCAGGCCTTCCGCGAACGACGCCTGACCGGGTATCAGCTCCGCACGCTGCTGGGGATTCGCTCACGTTACGAACTCGACGGCTTTCTGAAAGAGCATCGGATCGAAAAGTACACGGCCGAAGATTTTGAGCACGACCTGGCGGCGCTAGACGAGCGCCGGGAAGAGGCCGACCGGCCCGCATGATGGTCGTCGCCGACACCGGTCCCCTCCATTACCTGGTGCTGGTCGGAGTTGTCGAAGTCCTTCCGCCCCTGTACACTCGGGTGATTGTGCCGCAGAAAGTTGCTGAAGAATTAGGAGCAACCGGGGCACCCTTAGCTGTCCAAGCCTGGATCGCCCAGCCGCCCAGATGGCTGGAGATTCGGGCGGACCCACCGGCCGACTCCACCCTCGCGCTCCTCGACCCCGACGAACGTGCGGCCATCACCCTCGCGATCCCGCCGATGAGATGGTGCTCGACCTCATATGAGCGCCACGGCGGAAGCACAAGCATCCACGCCTTTCTATACCGGCACCTCTAAAGCGGCTTAATACCAGCGACACCAAGTAGGGATCGGGCCCGGCGCGCTATGGAGGATCACATATCATGGTGACGCGCGGGTCAAAGGGTGGGGCTTCAGCCCGGCAGGGAGAGATAGCTTTCGCACGGGCTTTAGGGCCCCTGAAAGCGGCTGTTTCAGCGGCCGAAGCCGACCTCGATGCTCCTGGCCGGCGGCGGGGCTGAAGCCGCGCCCTTTCGCGGTCTGGCGACTGTATTGAGTAATCCTGAGCGACGAAACGCAGGAATTAACTCGTTTGGTAACGTTTATGTCACCTAAATTTTACGTTTTCTCCGATATGATAATTGAGCCTGAATGAGGCGCAGTGTTCTAGGCTCGGCACTCGGGACCCGATCTTTAGCGGTTCGAGCCGGATTCAATGCCGATCGATTGTTTTTGCTGGTCAATGATGGACGTGAGGCGTAGGGTGAACGTGGAGAGTACCATGGAAGGCTTGGAAGCAACCTGGGAGCGACTTTGGGGCTGGGTAAAGCAGCACCCGCTGACAGCGGCCACGGCAGCGGTGGTCTTGATTGCCGCCTTGGCGGCGCCATCCAGCCGGAGCACCCAGCCGCCTGGTACGCATCCCCCGGTGGATCTCGGTTCCGACGAGCCGCCGCTGTTCATTTAATCGCCTGAAGGCTGGCCGCGCTTTCGGCCGCTTTCTGAGGGTGTTCCTCTCTCCATCGCGCTACCGGCCTCATTTGCTAAGTTCGTTTTCCCTCCGTTGTAACTTGGCGCATCCCGAATTGTCTTTTGTGGCATACTAGCCGGGTTCGACGGGTGGCGGCTTGGCTTGAGTTCTGGACAACCGGAGGAAATATGGCCTTTTGCGCAAAGTGCGGGGCTTCCTTGAACGAGGGTGCTGCCTTCTGCCCTTCCTGCGGCGCGCCCGCAGGCTCGACGCCGCCCGCCACAACACCGCCGCCGGCGACGGCGGCGCCGATGACCTCCAACGTGGCCGCGGCGCTCTCCTATCTGCTCGGGTTCATCACCGGAATCATCTTTCTGGTGATTGAGCCCTACCGGCGCGATCCATTCGTTCGCTTCCACGCCTTTCAGTCCATCTTTCTCAGCGCCGTGGTGGTGATCATTTCCATCGTCTGGAGCACCGTTTTCGGGGCGCTCTTCTTTGCCAGCTTCGGGATCCTCTGGAGCTTGCTGGCCCTGATCTGGGTGGTGCTGCGCATCGCGTTCTTCGTGGTGTGGCTGTTTATGATGTACAAGGCCTACAACAACGACAAGTTCCAGTTGCCATTTATCGGTCCCATAGCCGCCAAACAGGCGAGCGCGTAGCTACGCCGTAGGGGCAGGCCCCCGCGCCTGCCTGCCGGCAAATGGCAAGTGGCAAACGACGGCCACTCGGTTCCGAGAGATCGGAAGAGATGATGCTGGCCACTTGTCACTCGTCATTTGCCACTCCTTCCTGTGGATGGCGGCCCCTGTGCCTCCGCCTCGCGATATAAGCCATCAAACCGGATCGCAGTAATGACGCCTCGCGCCAAAGCCGAAATCCTGCTCCTGGGGATGAGCCTTGTCTGGGGCGCGTCATTCGTCGTGGTCAAGGGCGCTCTGGCGGACGCCTCGCCGCTGGTTTTTCTCGCCATCCGATTCATCCTCGCAGGACTGGTCTCGGCGGCGGTGTTGGGCTTCCGGCCGCGAAATGTCAGCCGGCAAACACTTGGCGCCGGCCTTGTTCTGGGGCTTTTTCTGCTGGGCGGCTACGTCCTCCAGGTTTACGGCCTGCTCTACACCACGCCCTCAAAGTCGGCGTTCATAACGGCTTTCAGCGTGGTTCTGGTGCCCTTCATCGCGGCGCTTGGAGGACTCCGGCTTCGGCCGGTGAACGTTATAGCGGCGGCTGCCGGCGTCGCAGGCTTGTACGTCCTGCTGGCGCCGTCGCGGCTCGGCGCAGTGAATCGCGGCGATCTGCTGACGCTTGCGGCGTCAATATCTTTCGGTTGCTATATCGTCTGGGTGGGCCGCTATGCCGGGCGCTTTAACTTTCGCGAGTTGGTGCCGATTCAAATTCTGGTGGTCGGAGTCGGCTCGGCGATCCTCTTGCCCTTCGACGGCCGCCCGCGGCTCAACTGGACATCAGGCTTCACCGCCGCCATCCTCGTCACGGCCCTGCTCGCCACCGCCCTCGCGTTTTCCGTGCAGAACTGGGCGCAGCGCTACACGCCTCCGGCGCACACGGCGCTGATCCTCTCGTTCGAGCCCGTATTCACGGCGCTGACATCGCGATGGATCACCGGCGAGCACATGGGCGCGCATCTGATCGCCGGAGCGGCGCTCATGCTCCTCGGCGTGCTGGCCTCGGAACTCCGGGGCGGGTCGCCGGCGCCGATCGAAAGCTGATCCGCAGATTGCGCAGATCACACAGATTAGCCAGATTATGCGGAGTTCACCGGCCATCGCGACCGGCCTGGTTGTGGTGATGCGCCGCTACCACCGGCCCTGCTTTCCGTGTAGTGGGCGATTTGGAATCGTCCAACCTGCGATGCCTCCGAGCGGCCGCGCTGCCGTGGCCCTTCTGCCGGTATTTCCGCCCCGCGTGGCGAACGGTGTATAATCGCAACAACCGGAGGAACGATCGACCGGGCGCGAGATCGCCTCGGTCGTGAGCGCTTTGTAAGGACGGATTGGGTATGAGCAAGCGTGGCCTATTACCGGCAATTGTGATCGCTGTGACGCTGGGCGTTGGAATCCTGATTGGGACGATCGTCTCGCGCGGGGTGCGCGCGGCACGGCCGTTTCACCCCGAAGCGAAGCTTCTCGGTGAGCCCTCGCCGACCGAGCTTTCGGAATCGTTCGCCCGCGTGGCCGATCGGGTCGATCCTGCGGTGGTGAACATCAAGACCGAAAGCGACGTGCGCGTATCGCGCCACAAACCGGGCGCTCACGAGAATCCGAACGATGATGGGGACGGCGACGGCGACGACACGCCGTTTGAGGGCTTCTTCGATCACTTCTTCCACTTCGGTGGTCCTCCGGGAACCATTCCTGAGACGAGTCTCGGCTCCGGCGTCATTCTCGATCCCTCGGGTTTCATCCTGACCAACTGCCACGTGATCATGCGCGATTCCAGCAATCAGCCGGTGGACCGCATGCGCGTGTTCCTCTCCGACGACGACGACACGTCGAAGGGTCATCCGGCGCGCATCGTGGGATTTGATCGCTGGACGGACCTGGCCGTGATCAAGATCGATCCGCCGAAGCCGCTGGCGACCGCCACGATGGGCAATTCGGACACGGTCCGCGTGGGCGACTGGGCGCTCGCCATCGGCAGCCCGTTTGGCCTGAATTCCACAGTGACGGCCGGCATCATCAGCGCCAAAGGGCGCGGCATTGAGCCGGGCCGCGAAGGCGAGTTCAAGCATTTCATCCAGACCGATGCGGCCATCAATCCCGGCAACAGCGGAGGTCCGCTGGTGAACCTGGGCGGGCAGGTGATCGGCATCAACACGGCGATCGCAACGCAGCGCGACGCCTATGACGGCGTGGGATTCGCGATCCCGTCGAACACCGCGCGCGAGATTTACAACGACCTCGTCAGCACCGGGCAGGTGCGCCGCGGCGCCATTGGCGTGTCGTTCGTGAACGGCCGCAACCAGGCGGTGCTTGAAGCGATGGGTACGGAGCACGGCGTGGTGATCGAGAGCGTGGGCGCCGATACGCCCGCCGAGCACGCGGGACTGCGCCTGGGCGACATCATCACGGCGGTCGACTCCAAGCCGACGCCGACCGGCGACGATCTGCTGGGCCTGATTTCCGAGGCCAACCCGGGGTCGCGCCTGAGGGTGAACTATCTGCGCGACGGCAAGCCCCAGCAAACCGACCTGACCGTCGGCGACTGGAACAAGATCGTGGGCGAGAACGACGGTCCGGCGCCCAAGCCCGTAGTGGCCACGCCCGCATCGGCCGACGGCGGCAGCAAGGGCGGGCTTGGCCTTACAGTGAAGAATCTCACTACTGACCAGGCACGCGCCATCGCGCGTGACCTGCGACTTACGAGTCCGGAAGGCGTGGTTGTGACCGATGCGCGCCTGGGCAGCTTCGCCGATGATCTGGGCTTGGCGCGCTTTGACGTGATCTTGACCATGAATCATCAACCGGTGCTCTCCGTGGACGACTTCAATCGCATCGAGTCTGGACTTAAATCCGGCCAAAGCGTGTTGTTCCTCGTGGCGCGCGAGAGTGATACAGGTTTCACCACGCAGTTTGTGGCTGACAAACTGCCGTAGGAAGCAGATTCTTCGATTCGTCGCGAAGGATCTGCATTGCGTCTTAGGAAGAAGTATGAGTGCCGAGCGTGAAATCCCGGGAGGAGAGAGTCGAGGATGAGTGTTGGTCAACGGCGAGCGCTGGTTCTGGGCTTGGCGGTCGGATTCCTCGTAGGAGCGCGTCAAACGCCCGCACAAGCCGCGGCATCGACCACGACCAAGGGCGCGACTTCGCGCCGAACGCATCCCATCAGCGCGTCCTCCGCCGCCCACAAAACGGGGAAACGGACGGCTACCCATAGACGGTCATCCTCCAAGACGCACGCCGCCAAGAGCGCGCCTGGCGGAGCTCACAAGACATTGACGGTCAGCCGCAAGGGCAGGGGCCGCAAAGCGAAGCCCCGCCGATCGACCGCATATACGCGTCTGGCGCGGATGCAAATGGACCCGGCGCGCGTGGAAAGCATCCAGCAGGCTCTGATCAACTCCGGAGCGTATCATGGCGCGCCGACCGGCCAGTGGGACGCGCAGACTCGCGACGCCATGGCGCGCTATCAGACAGCCAATGGATTCGGCGTGACCGGCCTTCCCGACGCGAAGTCCTTGATGAAGCTCGGGCTGGGGCCTCATCCCTTGCCCGCAGAGCTGAATAAAGCCCCGGCCAGCGCTGCCGTCGATCCGGCCGGGTCGGCGGGAATCGCCCCTGCTGAGCCGGCCGCCACTCCCGCAAACAAGTCCGGACCTGGTTCCGCCGATCCGGCCGTCGCGCCTCACCCGGGCGGCGGCAGAGGCTAGAGATCTAGCTTCTAGGGAATACCCCGGGATGGATGAGGCGGCGCGCGCCTTACACATCGCTCAATCACCCGACCACAAATTGCAAATCATCCGATGGCAAGAGTCCGATTGGGCTGCGCGCAGGGATGCCGTTGCGCTACCGGGCTGCGTCAATCTTGCAAGCCTCAGGGTACTGCCGAGGCTCGTATGCACAAAACGGCTCTTCATCGAGGAAGTCACCGGTGGCTGCGTAGGCCCTGGCACGGCAACCCATGCAGACGTTGCGGAACTCGCAGGCGCCGCACTTTCCTTGCAGATTGCCGGTCTCGCGCAACGCCAGGAAAACCGGGGCGCGTTGCCAGATCCCGGCAAAGGACTGTTGGTTCAGGTTGCCCGCGGAGACCGGCAGGTAGCCGCAAGGGTAGACCTCTCCCTGATGGGAGATGAAACAGACGCCCGTCCCCGCCAGGCACCCTTTGGTCATCGCATGCCAAGCGCCGGGATGGCGCGCCTGAGGCTTCTCCTGGAGCTGCGGCCCGGCGGTAGTCCTACCGACAGAGCCTAATCCGATAGGCTCTCTTCCAGACGATACCGAGGACCGCGTCGGGGCGCCCGAATGATCGCCTGAGCGCCGCTCGGCAGCGCGCCGCTGCCGCAGCACCCGGAAGTAGTGAGGCGCGCACGTCGCCTTCAGCTCAATCCCCCCTTCCAGCGACCGGTCGTAGAGCCAGTTCAGAATCTTCTCGTACTCGCCGGCCGGAACCATTTGCTCGGCCGCGATGTTCACGCCGCAGCCTACGGGCACCAGGAGAAACGTGTGTAACGCCTCGGCTCCGAGCTCCCTCGCCAGCTTCAAGACCGCCGGCAATTGGTGGGCATTGTGCCGCGCGATGGTCATGTTGATCTGCATCGACATTCCGAGCGTGCGGAGATTCCGAAACCCGCGAAGGGCCGCGTCGAAGGCGCCGGGAACTCCACGGAATGAATCGTGGGTGGCGGCGTCGGCGCCATCCAGGCTGATGGATACCCGCCGCACGCCGGAGTCCACCACCCGGCGCGCCACATGGGCTGACATCAGCGTGCCATTCGTCGCCAGGGCTACCCGCAAGCCGCGGCGCGAGGCATGGCTTGCGAGCTCGAAGATGTCCGGCCGATATAGCGGTTCGCCTCCGCTCAGAATCAGGATGGGTGACGCAAACTGCGCGATCTCGTCGATCAGGGCGACCGCCTTGCCGCTGGACAGGTCGGTTGGCGAAGCGAGTTCAGTCGCGCTGGCACGGCAATGGATACAGCGCAAATTGCAGCCGGTGGTGACTTCCCAAAAGACAAGCCGCGGTTT
>JASHPE010000092.1 GCA_030038235.1 Terriglobia bacterium
ACACTGGCCGCTCCCATCCCATAATGCGGTCTTCTCTTTTAAAGTCCTTCGACGAGCTGTGGATTGATTGCCTGAACGGCGACAAGTACAAAACGGGCAAGGTCATTCCGAAGGGCTTGCCGGGTGAGGGAACGACCGACCAGAGCATATTCACGACGGAGCACGACCCACGCGGGATCCAAGTAGGAACCGGCATCACCACGCTACTCAAAAGAGGACGGGCGCGACAAGGGGAGAAGAGGCCGATTATCCATTACCGGAACTATTGGGGCCGATCGCAGGGAAAGCGCGAGTCTCTACTTGAGTCACTTGCCATGGATGAATGGCCCTCCGGTAAGAAGACGGCTGCCGTGAGGCGTCCCGAGGGTCCACGACCGTTCGAGAAGTTTGAACCTAGCGAGCAGTCGCGCTGGAAACTCGTGCCGTTCTCTGCGGAAGGAGGATTCGACGACTGGCCAGCGCTCGATCAGTTGTTTGCCACGAAGCTGCAGGGAGTAAACCCTAATCGCGGCCTCGACGGCAGCGTCGTCGACATGGATCGCGATGCCCTGGTGAACAGGATGCGTGACTATTTCTCGAACACGGCTACCGAGCGCCTGCAACAGAAGTATCCCGTGCTAATGCAGAACCGGGCTCGATATGACGCCTCCTCTGTGCGGACAAAGCTTAAGGCAAATCCCGGATTTGATGCAGACAAGATCGTACCCTATGTTGTGTTTCCGCTAGACCAACGCTGGCTCTATTACGAAACGGAGCACAAATTTCTCAATGAGGCGCGCGCCGACCTCTACAGCAATCTGAAAGACAACGAATTTTTGGTGACCGTGCCCGAGCCCCGGAAAGAGTCGGAGACACGGCCGATTCTGCTAACCGCGGCGTTCGATCTCCACTTGCACGACCGTGGCTCCGTGAGCTTTCCTGTGGAGACGATTGGCAGACATTCGACGGCAGGAACCCTCTTTGACGGTCCCGACAGCGCGCCTCACAGGCAATCGAACCTTGACCCAAGACTCTGGGCTGCGCTCGGGCGGGCATATGGCCTGAAGGGCGATCTATCCGGGAAGGATGCTCGTGCTCTCGCTCGCCGTCTCGCCCGTGTTTGCCTTGCCCTCTGCCATGCTCCCCAATACCAATCGGAACATAAGGAGTCCCTTGGCCAGGATTGGGCGCATGTGCCGATTCCAAAGCCCAGGCAGCTTTTTGATGAATTGGCAGCTGCCGGAGAGTTGCTCACGGCACTGCTCAACCCCGCCGCGAGCCCATCCAACGCCCTAAGGAGCATTCTCGGTGATGATGCCAAGCACCTGGCCGTTCCCACCAAGGTCGGCGGTGGGAATATCGGGGAAGGTGATTTGCTTGTTGAATATTCGTTCTTTGGCGGCGCGCAAGGCGGATGGCGCGCCCGATCGGCTTCCCGTGATGAGCCGATGCACGATGAGTGGGGTGAATCCACCGGCGACCTGTACATCAACGACAGCGTCTTCTTCCGGCATGTTCCAGAGGTAGTTTGGCGCTACGAACTCGGCGGATACCCGGTCATCAAGAAATGGCTGGGATACCGTGACCGCGGCCGCAGGCCAGGTGTTTCACTTTCGGTGCAAGACTCGGCGCACCTCAGAAGCATGGTGCAACGGCTCGCGGCCGTGATGCGGCTATATCCGAAACTGAATTGCCTATACGAGCGAGCTTGCCAGGATTGTTTTTCCTCGGAGGAGTTGGGCTTGTGAAATCCCCGGTCCTCTTCAGCCATTCATCATTCGTTTTTCTTGTTGGCCCACGATGTAGAATAGGCCAGCACGCATCTGCTGGTCGAGCAGGCAGGCATCCGGGCACACAAGCCGATAACAGCCAAGGAAGAGAGAAGGGGGGTAGGGGGCAATGCCGCAAGAGAGGGACACCTTACTCCTGAGTCACGCAAATCCGGAGGACAACGAGTTTACCCGGTGGCTGGCTCTGCAACTGGCGAATGAAGGTTACCGGGTTTGGTGCGATCTCACGAAGCTGTTGGGCGGAGAGGTCTTTTGGGACAACATCGAAGAGGTAATTAAGAGCCGCGCGGCAAAGCTCCTTTTCGTTCTGTCCCGGACATCAAATTCCAAAGATGGACCCCTAAAGGAGTTGCACTTCGCGCAGGGCGTAGCTAAGAAGCAGAAACTAAAGGATTTTGTCATTCCGCTGCAGATCGATGACTTGCCACACGGCGACATCACGATCGAAATCACTCGCGTTAACACGGTGCCCCTTGCCAGTTCCTGGGCTGCCGGTCTCGCGAAGTTGCTTGAAAAACTGGAAGAAGACGGTGTTCCCAAGGATCCCAAATTCAACCGCACAGCCGTCAGTGACTGGTGGCGCACCCAGTTCAGCGCGGAGCAGGGGCTACGCAGGGAGCCGGAGGAATATCTCTCGAACTGGTTTCCGGTCGCGCTGCCGACACATATCCATTTTCATGCACTGTCGCGTACGAGTATCGGCAAGCTGGAAGTTGCCGAGGTTCTCCCGTATCCCGCTGTCCATGACGGCAATCTGCTCATCACCTTTGCGGATGCCGCCGATTTTGAGGGAAAACTCGGCCCCGAAATGTACATCGCGAAGGCCGGCGACCCTTTGGTGGTCTCTGACCTTCTTGCCGAACCCAAGACCATCTTCGGAAAGCACTTGTTCCGGCTCCTGCGCCTTGCGTGGGAGCAGATGCTTCTCGAGCGCAAGCTTCCCGTCTATGACCTAGCCAACAAGGCCAAATGCTTCTACTTTCCAAAAGGTCGTGTCCCCGGTGACAAGGTGTTTTTCATTGGGGCCGACGGCCAGAAGACACATCGTGCGATGGTCGGATTCAGAACGCGAACAAACCCGGCAACCGGCGTCAGTATCAGGCGATTCTGGCACTTTGCAATCCAGGCACGGCCGCTCGTTCACCCCATGCTCGCGTACATCTTCAAGTCGCACGTCTTGTTCACGAACAACGGAACCACCATCTGGGAAAGCAAGAGGCGTTTGGCCGCTGCAAGGCGCAACCAGTGCAAGTCCTGGTGGAACGACGAATGGCGCGACCGAACGCTTGCCGCCGCGGCCTATCTGTGTGACGGGGCGGACACGATATCGGTCGAGCTCGGAAGCACGGTCAGCTTGACTATAGCGCCGACGCCGCTGCTATTCTCCAGCCCGGTGTCATACACCGACCCACAGTTGCTCAAACCCGCGGACGATGACGAACCCGCGGACGATTACGGACGAGACTCACGGGATGACGATGTCTTTGAAGACGAACCGGAGGAGCGTGAGGAATGAAAGAGCTCATCCACATTCCCGAGACCCGCCTACTGTTCAGGCACGATCAGGCGATGGAGGACCCACGCGACGGTCTGACGTTATTTGGACCCCTTGACGAAAGCAAGCCCTATGGCATCAGAGCTGGCGTTATCGGCACTGAAGCCGGGGTTGAATGCTTTGGGCGATGGGTGGAATGGGTACAGCGCCCGGTGTTCAATACCACGCCGTTGCTGGGCCGTCCCCCGTTTCCCGGCTTCGAAACCGTTTTCCGCTCGCGCTGGAATACGAAACCGCTGCTGACCCTCACCGTAACGGATGCCGAAATTGACCAGCACCTCTATCTCGACGAGCCGCACTTGCGCGTGTACGGAACCGTGGGTGTTTTTGCGAAGCGTATCCTTGAAGCCATTCGCGAAGAGACAGAGAGACCGGAGCTCTGGTTCGTCGTTGTTCCCGACCGCGTGTGGAAGTATTGCCGGCCCAATTCCATTGTCGAGCCCGAACTGAGACAGCAGGCCTTAAGAACCTTCAAACAGGCGAAGCAGGCCAAGAGCTTCTACGAGACGCGGGCCCTTTTCCCGGAGATGGACAAGGAGGCGGAACCCTACGTCTACGAGGAGCAGTTTCACAATCAGCTCAAAGCGCGGCTGCTCGATGACATGGTGCTCACGCAGATCGTCAGGGAGAGCACGCTATCAAATATCCAAAAGCCGGCAGATCCGGACTTCGACAAGCGCGCCGCCGCGCGGCAGTCCGAAATTGCGTGGAATCTCTGTACCGCCATCTTCTACAAGGTCGGAGGCCGCCCCTGGAAAGTCGCGGATATCCGCGACGGCGTGTGCTATGTCGGATTGGTTTTCAAAAAGGATGAGACCACGGGCACGTCGAAAAATGCCTGTTGCGCCGCGCAGATGTTTCTGGATTCCGGTGACGGGGTCGTCTTCAAGGGAGCGCTTGGACCCTGGTACAACGAGGATACGGGCGATTTTCATTTAAGTTACGAGGCGGCAAAGTCGCTGGGCGATCTCGCCATCAAGTCCTACACCAAGAAGGCGGGGGGGCCGCCGAAGGAAATGTTCATTCATGGGAAAGTCTGGTTTGAGCCGACGGAATGGGCAGGATTCCAGGACGCAGCCGGAACTGCCACCAACATGGTCGGTGTTCGCATCCGTGAAGAGAAGAATCTCAAACTCTACCGCAAGGGCCAGAATCCCGTGCTGCGCGGTCTGGCGAACATCCGCGGTGACCGCAGCGCACATCTCTGGACGCGCGGGTGGACGCCGCGGATTCAGACCTACCCAGGCCGAGAGGTTCCCAATCCACTCGTCATCGACATCAGCAAGGGCGAAGCAGACATAAACGTCGTGTTGAAAGACATCCTGGCGCTCACCAAACTCAATTACAACACGTGCATTTTCGGCGACGGAATGCCGATAACGTTGAAATTCGCCGACGCAATCGGTGAAATCCTTACGGCCGGTCCCATCAAAGACATTCCCCCTCTGCCCTTCGGCCACTACATCTGACCGCAATTCCGGATGGCCTCTTCACGATTCCAGCGCCCGCTTTGCCGATTCCGCATAGTCACATCGATATCTGCTTCCGGCTCGCTGTGCGGCAGACGCAATTTGTTCGGGAAGGTGAGAGCGAACCCTGGTGTTCGTCCGACGCGCGAAACTTGCCTTTCAATGTGCGATACTTGTAGTAACGTCTTGAAATTCAAAGCGACCGAACGGATGAAAAGTGACAGAACCTCTCGATGAAGACGTGAACGCAGCG
>JASHPE010000093.1 GCA_030038235.1 Terriglobia bacterium
GGCGATTCGCGCGCCGTTTTCAAGATTCCCCTTCCCTCTCGGCACCACTCCCTAAGTCAAGATTTCAACCTGTGACGTGAGTCGCTGAACGTGATACGCTTCCGGTGCAGCATCCTTCAACTGACTTCCAAGCTAAGGAGGAATTTCCGATGGTGAAAGTTGGTTCGATTCGCTGGTATCAGGCGCTCGTGGTGAGCTTCCTGATACTCGTCCCTGCGGTTGTGCCCGCGTTTGCGCAGAAGATTGTGGGAGGCTACTTCGAAGAATGGAGCATCTATTACGCCGATTACAACATCGCCAACCTGCAGCAGAACGGGGTGGCCGGCAGCCTAACCCATCTGATGTACGCTTTCGCAAACCTGCAGTCAAGCCCCACGGCGGCGTGTACCTTCGCCGACACCTGGGCCGATTATCAGGATCCCTATCTGCCTAGCGTCAACGGGCAGTCTTACCCTGGCCCGCTGTTTGGCAACTTCGCCGCGATTCAACAGCTCGAGGGGTTGTACCCCAATCTGAATGTTCTGATCTCCATCGGCGGCTCGTCGGCGACCAATACCGCGGCTTTTTCGGCTGCTGCAAGCACGGCGTTAGGCCGCCGGCAACTGGCGCATTCCTGCATCAGTACGTTTATTGAAGGCAACATCGCTCAGGGAATCACGGCGCCGGGACTGTTCAACGGTATCAACATCGACTGGGAATTCCCGACCGCCAGCGATACGCAGAATTTCACGCTGCTGTTGCAGGAATTCCGCAATCAACTGAACCAGCTTTCGGCGAAGACCGGCAAGAACTACATCCTCAGCTTTGACGGCCCGGCCGGCTCAGAGAACTACGTGAACATCGACCTGCCCCAAGCCGCCGCGCAAGTGAATTTCATCACCATCGACGGCTACAATTATGCCGGCTCGTGGGACACGCAGACCAACGACGCTTCATCACTCTATGATGACCCTCAGGACCCCGATTATGGGCAGGATCTCGACATCAACGATACCGTCAACGCGTACCTCAAGGCAGGCGTTCCGCCCTCCAAATACACGATGGGAGTCCCTCTCTACGGCGCGGGATGGTCGGGCGTGCCCAACGTCAATAACGGCTTGTACCAGGATTCGACAGGCCTCTCGCCGGTGCCCAATGCAAACGGAATCGGTCTGTGCTCGAACGATAACGGTACCGTGCCCGGATGCGATGTGTTATTGACGCCGGGACTCGCCACCTACGGAACGCTGGTGAATCTGCAGGCCAACGGATACGTGCCGTACTTCGATCCGACCCGGATTGCTGTGTCGCTCTACGATCCGGCTCTTGAAACCTTCTACACTTACGACGATCCTTTCACGGCCACGCTGAAAGCTCACTACATCAACGCCAGAGGGCTCGGCGGAGCCTACGTTTGGGCGCTCAAAGACGACGACCCCAACGGCGACATGGTGAAGACGCTGGCCACGTCCCTGGGCCAATAGCCCGAGCGGCAGCCATGAGGATTACACATTCGCTTTGGCATCGGCCGCTGTAGCGCCGGTGTCCTCACTGGCGATTTTCGGAGCCGGAAATCTCCGCGGCTGGAGACCGTGCCGCAGCCAAGATTCCGGCTCCGAACGCGTCATGACCCGGCGCGAGCAAGCCGGACGGCTTCGAGAGCGGCATCGAGCGAGGACTCGAATAGTTCGGGCGCCACGGTGCGATGACCGAATCGCGCCGATAGATAAAGCTCCGTCAGGGCCCTGGCGGGCGGACGCGCGGCGGCATCGGGAATGTGCTCGGCGAACTCGAGCGGCGTCTCGGTCGGCGCTTTGACCATCCCATACCGTGCGCAGCGGCGTAGAAAGCGCTGGTAACCGAGCCGCGCCGCCGAGTCGGAGAGGCGTCCGGCGCGGCGTGCCAGCCTCCAGGCGAAAGCGGCCCGCAATTCTTCGATCCATTCCGGCCGGCGCACTGCCAGCGCCGCGAGCGCCAGAATCAGCACCACGACTGCCACTGCCTGCAGCCGATGACGGTCGAGCCAATTCCCTGCCCGCGTCAGCCGGCCCGTGCCGACGTCCTGCAAGCGCTTGCGCCACGCGCCGAAGCGCTCATCAATCCGGTTGTACTCACTTTGGACATTGAACGCAAGTTGCGCCTGGTGTCCGAAGTCGTAGTCCACCACCCAGTCGCTCCAGAAGAGCTCGGCGGCATCGAGATACTCATCGAGGATTCCGGGCGCGGGCTCCGGACCCGCGGGCGTGGCGTCAAAAGGAATCCAGCCGTAGCGCGGGAAGTACACTTCCACCCAACTGTGCGCGTCGCGTCCGCGCACCACGAAGTCTCCGCCCACGCGGTTGTAGTCGTCCGCCTGAAATCCGTTCACCAGGCGCGCCGGAATCCCAAGCGAGCGCAGCATCACTGCCAACGCGGCAGCGAAGTACTCGCAATTGCCGCGCCGCGCCTTAAACAGGAAACCCGTCACCGGATCGGCGAGGTCGACGCGCGGCAGATCGAGCGAGTAAGCGTAGTGCTCGCGCAGATAGGTTTCGAGCGCCACGGCGCGATCGTAATTGTTGCCGGCGCCGGCGGCGACCTGGCGAGCCAGCGCGCCTACGCGCGGATCGAGGTGCGGCAGCCCGACGTCGGCGATCTCAAAATCTTCGCTGTCGACTGCCGGTGCGGCACGTAATTCGCGCGGAGTCGGTAGATCGAGGTCCGCGACCACCCCGTATCCGAAGGGCGAGGTCAGATGCTGGGGATTGTGCAGCGAACCCGCGGAGTCCACGAGCAGGAAGCGCAGCGGCGCATCGATGCGGCGGGCGCGTCCTGCAACGAACAGCACGTCGGTGTAAAGCGGCTCAATCAGGACTCGATAGCGCGTTGCCGTGCCCGCCTCGCCCGAGGAGAATCGCAGGCTGAATTGCTGCGGCAGCTCCGGCCCGAGAAACCGCTCGGTGTGAGCGCGACTGAACCAGCGGCGTCCGTCGAACTCTTCGAGCGCGACGCCGCGCAGCTTCTCGCCCCGAAATAGGCGCGCGTCGCCATCGACCGTGACGCGCATGATGACCTGGTTGGATCGCAGCAGCCTGCCGAGGTCCCCGAGCTCAACGCTATCGGAGAATCCGGTAAGCCGGTCGCCGGAGAATCCTGCGCCCGACCAGTAGCTGCTGTGATATCGAGGTATGGCGAAGAAGAGCAGGGCCGCAACCGGCACCATGCTGAGCGCAACGGTGGCGGCAGTTTTCGCCAGAGCCCGTTCCGCGCGCGCAGGCGGATTCGAACCGGGCACTGGAGACCTACCCTGCAGAATCGCGTACGGCCGGACGACCTCGTAACTGACGAGCGCTGAGACGGCAAACAGCAGATACAGGCACAAGCCCGCAACGTAGGTCGCGTCGACAGTCAGGATGGCAGCGGCTAGCATCAACAGGAAGGAAAGCGCCCCCAGATAAGCGTAATCCCTCGCGCGCGACGCGGACAGCACTTTCACTGCAGCCGTGAAGAACACCAGGTGGATGGTCGCGGCCAGCGTCCGGTCGAGGAGCGTCGCGCCGCTCGCGAGGTAGAAAAGATCGACCGGGAAAAAGGCGACGTAAAGGATGCTGATCACGGTCACGGCTCGTGGGCCCAGCCGCCAGTTCTCGCGAGCCGCAAGGACCGTCAGACGCAACAACAGTACGGCGGCGAATAGCGCCACCGCGACGCGCTCCAGCCTGCCCGTAACCGCGAGCGTGAGGAAGGCTGTGGTCAGCGCGCCGATCAACGAAAGCTCGAAGTAGCGCAGCAATTCGGGCGTTCTGGCGCCGGAAGCATTGGCGTCGGGCGTGTTTCGAGTGGACACGGCTTCAGTTTAACAGGATCTGGAAAAACACTCTCGACCCTGTCATTCCGAGCGAAGCGAGGAATCCCGCTCTGCAAAGAGGGGAAATACGAGATTCCTCGCTTCGCTTGACAGGTTTGGGTTTTCAACACGCTCTCAGCACAGCCGCTGACGCCTCGGCGATCTTCCGCGCAAGCTGCGAGACCGCGGCGCGTCCGAAATTGGAGAGATCAAGCCAGCGGAATCCGGCACTCGGGAGGCGGAGGAGCGACGCGCGATAGACCCGCGCTTGAATCTGGCGATAGGTCACGTTGTGACGGACTCGCGCAACCTCGACATCAACCGACGCGGGTGCGCCGCTGAGATCGGCAAGCTTGGTCTGGAGCCGGGCGCGAGCCTCCGCGGTCGAGACTCCGAAAGCTGACGGGAAGTTCCACAGGTCGGGCATCAGACCGTCGTCGAGACCACGCGCCAGCAGCACGGAGCGAGCGCCGTTTCCGGATTCACGCCCCGAGCGTCGCCCATTCGTCGCGGGCCGCACAATCAGAGCCGCAGCCAGGTGGCTTTCTTCGCAGGCGCGCCGAGGTCGCGGAGAAGGAAACGCCTCCGGATTCCCACTGCGCCGGCCGCGGCAGGCAGTTCGAATCGGACAGACCGGGCACCGCGGCGCTCGCGACAGGCATACTGTCTGGCCGAGCTCCATCAGCGCCTGATTGAAGTCGCCCGGACGCCAGCGCGATCGCAGACCGGGCAGCAGTCCGGCAAGCTTCGCCTCCACCGCCTTGCGAAACATAGGCTGCGCCAAGCTGCCGGGAAGAGCTTCGATTCGCGCAATCACTCGCGCCACATTTCCGTCAAGCGCGGCGAGCGGAACGCCGTACGCGATGCTCAGCACCGCCGCTGCCGTGTAGCTTCCGACGCCCGGAAGCTGCTTCGCGCCTTCCAATGTCGCGGGAAACCTGCCGTCGAACTTCTCTAGCAGAGTCTGCGCCGCCCGATGAAGCTGGCGGGCACGGCGGTAGTATCCGAGCCCGGACCAATGCTGCAATACGCGCTCGAGCGGAGCGCGCGCAAGAACCTGGACCGTCGGAAAGGCAGAGAGGAACCGCCGGTAGTACGGAATTACCGTGGCCACCTGCGTCTGCTGCAGCATCACTTCCGAGACCCAGACGCGGTAAGCATCACGCGAGTCGCGCCATGGCAGAGGCCGGCGGTGTCTATGGAACCAATTGAGAAGCTGACGACGAACGCGAGTATCGGCCGCGCTTGCTTCAGACGGGCGGAGTGCCGGGACAGGCTTGGCATGCGGCATGTGAACGAGAACGATCCTCGTGACCGGCTCGGCGGCTGCCTGACTGAGACGAATAGGCAGGCAGAAGGCCTGCCCTCGTGAGATCAATTCAACGTAAATGAGGCACGCTGCACCGGCGAACGGTTGCCCGTCGAGTCGCTGGCCAGCACTTCCACGTCATAGTCGCCGGCCTGCATACCCTCGGTCCTTATAGGAATACCCACCGGGATGACCGGATTCCCCGCCTTGATGAAATTCGCCAGCGGCGCTGAGCTGCTGGCGACCGGCAGATTCGTCTTGCGATTGATCACTTCGTACTGAAGCTGCACGGACGGTGCGGCCGAGGACGTCAGTTGAGGTTCGTACACTTCCACGTACATGGCGAGCTCCTGCCCCGCCTTGAAAGTGTTGCTGGCGGACGGCTGGATCGCCACACCCTGTGCCACAAAGGTCTTCTGGTCCTCCAGCAGCGCCTCATCGAGAGTCACGGCCGACTGCGATACGGCTTGGAATTGACTGCTCAGCACCACGCCGCTCATGCTGAACTCATTGCCGTTGTAAGGCTGCACGGTGAGCGGGATCTCCTGCTTGGCCGCGCCATTGCCCCCGGTGCCTACCGCGATCTTCAGCGTGTACTGCCCGGGCGCGATATCGAATCCGCTGCGATACGTGAATCCCGTGCCGCCGAAGTCCTTGTACTCCTGCTTGTCGAAATCGAGCGAACGCGAATCGCTGAAGCGCGCCGCCACCGCTCCATCAGGCCGGTAGGCCACGCCCAGGATGGTCACGTCGCACTTGTAATTCTTCTTGTCCTTCTCAAAGTTGAAGGCGTCGCCAGGCAGGGCCACGGCCACATTCACCAATGCGTCGTTGGCCGCGGTGTAGAAATACGAAGCCTCGGCCGTCATGTGAGTGCCGCCTGCCTGCGAGCCTGCCAATGCGGCCTCGAGCGCCTTGCCTTGCGGGTTGCCCGCGAGCGCGTCCACGCCCTTGGTGTCGTAATAGCCGTTGCGGGCGCGGATATCGACACCCTTTGTGTCCACGCTTACTTTGATCCGGTGATAGCTGCCGTCATGGCTGAGATCGGACGGTGCGTAGCCGAGCGTGTAGTATTCGTCCAGATCGTGCCCGATCCTGTCGAGGCCCGCCAGAAGGTCGTTGTTGTTGAGGATGGGGAATCCGCCGGTTCCCGTAGCCAAAGCGTAGAGCACATCCTGAGTTGCCGTGGCCGTGGCGCCGGGAAGGTGCAGGATATTGGCATTCGGCATGAAGTTGGGATTGCCGTAAGGCGTATTGATCGATGCCGGACCGGTCGAGATGCCGCCGCCGCCACCGCCCGTTCCTCCGCCACGTCCGCCGGAACCGCCCGAGGTGCCGGTGCCTCCGGTACCCCCAGAGCCGCCTCGTCCGCCGCCTCCGCTTCCACCGGTCCCACCGCTACCGGTTCCACCAGTCCCGCCACCGCCGCCACCGCGTCCGCCGCCGCCGCCGCCACCACCAACACCACCACCTCCACCGCCTACACCACCGCCGCCACCACCGCCGCCGCCTCCACCATGCTGGGGCATAAGCAGGGCAAGCAATCCGGCGTAGTGCGAATAATCAGGATATGAAGCAGCCTCGGTGCCGGGGGGATTCACCAATCCCGGCGGCAGGTGCAGCCACGCGAACAAGCCGCGCACATCGAGCGGATAAATGGCGACGTTTGCCTTGTTGGCAGCATCGATGGTGGCCGTCAATTCGGGCATGAGCTGGTCGTCCAACCTGAAGCCCGCCGAGAAAAGGACCATCGTCTTCCTGCCGGGTATGGGCTCCAGCAGCTTGATGACATCGCGCAAGGCGAAAAGCAGGTCGCGCGCGCCGAAGTCGCCGGCGACGCTGTTTAGAGAATAACCGCCCCCCATGCCGGTCGACATCGGGTTGGAGGTCATGCCCCCGGGAGGCGCGCCCATGCCGGAGGCCGCCATGCCGCCGCCTGTCATACCGGCATTGGGATTGACCGCCGCCGCTTTGATACCGCTGACCGCCCGAGCCAGCAGGTCAGAGTTGTCGGTGAAGTTCTGCACCAGATGGAACACGCCGGTGAACTCCACCACCGCCATTTCGCGGTCCTGCGACGCCGTCTTATCCACGAATTGAGCTGCGGCCTTGCGCGCCCGCATCTGATCTTCCATGCCCATCGTGGAGTTGTCGAAAAACAGCACGATATAGCGCCGTTGTCCCGGTGCATGCGGCGCGGCCGTGCCGCCCGCCGCCCCCGGCGTTGGGCCATTGAAAGAGACGATCTGCTGTTCCTTGCCGTTATCAAAAACGTGGAAGTCTGCGGCCTTCAGGTCCTCGATGTAATGGTCCCTCTTGTCCGTGACCACCGTATCGACAAGCACCAGGTTGGATTCCTTGTGAATGGTCGCGACCACCGGCTGGTTCTGCGCTGCCGCTATGCTTTGGGCGTCATTCTGAGCCAATAGCGGCCGCGGCCCGCCAATCCTCCCGGCGCTCAACACCAGGATCACTACCAGCAATGCCCACCGACTGGCTGTTGTTTTCATGGTGCACCTTCCTTGCTGGGGTTCTGAAGTTTTCTGGTCTGGACGAGATGATGCGGATGCCGGGAATGACCGCATGCGAGCCGCGCGGCTGCTAATCCGCAAAGGGCGCGAGTCCTGTTTAGCCATGGATGCGGGCAGCGAAGGAAAAGCT
>JASHPE010000094.1 GCA_030038235.1 Terriglobia bacterium
GCGGACACGTCAATTCGTATTGGGCAATCCGCACAAGTGGTCGTCAATCGAGTACCACTTCGGTACCACTTCAACGTTCCCAGCCGTGCCTGAAACGACTTACGGTTGCCAGCCGTGCTGCAAAATCAACGAATTAGCCTGACTCATCTGGCCTACGAAGCAAGGGGTCGGGTGTTCGAATCACCCCGGGCGTACCAACTCAAGCACTAGCTTATATTTGCGGCCAATCCGGAGCGACGGTTTGGCCGAATTCGGGAACTCGTCTGCAGCTTTCTGGCAGACGAACGAGGTTTAGAATCGGGCGCTTACTCGCCAACTAGGGGACTTGCTTGGAAGCAAGTGCTCCCGCAAGGCAACGGTTTCCTAAACGGTGGGTGACGGGTTCGAATCCCGTCAGATCATTGATTCTAAGCCGTGGATGCCAGGGCACCACGTGTTCAACTGGGGCGTAGCTCCCGAATCAAGCATGGCATCGCCGCAGCCGGGCATGGCAAATGAACAGCGAAGGGCGCGCGATAAATCGAGGGTTTCGGGACTCCTGCTGGGTCTTGCCTCAACTGAAAATGAAAACCTCTGCCGTTAGGAGACCTACAACGGAGAGGGCTCACGAGCAACGAATCACAAGCGTCACACGCCCGAGGGGAAGAGGTGGGCTGAGCGCCGTCAGACGGGAGCGGGGCATGGACGGCCCTGTGCCGACGCCTCGCTCCCAACTGCGCCACACGATCACGCTGAGGTCCAAGCGAGGCTCCGAAGCGAGGCTCATTATTAGGATCAAGTTGACACCCACGCCGCACCTTGTACCATAGTACTTCGTCCTCAAGCATGCGCAAGGACCGAACTGTGGCTGACCACATGCCCCGATCCGATTGAGGCGTTGTTGGCCGAAGCGCAGCAACGCATCGCGCAGGAAATCAACGTCAAAGCGGACGGATGACAAAAGCCTCGAGCAGCTTCTGAACGAAAATGGCGGAAGAATGTTCGGCAAAGAGCGGACCCGCAGGACTACGATCCCATGAAAACGCATCGGAGCGCCAACGGCAGAAATCTCGAACTTATTTTATTGGTTTGTTCGTTGCTGGCCGTTGGAACCGTGCTCGGCGCTCAGAACCCCGCGACGCTGCACGCCAGAATGCCCTCGCGCCAACGGCAGACCGCCAACCCCATTTCCGTTCCGGCGTCCCAAGTCACTTTCCTCAAGGACAATGACACTGTTATCGGAGTTTCCTTGAACGGCTCCGCTAACGCCTATTGGCTGCCGATGGTGATCTCGGTGCATTCAATCCAAGACCGCCTGGGCGGGCTCCCGATTCTAGTCACCTGGTGAAGCCTCTGCAATACGGGCCTCGTGTTCAGGCCCGCGGCCGATGGCAGGCAATTGACCTTTGACGTTAGTGGAACTCAGGGCATGAACCTTGTTCTGAAGGACCGGCAGACGGGCACAAGCTGGCAGCAAGCTACTGGAGAAGCCTTTGACGGTCCGCTGAAGGGAAGCCGGCTGCCCTTGGTGCCTTTTGAAATCACGTCCTGGAGGAAGTGGAAGGAGAACCACCCGAACACCTTCGCCTTTCAGCCGAATCCAGACGATCAAGAGCGGTACTCCTCTGACCAGAAGCGGTACTCCGATATTATGGGGCTACTGCTCAGTGAGCGCGTCTGGCAGATACAGCCCGCCCCGGACGCTATTCGCGAAGACCCGCGCCTCCCCCCGCACAAATTGATTGTCGGACTGGAGGCAGGCGACGCTCAGCGCGCGTACCCGCTTGAGATCATCCATGCCGGCCTCGTCATCAACGACAAGGTTGGGGCGTCGCCGGTGCTGATCATCTACGACTCCTCGACCGACACCGTCACGGCCTTCTCCCGGCTGGTCAAGGGGCGCACGCTCGAATTCAAGCCGGGCGGCAAGGGAGAAGTGATCGACTCCGCAACCGGGTCGGCATGGAACTCTGAAGGTTTATGCGTCCGCGGCGCGCTGAAAGGCCACCACCTAAGCCGGCTCACACCGCTTCTTTCCTTCTGGTTTGCGTGGGCGGAGTTCCATCCCGACACCTCCGTTTATAAGTCCTCGACAGGCGATATCGCCGGCAAGCCATAGAGTCTCGAAGGTCGATTTTCAGCTTGGTATACTGAAAGAGAAAAAGCTCTCGCGAGCGTGCCGGGATTACAATGCCTTTTAGAGGCGTCCGGGAACCTGGGCGCGGTGTAGGGTCTGTAAGGAGGCTGATCTAGAATGAGAGGCGCGGTTCTATCGTTCGTTTTGGTCACGACAGTTGGGCTGGCAGCTAATCCTCCAGTAGGCGGGGTCAACAAGAACCAGGGCGTTATCCGGGTCGAGACGCGCCTGATTGAGATCGATGTAGTCGCTCAAGATTCCCGGGGGGGCGCCATCAAGGGCCTGACGCGTGACGATTTCAAAATCTACGACAATGGCAAAGAAGTGCCCATTGATCTTTTCTCCGCCCTCTCACTTACGCCCGCTCCTGCCCCCCCGCTTCCGCCCAACACGTTTTCGAACCGCGTCCAGGGCTCGCCGGAGAGCGCTACAGCCGTTCTGCTCGATGGCCTGAATACCAGCCTTCAAGACCAGACGTGGGCGCGCCAGGAAGTGATCCGCTTTCTCGAAGAACTCCAGCCGCAAGACCGGGCGGCCATCTTTTTACTTGGCGACCACCTTTACACGCTTCAGAACTTTACCAGCAACCCAAAGGTTTTGCTGGCGGCTCTGAGGAACGCCAAAACGGTCAACTCCAAGGAGCTTGAGGGCTCGGCGCCACCGGTATCCATGGACGACGCGGACACCGCCTCGAGCATTGTCACCAAATCGACGCCGCAGGACATCGTCCAACAAAACAATGCCTCGCCGCAAGGACCAGCCACTTCTGGAGGTGCGCCCAGTACAGCCGCGGGTGCGGCGGCGGCGAATGCGGCTGCGGGTGGGGCTACGGGCCCTGCAGCGGGGTTAGCCGGCGAGGCGGCCGCAATGGCCCAAATGGAAGTTACCATGATGCAATTCCAGTCCCATGAGAGCGCCTTCTTCGGTGTTGACCGCGTCGACCGCACCCTGGACGCACTGATGGCCATCGCAAATTATCTGGCGCAGTTTCCGGGACGAAAAAACTTGATCTGGGTTTCCGGAAGCTTCCCCATTTCGATCGGCTTTGACACGCCTCGCCAACCGGGCGACACGCGCGATCAAATTCATTTCACCCCGGAGCTTCAGCGTGCGTACAAAGCGTTGAACAATGCCAATCTGGCGGTCTACCCCGTGGATGCGCGCGGGCTGGTCGCGTCGGCTCCGGGGACAATGAACATGAACTCCTTCTACTCAAGCGTGGGGACGATGCAGGACCTTGCCAGCCACACCGGTGGCCAGACGTTTTACAACACCAATGACCTCGCGCGGGTGATGCGGGCCGCCGTGGATGATTCCGACGCCAACTACACGCTCGGCTTTTATCCGCAGCAAATCCGCTGGGACGGCAAATACCACACGCTCACCGTGAAGGTGGACAAACCCGGCGTCCATCTGCGCTACCGCCGCGGATATTTTGCCACCGAAGGGACACCGGGAAACGATGAGCAGGGCAACGCCGCGCTCAACCAAGCCCTATACAGCCCCCTCGATTCCACGGGTCTGGGCCTCACGGTATCGATTCTGCAGTTGGTCCATGCTCCCAAGGCCCCGGTTGTGAAGGTCGATATGAACGCGCACGACGTGGCGCTTCGGCACCGTCCGGTCCAGCCAGGCGTTTTGCTCGACATTGATATTGACACGCGTAACCTAACGCTCCAGGACGATGCCGGAAGCAAGACCGTGGACCTGGCGGTGGTTCTAGCCCAGTTGAATGACAAAGGCACCGTCTTGCGCACCGGAGGCTACGATATGAACTTGCGTGTCGAAGCAGGCGGAGTGCCACGCCTGATGCAAGAGGGGTTGATGGTGAAAAAGTGGGTGGACCTTGTTGAGGGCGCCGAGACACTGGAATTGGTGGTCCGCGATCCAACGTCCGGCAATGTCGGCTCGGTGCGAATTCCAGTGGGAACTTCGTAGCCAAGGGTTAATCCCACTGCTTACGCAGATTTCGCGGGTCAGCAGAAGAAAGATGCGGTAGCGGACCAAGACCGATAGCGGCTTTACAAACCGACAGTCGGATTCGTTGTGCTTCTTCGACTCGGTGAAGTCTGCGTAATCTGTGGATGCTGTTTCTTCAATCCTCAATGGACCAAGGAAAGAATCCTTGAATCGAGGGGAGTTCAGACCTCCGAGCGTGCGAAGGCTCGGCCGGGCTGCGGCCTTATGCGCGATGGTCCTCTTCGCTGCTGCGGTCGCGCGCGGCCAGAACCCGCCTGGAGAGAGCTGGAATCCGGTGGTGGGGCCGCCGGCGGGCGCAAAATATGCGGGCGAAAAAGTCTGCGCCGCGTGTCACATTCAGGAATCCGATAGCTACATGAAGACGCCGATGGCCCAAGCCGCCGCGCTGCCTGCGGACGCCTCAATCTTGCACAAATACTCGCGACTCACCTTCCAGTCCGGCCCCTACCATTATCTGATCTCTACCCAGGACGGCAAAAGCATCTACTCGGTAACGGACGGAAAAAAGACGATCTCCGAGCCCATCCTCTGGGCTTTTGGAATGCCGCTGTCCGGTCAAACCTACATGCTTTGGCACGACGGTGCGTACTATCAGTCTCGCGTCAGCTACTTCACGGACGTGAATGGGTTAGGGATCACGCTGGGCATTCCACTGACCCCGCCTCGAACTCTCGAGGAGGCTTTTGGAGACCGGCAGGATGAGTCCATAGGGCGGCTTTGCATCTCCTGCCACACCACCGGAGCCGACGTAGGCGGCGTGTTCCAGCCCAGAAATTCCGTGCCCGGCGTAAGTTGCGAAGCCTGCCACGGGCCCGGCGCCCAGCACGTGGCCGCGATCCAGCAGAGGAAGCCCGCGGCCGCCTCGGCGGCGATTCTTAACCCCGCCAAGCTTCCGCCCTATGAACTGGATGATTTCTGCGGCTCGTGCCACCGAACCTGGAGCCAAGTCGTACAGATGCAAGTTATGGATGTGCGCAACGTGCGGTTCCAGCCCTATCGGTTGCAGATCAGCGCTTGTTGGAGCCCCAGCGACTCGCGTATCAGTTGCCTGGCATGCCATGACCCGCACCAGACCGTGGTGCGAAGCACAGCGGTTTACGATTCCAAGTGCCTGGCGTGCCATCAGGAAAAGGGCGGGCCAAAGCTCGCGGGCCATCCCGGGCCCGCTTGCCCCGTCAGCGCTCATGACTGCGTAACTTGTCACATGCCACGCTACGAGCTTCCCGGCGGACATATCAAGTTCTTCGACCACAACATCCGCGTGGTGCGGGCCGGCGCGCCCTATCCCCCGTAAGTCAGGAGTCGAGAGTTGAGAGTCAAGAGTCGGGTGTTGGTGGTATTCAGTCCATGCAACGATTCACAGAATTGGCGGTTTGGCAGCGGAGCCATGCGGTGGTCCTTCAGGTCTATCGCTTTTCCAAGAGCTTTCCTTCCGACGAGCGCTTTGGGCTCACCTCGCAGCTTCGGAGGGCGGTACTATCTATCCCGACCAACATTGCCGAGGGATCAAAGCGACAAAGCAACCAGGAATACGCGAGGTTTCTGAACATTGCCGAAGGATCGCTGGCGGAAACCGGGTATCTTCTGATGGCCAGCAGAGACCTCGGATACCTTGCCCCAGAGCCGGCACAGGCCGCGCTGGACGAATTGTGCGAAATAGCACGCATGCTGAGCGGCCTCAGGAGAGCGGTCGGAAAAGCGGCCTAACTTCTTCGGCTCTTGACTATCACCTCTTGACTCTCAACTCTCGACTCTGTCTCAGGGCTTGTCGGCGGGAGTCTGCGGCGCCACGCCGCGTTGGCGCAAGCTCGCCGCCATTTTTCTGGCGTTTCCGGAGTACGGCCCGTTGGGGCTGAGGCGCAGGTAGGTATCAAGCTGCTCTAAAGCCTTGCCATATTCGCCGCTCTTCAGGTAAGCATTGGCCAGTTGGACGTGAAACGACGCGGGCATATCGGGGTGGAGAGACTCTGCAGCAATGAAATCCTGTGCGGCCTTCGCAAATTCCTCCATCTCAAAATGAGTGGTGCCCAGTTCGTAACTGAGCATCCAATCGTCGGGCGCGCGGCGCTGCGCCTGGAGGAGAACAGCCTCGCTCTTGGCGGGCTCATTCTCCGCCATGTAGAGGTCGGCGAGGCCATAAAAGGCGTGCAGGAAGGTGGCGTCACACTTGATGGCCTGCTGGTAGTCCGCCTCGGCGCCGGGCAGATTTTTCTCGGCGCGATCGAGTTCCGCCAGCACATCCTCGGCCCGCGCGTAACAAGAATAATCCCCAACGGCTCTTTCCAGGTGCTTCCGCTCGTCTTTCAGCTTATTCTTCTGCCAGTCGCGCTTAGCCTCCTCAAATTCCCGGCGGGCGTTCCGGGGGACGGCCAGATCGGTCAGCGGAGGCTCGGCAGCTGGATCGACCTTAAGCTTATGGATCGGGATCAAATAGATATCAACATTAGAACTTTGTACGAACATACTGCTCAGGTTCACAGTGGCACGGTAAGTCTGGAAGTTTTCAGCCTTCACCGTGACGGTATACGTATCGGCTGGGAGCCCGTTGAACTCAAAGTTCCCGTCCGAATCCACGGGAGCGTTCATCGATGCGCCACTTTGCTGCCCCTCAACAGTGACCAACACGGCCACCCCGACTCTGCCCCCGTTCGGGGTTTCGATTTTTCCGCGCAGTGTTTTCCCGGACTGGGCGAGAGACGGCAACGCCGCGCAGAGGAGGGTCGCGGCGTAGATCGCTCCTCGGCGAAGGGAGCAAAGCCCTCTCCCTATGACTCACCCCCTGATCTAAGTCTTGATTCCCTGGCCTTCAACGATGGTGATATAGCGGTCCAGGGGCAGATCGGTGAAGCGGTCTACTCGTTTGCTGGGCGGCGGCCATTTGATCTCCAGCCAATCGAATTTCGTGCGCGGGCCGATTCCCAGGACCAGACGCGGGTCGTGGCTGGAAAGGTAGCCTCCACCCGCAACTTTATAGATGTATCGCTTCAGGTCACCCGCCTGCCAGGTCACCGTCGCTCCCACAGCATCCGGATTCGCGACCGTGCCCCTCAAAAGAATCCCCAGCCAATGATTGAGCTTGCCAACGTTATTACGAAGCAGAACGGGAGCCCCCTGGTTGAGCATGATCAGCACATCCACGCCGCCGTCGTTATTGAAATCACCGATGGCGAGGCCGCGCCCCGGCACCGCGGTGTCGAAAACCGGCCCGCTTTCCGCGCTCACGTTTTGATAAGTTTTCTGGTAACCTGTTCCCAGATTGCGCCAGAGCAACGGTTTCTCTGCAAAGGTGACCTTGCTATATCGCTCTGACACCTTGTTGTCCGGGTGGCCCGAGACGATGAAGAGGTCCACATTCCCGTCGTTGTCGTAGTCGAGGAACTTCACTCCCCAGCCGCTCATATAACGCACCGTCATCCCGATGCCGTTGGAGAGGGATTGGTCGTCAAAAGTTTCGTTGCCGTTGTTGTGGTAGAGCGAGAATAATTCCTCATCCACATCGGTCAAGAAAAGGTCGATCTTGCCGTCCTGATCGTAGTCGGCGGAGTCCACGCCCATGCCCGACCGGGCGCGGCCGTCGGCGCTGTAACCCACACCGGATTGAAGGCCGATCTCTTCGAACTTCCCGTGGCCACGATTGGCAAAGAGGAAATTCGCCACCGTATCATTGGCCACAAAAAGGTCCATCATCCCGTCGCCATTGATGTCGGTTGCGACAACTCCCCAGGCGATGCCGCGCGCGCCGGCGATGCCAGACTCCTCGCTGACGTCTGTGAAGGTACCGTCGCCGTTGTTATGAAAAAGATAGCTGGGCATGGGATCGTACACGTTCGGAATACAGTAGAAACGCTCGTCCGTCTGGTGGCTGCCACAGAATTTGTTGTTTGCCTTGCTGAAATTCACGGATCGGCAGACAAACAGGTCGAGCCGACCGTCATTATCGTAGTCGAACCAGACGGCGCTGGCCGCCCATCCCGGGGCGCTCACGCCGGCTTTGGCGGTGACGTCAGTAAACGTGCCGTCGCCGTTATTGTGATAAAGAATCGAGCGTCCGTACTGGGTGACATACAGGTCCGGCCAGCCATCGCCGTCGTAGTCGCCCACTGCAACACCCATGCCGAAGCCCCCTCCGGCCACTCCCGCTCTTTCCGTTACATCAGTGAACGTTCCGTCCCGATTGTTGTGGTAGAGCGCGTTACGCAGAGGAGGATGAGGGTCGTAGAAGTCACACTTTCCGCTATTCACCTGATAAATATCCATCCATCCGTCGTTGTCATAATCAATGAATCCGCCTCCGCCGCCCAAAGTTTCCGGCAGATAGTATTGGGGAGAGCGACCGCTCTCATGGACAAATTGGATCTTGCTGGCGGAACTAGGAACAATTTCAAAAGCCGGCAAGCCGTTTTGGGGTGTTGGAACCGACGAGCCGCCCGAACGCACGATGCGGCCCGCCAGTCCGTAAGCTGCCAGCCCTCCTACCCCTATTTTTTTCAAGAACTGGCGGCGCGAGCTTGACGCGCCGTCGCTCCTTCGCCTTTCACCCATTCTCGACGCTTTTCCCCCGTTTCTGAACATGGCATTCTCTTCTGTGACAGCCTGCTTTAGAGTGGCGACTGCCGAACCGCAGGCGTTCTACTGAGGCGCATTCCCTGATGCGCTTCCCGCCTGACCAGGCTCCAACGTTCCTCGCGAATCGGACATTCGGTAAGAGTCTCCCTCGCTCCCACCCCGGGACTTCGACTTTTGAGCGAGCGCATTTAGACGCGTAAACTCCGCCCGTTCACGAGCCGCGGCTTCCGCCTGGTTGTCCCGGGCCAAGGCGACGGCGAGGTTGTACCGAACTTCGGCGCTTTGCGGTCCGAGCCTCTTGGCAGTCTCAAGTTCTTCAACGGCATCGTGCACTTGTCCCCCGCCCAGCAACGCTCGGCCGAGCAGATAGTGCGACACAAACGAATTCGCGTTGAGCTGGACCGCCCTTTCAGCAAAGGGCAGGGCATCCTTTGCCTGATTCAGACGCAATTCAACAAAGGCGAGATGCATGTACGGAAGGGGGCTGTCGGGAGTAATCTCGGTCTCGCGGCGGAGCTGCTCGATGGCTTGATCGAATTGCACCATCTGAGCCAGCATCGAGCCATAAGCGTAATGAACGAAATGCGCGGTAGGATATTCCTCAACCAACTGCTTGAAGACCGCCTCAGCCTGATCGTAGTCCTGAAGGGCGATCAATTCGCCTGCTTCGCCCGCCTTGTCGATAAGCGCGTCCTGGGTAGGATCGACCTGGCTGGGGAGCAAGGGAATTCGAAGCAGCGCCATGCCCAGAGCAAATCGCAGCGGGCTGGATAAAGGTCCTTGAAACGCGAGACCTCTCAGCTTGCCGAAGGCGGTGTCGAAATCTCCATGCAGAATGTAAAGCAGCGCCAAATGATAGTTGGCCACCCGGAGGAGATCGTCGTTATTCGCCAGTCCTTCCTGAAATCCCCTCTCAAGGTGAATGAACGAGTTGGCATAATCCTTCGTCTCAAACTCACAGAGGCCCAGCATCGTCCAGCCCGTCCCTAAGTGCGGACTAAGCTCCACCAGGTTTCGGAAGGCCGCAAGACCGCCAGGGTACTGGTTGCCGTCATAATAGAGCGTTCCCAAAAACCACCATCCCTCTTCCCAGCGCGGGTTCAATTTGAGGGCTTGTTCATAAAGAGCGGTGGCGCGTTCGAGATCGTTCGCCTGGCGGGCCTGCGAAGCCTGTTCGCTAAGGCGTTTGAATGCGGCCGTGCTTTTCGTCGCATGCTGAGGCGTGTTCTCGCCGGCGGCCAGGGACGGGCTTATGAAGACCATCAGAGCGGAAATGATAAGCGCCCGCAGCACCCAGTCAAGAGTCAAGAGTCGAGATTCCTGAACATCGTTAGATCCGACTCTCACCTCGACTGTTGACTCTCGACTCTGGACTCTCAACTCTTGACTCTCGACTCTCGACTGTGTTCAATCGAGGGGAACCAGCCTGCCGCCCTGGACAGCGGTTTCAGGCCCAGCCAGGGCCTGGAGCCGCTGGAAATTCGCCATCTCTTGGGCTGCCAGGTTATCTTCGCCCGCCCTCCGATACATCTGTGCCAGCAGATAATGCGGCCGCGGATTGGAAGGCTGCGCGCGTTCCGCTACCTTCAACTCGGCGATGGCGCCATTTTCCTGGCCTGCATGCCAGAAAATTTCGCCAAGCCCGAGATGCGCTTCGAACATATCCGGTTGAATCCGCTCCGCGATGCGGAAATTCTCCTCCGCCTCTTTCGGCTTCTGTTGATAAGTGTAGATGCGTCCAAGATTGATGAAGGTGGTGGGGTCATCGGGGTCAGTTTTCGCGAGCTCTTGAAGGACAGGCAGCGCCTCCGTCCATTGGCGCTGCTTCCAATAGACGCTGGCAAGGTCTCGCAAAATGTTCGGCGATGGCCCGTCATTCTTGAGCAAGGCTTCATAAATCTCGATCGCCTTCGCCTGATCGCCGCTGGATGAATAGTTCTCCGCCGCCAATATCATCGCCGGCTCGGAATTCGGATATTCCGTTTGGAGGCGCTCGAGGAAGTCGAGCGCGAGGCGCTGAAGCATCTCACCCATCACAAACGCCCGGCCGGGATCGGCAGGCTGCCCGCGGACGAGTGGCATCAGTTGGTCCAAGGCGGCCAGAGTGTCCCCGCTCAAAAACGCAGTGCGGAAAGCTCGAAAGCCGGAAGAGTTGGGAAAAACCGGGCGCACGAAATCGGCGTGCTCCGGCCCACTCGCCATAAGAAAGCTCACCGGAAGCCCTATCGTCCCCGGACGCTCGAATTCGAACGGAGCCTCCGCCGGTGCTCCGGGATTCGTCTCAGCAGCCGCCAGGCGCTCCGTCCAGCTCTCCCACTCCGGGAAATTGGGAAACAAGGATTCCGCCTGACTCAGCAACCGCTTTGCGGATTCCGCCTGACCGAGCAGATCCTCAGCGGCAATCGAGTCCTGCCACTCGGAAGGCGACACCAAGCTCGCGGGCGAAACATTTTTCAGGAGCTCTTCCGCCTGGCTCTTTTTTGATTGGGCTCCGAGCGCCAAGGCAAGCCGGAGTTTCGCCCAGGCCGAATCCGGAAGCTGCGCCAGACAATGCCGAAATTCGTTTTCCGCTTCCGCGTAATCCCCTTTTTCCAAGTAGATGCTGCCCAGCTCGAAAGCGATATCCGGCGCGTCAGGGGAGACTTGTTGCGCCTTCCGATAGTCGGCGGCCGCGGCCTCCCAAGCTCCCTGCCCAGCATATCGTTCGGCCCTGAGGCGCATTGCGAACGCGCTTGGCTGGTGAACCATGAGGTAATCGTATTGCTCCTTGGCGATTCCCAGCGCGTCTTGCCCGGCCAGATAATAGCCCTCGGGCCGCTTGGAATCGAGAAGCAGCGAGCGCGAGATCGCTTCCAGGGATTGCGTCAATTGATTCGAATTTGCCGCCGCCTGGGCTTCACAATACCATGCGTTGGGATCCTTCGCATTGAGACTTGTCGCCCGTTCGAGCTCCTTGAGTGCTATTCGATCCTGATGAAGGGCCAAGTGGCAATAGCCGCTGAAGTACCACGGAACAAACAGGCTTGCGTCCAGCGTACGGGCACGGTCGAGGGCGGTTAGCGATGCCGCGCAGTTTCCCTGCATCGCCCGCACTGCTCCGAGGTTGCTCCACGCCTTGGCAGACTGCGGCTGCATCTTGACCTCGTCCTCGTATTCCTTTGCGGCAGCTTCGTATTTTGCCGCCTGGGGCTCACAGTCAAAAGTCGAGAGTCGAGAATGGAGAGTTGACAGTCCACAGATCAGGGCGATTTCACAGAAAATGCACAGGGGTCTCGAAAGTCGAGAGTCAAGAGTCAAGAGTCGAGAGAATAGTGGGGACCTTAGTGATATCATCGACTCTTACTCTCGACTCTTGGACCCTCGACTGTTCTCCACGACCTTCTTCTCGGCTTCGCTGCGGGTCTGCTCAGCCCGCTGAAGCGCAGTAACGATGGCTTTTTCCCGCATGCCGTCATCAGTCTTATGCAAGCGAAAATCGACCTGCGCCAGCAACACGTGGGCGTCTGTATAGCCAGGAAGCTTTTGCAGGATGCCGCGGAGAATGGACTCCGCCTTGGCGTAATCCTCGTGCTTCATGGCCAGAACTGCGTACTCGTAATCCACGGACGTGTTACCCGGATCCGTCTGGCTGGCCTTGTCCAGGTATTTCAAGGCTTCCGTCTCGTCGCCGTTGACGCGATCATCGTGGCCGAGGAGATAATTGGCGGTAAAATCGTTGGGGTCCCGGGCCAATTCCTGCTTGAGAGCATCCATGGCCTTATCCGGCTTTCCCAAACCCGTATAGGCCAGACTTAAATCCGAATAGATGCCCGGCATGTTGGGCTTAAGACCGGCGGCTTTCTGGAAGTTCTCAAGCGCCGGCCCGAAAGCTTTCATGTCGAGAAGGGCCTCGCCCAGAACTTTATACGCATCCGGAGACTTGCTCTGCGACACGGAGTCGTAGATCAGGGGGATCGCTTGCAGGGACATCCCCAGCCGGAGATATGACGAGCCGAGGATAAACTCCGAGGAATGGTCGTCGGGCATGGCCCTCTGCACCAGTCCTACCTCGTAAGCCGCCAGCGCGTAGTCTCCCATCGCGAAATGAGCATAGGCCAGCAGTTCGAGCGTCTTGGCGTTATCCGGGTCACTGATGAGCGAGCGGGCAAATTGCTCGGCCGCCTCCTTAGGCCGATTCGTCTTGATATAGGCCAGCCCAAGATTCACGTGAACAGTCGCGTCGTCCGGCTCAAGCGCCAGCGCTTGCCCGTAAGCCTGGATGGCTTCCGCGAACTGCGTTTGCTGCGCGTAGGCGATGCCAAGATTTGACAGGATCTTGAACGTCGGGGGATTCTTGGAAAGGCATTCATTGTACTGGATCACCGCCAAGTCCGGCTGTTTCTGCGCCAGCGCTTGATCGCCCAGGATACACGCGGAAGGTTCGTCGCCCGAAGCGGCGAGAGCCACGCTGGCCGCGCCCAGGATGACCGCCAACACGCCGATTATCCTGAAGACCCTCATCTCTTTCTTTTACACGAAGGCGCGGGACTCTGTCCAAAAGAAAAAGGGGCGAGTATTGGCGCCCGCCCCTTGTCATTAGCATCCCGCAACCCTTCATAGTCCTCCGAGGGCTTTTCACGGGACCCACGACAAACCCTCAGAAGTAGAATTTGATCGCGCCCTCCATCTCCCGGTGGCCATGCTTGTCCAGGATGCACCCCACCGTGTTGCCGCCCGTGCAAGCAGGACTGCCATTGGTTACCAGGGACGGCGTACCCTGGCTGAAACTCGTGGCGCCCGCTGGCAGGTTCCAACTGATATTGGGGTTGGCGACAGCATCCTGGGCCGGAGTGTCGAGCTGTGCGCGATTGAATACGTCGAAAGCCGCAATGCGGAACTCAAGGCGCCGTTGTTCGCCGAGCGGGAAGCTCTTGAAAAGCGTCATGTCCCAGTTATTCGACCCCGGTCCCAGGAACTGCGGCGGCGCATAATTGCCTAACTGGTTGAGTTGCGGGAGCGTAATGGACGCCGGATTGAACCACTGGGAACCTACGCCTTTGAAGTTGGTGTTCTTCTGCGGGTTGGACAGGTACAGCGGCACTAAGCTGCGGTCAGGTGTCCCATACCAGCCTACGCCGCTCGCTTGAAATGAAGTGCTGCCGCTTGAGCAGAGCCCGGCATTGAGCACCCCACCCTCGTAGCAACTGACCGTGCCCAGGCTCCCCGAACCGCCAATATACGGCTGTGGCGCTCCACTTTGGAAATTGGTGATTCCGGAGAGCTGCCAGTTGTCCAGAATGCCTCGGCCCACCCGATTGCCGTTGAGGTACTTGGCGGCCAAATTCGGCAGTTGGTAAATGTAAGAGACATTGAGGATCTGCGGCAAAGAATACGACAGCAGGCCGTAGTTGAGCTTTGAATTGAACGGGTCAACGGTGCCGTTATAGGACCCGGAGTACCCCATCGTCTTGGAGTAGGTGTAGGAAGTGAGCAACGTAAGGCCGTGCGTCACGTTCCGCCGCAGCGTCACCTGTAGGCCGTTGTAGTTAGACGTTGAGACGTGGTGCAGAAGGTCAATGGCGCCGAAAGGCTTATAGTAGCGGAACGAGTTCTGGACACCGCTATTGCCCGCATTGGCCACCGGGTCCTCCGTTCCCGCTTGCCACATTGCACCCAGGGGTATGGGATCGAATATATTCTCGATGTAAAGGTGCCGCCCGACGGTGCCAACATAGGCAGCTTCAAGCACCGTTTGGTGGCTGATGTCCTGGTCAATAGTGAAATTCCAGGAATAATTCTCCGCGCCATGATGGTCGTGAGTGTCGTACATGGTGGAACTGACGCCTCCGACCTCACTATAGGGGTTAAGAGTTGTATAGTAGCCAAACCCCGTGATCGCAGGATTTGCCGCCGCCGGATTGTATCTGGTGGCTGAGGTAATGCTGGTACTGAACTCGAAGGGAGGGTTCTGTGCGGCGCCGAAGATGGTATTACCTTGGTCGCGCTCCTCATAAACTCCGAAGCCGGAGCGAAGCACCGTCTTGCCGGTTCCAAAGATGTCGTAAGCAAATCCAACCCGGGGCTCAACCAAGACGGGTGGGGCGGGAAACCCACCACTCGGCGGCAGTCCGGAAGCAAACTGCCCGGCGATGTTCGCGGGAATATAGGGTGCGTTTTGAATATACTTGTAGCCCCACGAAGTCTGCTCGCCGTCATTGATGTTCGTGTCGTTGGCCGCTGTCCAGATAGCGGGGTTAAACGTGGCGACCTCCCCGCGCGCCTCGAACCAGGGCGGCAAGTAGGCGAAACGCACGCCGTAATTCAGAGTCAGCTTGCGGGTGGTTTTCCAGGAGTCCTGCGCGTACCACTCATAATTCCAGAACCGCCACAAGCCGTCCGGATCGTTGGTGGACTGCGACCATTGGTAAACGCCTTGGTCCAGCAAGTCACCAAAGACGTTTCCGGTGGCGGCGACGCCCGAAAAACTGTTATTGGACCAAATGCTGCCGTTCACATTGGCTTCGTTCTGGTCGTTGCGCGTATGGTTGAGCGCAAAACCGAATTGCAAGGTGTGCGTCTTCTCGACCTTGGTCAGATTGTCGGTAAGCTCGAATGTGGTCTTGTCGCCGAAGATCCCGCCGTACTCGTCGCCCTGGCCCCAAGTTTGTGAATTGGGCGCCTCGCCGTTCCATACCCCGGGGACCTCGACCGTCCGGGTGTAGTCTGTTCCGCCCGACCCCTGAAGCCAATTAACGCCCGGGAAACTCGCCAGCAAGCTGCTACTGGCCGCTTTGCTGGGATCCGCATACTTATAGGGGTAGTTTATAGCGCCCGTGCTGAACTCGACCTCGTTGGTCAGCGTTGGGTTGATGACCGTGACCACATTGATGGTGGCGTTCTCGCCGCTGTCATGCCCCACAATCGGGCTTACCCTCGGGACGTTCCCGCCCCAAGTATCGCCTAGTCCTGAGGACCACAATCCGTAGGGGTAATATTCGTGGTCCGAGTTTTGCGCCAGACGCAGGAAAGCGCGAGTGTTCTGGCTCACCATGTAATCGATGCGGGCGACGTTCTCGATTCGGTTCGTCGGGTATAGGGGGTGGGCAGCCAGGTTCGAGTTCCCGGCCGGATCAACATAGTTGGGAAGCACATAGTTGCCATTCAGTACTGCCTGGCCGGCCGCTGTGACCTCGTCGGGGGGAAGCACATTGAGCTGACCGTTGTAATCCGCCTGCATGCCCGTAGCGGGGTCATTCACAATACAGGGCATGCTCAGATAGTTCCCGCCGGTGACCACCCCGTTCGTTGAGGTGCAAAACTGCGGATTCAGGAGTTGGCTGAAATCGCCGTTACGCATGGCTGCGGTGGGCACCGTCCTGAACTGGGTGCCGGGATCCGCGAGCTGCCTTTGAAACTCCAAGCCATAGAAGAAGAACAGCTTGTCATTGTTCTTGTTGAAGTTCGTGCCCGGAATGCGGACGGGCCCGCCTATATTGAAGCCGGGGTAATTGAATTTGCTGTTCGGCTTGGGGATACCCGCGAGGTTGTTCGACCAGTCGTTCGCATTGAAGAAGGCGTTGCGGCCATAGTAATAGCCCTCGCCGTGTAACTTGCTCCCCCCGGATTTCGTGACCGCATCGACGATGACGCCGCCGCCGCCCTGGCTGGCCTCAAAGCCCGACTGCTTCACCGTAAACTCCTGAATCATGTCCATGTTGGGCTCGACGGCGAACCCGCCGTTTTCGCCAGGGTCGATGACGTTGGCGTTGTCGAGCTTGACCATGTTCTGGTCGTTGCGCAGGCCGTTCACGTTGAAACCATTGATCCCCTCGGTGTTGACCCCGCCGACCGTCTGGAAGCCCGATCCAGACGCGCCATTGAACCCGCCGGAAATGCTGCCCGGGGTGCCCGTGCCGCCAACCACGCCTGGTAAGAGTGTGAGCAGTTCCAAGGAGTCGCGGCCGATCGTGGACACGTTCTGAATCTCTTGCTGTCCGATGGTGGGCATCTGCCCGCCCGTGGACTTGGGAATCAGATCGACCGTCCCCCCTTTCACTTCGACGGTCTGCGTTTGCGTGCCCACCTGGAGGGTGGCGTCAATTTGAACCACTGCGCCCACGTCGACCTTGATGCCGGTGTGCACGAACGTCTGGAAGCCTTGGGTCGAAGCAGTCAACATGTAGGTTCCGGGGATGACGTAATCGATGACGAAGAAACCGCTGGCATCGGAAGTGGTCTTCAGTTCCGAGCCGGAAGCCTCATTGCGCAGCACGACCGACACCTTCGGAATGACCCCACCCGACGTGTCGCGGACCGTGCCGGTAACGCGGCCGGTGGCCTCTTGAGTGAAAGCCCAGGGAGCGCTAACGATCAAGGCCAGGAATAGCCCCAGAAGCCATGACCACGTTCGCAGATGCCCGCCTGTCCCCCTCATCGTAACGATCATTGCTCTCCTCCACGCTTTCAATGGACTCAAACTGACGCTCGGCAAAGATCCGCGCCGAGCAAAGAGTCAAGCCAAGGCATAACAGACGTGCCTTGGCATTGCCTGCCTCAGCGCCTCACTTTATTTAGTACCCGAGTTACTAACATCCGACGCCATCAGCATCAACAGCGGTCATCACTTGCGGGAGACTAACTATTTTCAACTACGCTCCGCTCCCTTGATGGCACTACTTTCTACCCGATCACTTATGGTCAGTCAAGAGTCAAGTTGCGGAAGACTATGATCATTTTGCGACACGGCAAGCTCTCTTTCTGGTCTGGAATCCACGGTTGGTGATCGCCGATTCTTTATCCGATTTGTACAATGCGGCGCGGGAAATCGGCGAGGTTTTGGGTAGGCTTGTCCTACGGGCTCCTCACGCGGTTTGGGTCCAGGCAAGCTCCGTTTAAGTACCGAACCATGCAACCAGATTAGTCGTGAAATCGTTGAAAGAAAATAGGCAACAAGTCATTTAATATAAGCTATTTGACAGCCAAGCAGGCCCCTACGAGTGGCTCGTCAGGTCTTCCCCCAAAACTCTGATGCTGGAGCGCTCCACCTCTGTGAGCCTGGAGCGCTCCCGGCCAGTGCTGAAATGGAAGAGCGTTCTGAACATTGTAAACAGTCGGAACATCATCCACCTTTACACTTCAGCCGCCAAGTGGTATCGATAGCGTTGTGAGCACCGAACCGCCATCTCTTCTGGCCTCGGATTCATCGCTTATGATGGTGTGCGACACGAACGACGTAGCGGCCGAGAGGGCAGCCGGCGGCAATCGAGCGAACCCGAGCGAACCCGACAGGCTTAAGCTAATTAGAATGATGGGGATAGCCCATAGTCGACAGGGAGCGAACCCGACGCTGTCATCTACCTTGTTTTCAGAGGATTACGCGGCGAGAGACACCCTTTTTTCGCAAATCGTATGTCTTCGCTTCGCGTCCAATTGCAGATTGAGTGTTCCTTGCCGGCGAACAGAATCGGGATCGGCCTGTGGGATCGACCGAAGCCGAGCGAACCCGGCGGGGTTAAAACCATTATAATGATCGAGTTAACCGATAATCGACCGCGAGCGAACCCAACCCGGTTATCTGACTTGTTTCCAGAAGATTACGAGCAAGAAAGTGCCCATTTTGAGCAAATCGTATGTCTAGGCGGTCGCTCCAATTGCAGATTGCGGCCGCCCGGAATGAAGCCACCTTTAGGCGAGCGGCATATAAGGAATCGCGGGTTCCCGCTCCCTGGCGCCGATACTTGTGATAGGTTTTCCGGAGATAGGAATAGCAGCGACAAGAGCGAGGCGGTTGCTGTACATTCTTGATGAAAATCGTCAGGCCGGGCACCATGTGCCACCCTCAATTGAGAGTCCAACCGATTGGAGGAGGCCCGTATGCGCCAAGCGCCTGGAAAAGACTTGGGAGGTTGAGCATGAGAACTCGTCGCGTGGTAGTGGCGTTGGCGCTCATAGTGGCGGCAGCCGGAGCTCTTTACGCCAAGAATAAAGAGAAATGGCTGGATGAAGCTTTTACCAAATGGAATGCACAGCAGGTGCGCACCATCCTCGACAAGTCACCGTGGTCTCAGGCCAAGGGGTACAGGGGTCAATCGTCGGGGCAGCATGGGTCAAGTCGTAACATGGGTGCTGCGGGCGGGCAGGAAAATTCCGCTGTCATGGGTGGAGGTGTCGGCTCCGTATCCGCGGCGTCGTCGGGAGGCGCCCAGAGGAGTCCCCAGAGCGGCCCGCCTACGGCCGGCGAAACTGCGGGGACCGACGTGCCCAACTACGAGTTCAAGGCCGCGTTTTTTTCCTCCCTTCCCGTCCGCGAGGCCTACGTCAGGTTGTTTCAACTCGAGAACAATTACGAATCCATGCCGGATGCAAAGAAACAGGAATTCGACCAAAAGATGGACGGGCTGTTACACGCCGACGTCAGCCAGGAGGTGGTCATCAATCTCGTCTATCATACGAATGACCCCAACGCGCAGCGCGACATGGACCAGTGGTTCAACACGCAGACCACTGACACACTGAATCAAAACGCGTATCTCTTCACCAACGCGGGCCAGATCACATTGAGCAAGTACCTTCCGCCGTCGCAAACCCAGGGGTTTGGAGCGCGTTTCATTTTCCCTCGCCTGTTCAAGGGCGAACCCATTGTCCCGGCGACGGGCGGCAAGCTTCGCTTCCAACTGTCGTACCAGCCGCAAATCGGCCAGACCATGTACATTGACTTTAAGCCAGAGGACATGATTTATCAGGGACAACTGTCCTATTGATCGCATTTGTCAGACGCACTCCGGGAAAGCCAGGGGTTCGGTTGATGCAAGCCGGCCAGCGGCCAGAGCGAGGCGTACATTTGTCGGCTCCGGTACTCAGCGGGAAGCGGCTGAATGGCGGGAATACGTGACCGGCGCGTTACTCCGGCAAGTCGAGTTGGCCTGCAACGCGGAAGTGCCCGGTGACGCCTGGCGCTCCCGTATCAGGCTGTCCGCCGCCGATGCTGACGGTGTATTCGCCGCCGGCGATGATCGGATTGCCGTCCTCCGTCACCATGCCCAGGTCGCGGTTCTTCAACTCAAAATGAACCTTCTGGCTTGCGCCTGGTTCCAGATGAATGCGCTGGAATCCACGGAGAGCGATCCGAGGCGCTCCGTTCACAGGCGGAAATTTCAGATAGAGCTCGACCACTTCGTCACCCGCCGCCTTTCCCGCGTTGGTCACGGTAACATCAGCTCCGACCGGATCACCGGCCTTCACGCCTGTCTGCGGAAGAGCGAGATCGCTATAGCTGAAGGTCGTGTAGCTCAGCCCATAGCCAAAAGGATAAAGCGGCTTTCCCCGGAAGTAGCGGTAGGTGCGGTCCTCCATCGAATAGTCCTCAAAATTGGGAAGTTGGCTGACGTCCTTGTAGAAAGTCACCGGCAAACGGCCCGCCGGATCATTCTTCCCGCTCAACGTTTCGGCGATCGCCGCGCCGCCTTCCTCGCCGGAATACCACGCCTCGAGAATCGCGTTCGCGTGTTCGCTGGCCCAGTTTACGGCCAGCGCGCTGCCGTTCATCAATACCACCACCAGGGGCTTGCCGGCTGCCGCCACGGCTTCGACAAGCGCTTCCTCCGGTGCGGGCAGATCGATACTGGTGCGATCTCCGCCGAGAAAACCGGGTTCGTTGACCGGCATCTCTTCGCCTTCGAGTTGGCTGGTGATCCCGACGGCGGCGACCACGACATCGGCGCTCCTCGCCGCCGCGATGGCTTCCGGCGAAGGCGCACTGTTCACTTTCGCCCAGATGAGTTGGGCGCGAAGCTGGCCTCCGCCCATATTGCCGTAGTTGACGGCCAGCGCGACCTTCTGCCCTTTCTCCAGGTGCACGCGCCCGACTTTGGCCTCCACTCCGTGGGTTCCGAATTCCTGCGCGATCGTTTTGCCGTCAACCAGCACCCTGGCAAAGCCATCGGCGCGGATACCGATGAGGTAGTCGCCCGAATCCGGCGGCGTCAGGAATCCTGTCCATTGCACGCCCAGGGATTTCTTTCCCGCGGTTTCCGCGGGCAGATTGCTTTCACTGAGATTGACATTCGGCTCCACCCGGCTCGTGATGGGCGTGGGCCGCGCTCCGGGCCCCAGTTGTATTCCCTGCCAGTTGCTGTACTCCGCCGTGAGACCGGGTTTGCCATCGTTAGTCGTCAGCAAATTGTCCGGCACCGGATTGCCGTCGTCGCGCAGGAACTGTGTTCCCGGAACGAACGTAATCTTCGCATTCGGAAACTCAGCTTTAAGTCCCTCGAGCATGGAAACCGTATGCGTCGGCGTTCCATTGTAGTTACCGAGCAGCACCCTCGTCTGATCGGCAAGCGGGCCAACCACGGCTATCCTGGCGATTCCGGATTCGAGCGGCAAAGTGCCATCGTTCTTCAATAGCACGATGGACTCATTCGCAAGCTTGCGGGCCAGCGCCCGATGTTCGGGGCTGTCGAGCTCCTTCTCATCAATCTTCGAATACGGAACCGTGTCCGGCGGGTCAAACATACCTAGCCTGATCCGCGCTGTGAAAAGGCGGACCAGCGCGGTGTCGATCGCGCTCTCGCTGAGGTAGCCCTGCTGTACAGCTTCGATGTAGGGCCGGTAATCGTGGTCGTCCGTCACCTTGGAAACAAAATCGATGCATTCATTATCCATGCCGCGTTCCAATGAGATCGCCGATGCCTGTGGCTGCGTGGGGCGGTAACGATGGCCGCTGAAGATGTCGCGGACGGCGCCGCAGTCGGAGACCACATACCCCTGGAAGCCCCAACTCCCACGCAACTGGTCCTCGAGGAGGAACTGATTGGCGCAGGCCGGCTGCCCTTTGATGGCGTTGTAGGCGCACATCACCGATCCGGCTTTGCCCTCGGTGACGGCGGCGCGGAAAGCCGGCGCATAGGTGTCGAGAATATCGTGCTTGCTCACATCCACGTCTGCAAAGTGCCGCGTCGGCTCCGGGCCGCTGTGCACGTCGAAATGTTTGGGCGTCGAAACCACGCGGTAGTACTTCGGGTCGTCACCCTGCATCCCGGTGACAAAAGCGACAGCCATGCGGCCGGTGAGGAACGGATCCTCCCCGTAGGTCTCCTGGCCCCGGCCCCAGCGCGGATCGCGGAAGATGTTGAGATTCGGCGCCCAGAAATCAAGCCCGTGGAAGATGGCCGAGCTTCCGTCGTGTTCGGCCTTGGTGTGCACTACGCGTCCTTCAACGCCGATGTCAGTGGCCATCTGGTGAATGCCGGGCACGTCGAAGGTGGCGGCGAGGCCGATCGGCTCCGGAAACTCCGTCGTACCATCAACGGCGACACCGTGCAGCGCCTCGCTCCACCAGTCGTACGCCGGAACCTTGAGCCGTGGAATCGCGCGCGCCTGATTCACAAGCTGCGAGGCCTTCTCCTCGAGGGTCATGCGGTGTATCAGGTCAGCCGCGCGCTGCTCGGGCGTCAGGCTGGGATTCATGTAGGGCAAGTTCGAAACGTCCTGCGCCGCCACTGACATCGTGACGGCGACGCCGGCGACGAACGCAATCAACAGGCGCTTTCCGCAAAAACTCATCCTCTCCTCCCCGTGGGTGTCGAACAGTCAACGCCAACGCAGTCGATGGGGCAGCAACGCCGCCGAGCACACAAATAAATCTCCTTCGCTGCATCGGTATAAGTCCCGCTTCGAGTCCTCGCATTCAAGCCGGTCATTCTACAGCAATGCAGCCCATATGGAAGAAAGCGGTCCATCAATACTGGGCGGGTTCAAGTGCGGCTTTGATGGATTTAATGCCTGTCCGCCGAGCTCGTCCATTGGAGTTCGACGGACTCCCCCGAGCGGGCTGCTCCGTTTTCTGCTGGTATCGGAAGGCAGTCGCCGTCCGGCCCTCCGCACGCCAGAAGGTGCGGTTAAAAGTTTGGATACTGGGGAATCCCGAGCTGGTGGCGACGCGATGAACGGGCAACTCTGTTTCCATCAACAGCCGCTTTGCCCGATCCAGACGGCAGCGAGTGATTTCCTCGAGGATGGAACGCCCGACTGCGCGGGCGAAGCGCCGTTCCATGGTTCTCCTGCAAGCCTGCAGCTCGCCGACAACATCGGGAACCCCGATGGGCTGTCCAGCATGGTCCCTGATAAATCGCAGCGCCGCGCCCACAAGCGGATCATCTTGCGCGATAACCTCGCTCGACTGCCGGGCAGCCACAGTAACAGGCTTCACGAGCACCGTGTCTTGGGGCTTGGGCTGGCCCGACATCATGGCGTCAAGCAGCATGGCTGCTTCGAACCCGGCCTGTTCCAGATTCAAAGCAACACTGGAAAGCGGCGGCTCCGAGAGTTCGCACAGGAGCTCATCATTGTCCACTCCCACCACGGCAACGTCGTCAGGTACGTGCAGTCCGGCAGTCGCACAAGCCTGGAGCACTTCGCGGCCGCAGGCGTCATTGCAGGCCATCACGCCCACGGGTTTCGGCAGAGACTTGAGCCAGCTTTCAATGAGCGGCCGTTCGTGTTCGTAGGTTTGAATCCAGTCAGGGCTCTGGATCCAATTGGAAAACTGAATGTGCCGCTTGTCGCAAACGAAGCCTGCTTCCGCCAGGCACTGAGCGAAGGCTTGTTCCCGGCGAATCGACCATTGGCAACTACCGAATCCGCAGAATCCGAAACACCGCAGTCCCTGCTCCATCAGGTGTTGGGCCGCCATTCGTGCGATGCCGGAAGAGTCCGTTCGAATCTCGCAGAAGTCCCTCTCTGGCTGGTCCCAGACGAGTTCCTCAAGGGACGACGCGACCACCGGAAGGCCCGTGGCCCGGATCATCTCGGCGATCTGCGACGAGTGTATGCGAGCGATAATCCCATTTCCCGCCCACGATTTGGCCTTGGGCAATGCTTGCTCGAGGTGACCGGGGCTGATGTACACCGACCACGCCCCGTGCAGGCGGGCGTATTTGACGATGCCGCGCAGCAGGCCGCGTCCGTATTCCGTGGACGTCTCCAGCAGCAGAGCGACTCGATGCACTCGGACCATAAGTGAGCCTCCGCGAGGGGACCGGAGCGCGCCCCTGATTCCATTGCAGTTTGAGCGACGGTTCTCGGACCGATTCGATTAGAATCGGGCCGGGAGAATCTCAAGCAAAAGAGAACCCGTCGTCGAGAAAACGTATCACATCGCGGAGAGAAGGGGTAGTCGAAGCCTGGACGCCAAGTATCTGTTATTGGCCGACGGCCCGAGGGTGCTGCGATACGCGACGGAGGCGTGTCCAGCGCCGAAAATCTCATTACCTCTTACTTTTCAAGACCGCCGGTTTAGACCGCTCACCCATCCCTTCCGTAACAGCTACTTTCGCAGAGTGCCACCACAGTTCTCTGTCCCGAGAACACTGCGCCCGAGACCCGGCGATGTCCTGATGCCTGCGGCATTGCGTCAGCCTGCGGATTCAGGGTATTAGTAGTGGTTGGGTTTCAGCCCGCATGAAGCCCGACGCAGAGAGCGGCCGGATAACCCACGCCCGCCAGCTTGCCATCACAGCAAAGGACCCAATCAAGCAGAGTCTTTGGCAGCGCTGGAGCTTGTGGGATCGAGCGGCGCTCTTAGCGTCTGAATGTTGCGGACACCGATCTTCAGGGAGTGATGATGGCGCGACGCGTGTTGGCGATTTTGATCCTGCTGGTGGTTGGCTCGTTTGCCTTACACTGCGGCTCGTCCACGACGTCGACCACGCCCACGCAGACTGGCACCGTTTTCACCCTCATCGGTGATTCGCCCATGTGCGACGTGCTCGGGGCCAGACTCAACATCACTGAATTGATTCTCTATTTCAGCAACAGCGCCGCCGGCTCCGGACTTCTGAACTCGACCAACACGTTGATTCCCATCGATCTGGCCGAATTGCTCGGCAGTTCCACCGTGCTGAATGACACCACCACCAAGGTCGGCAGCTACGGCCGGATCAGCCTGGGCGTGGACGTCGCCAGCATGTACGTCTACAACCCTTCGGCGAATCCGCCCTTCACCACCCTGACGGAGAACCTCACCGTGCCATCTCCGCTGATCTATAACATCAGTCCGCCGCTTACGATTCCGGCAAGCGGTGTCGCGGTGGTGTCGCTCGATTTCGATCTTGGTCAGTCGGTGCTCGTAAACTCCCAGGGCCAGATTACAGGCGCCCTTAACCCGATGGCGACGGCCGTCGCTCCACCCATCCCCACCGCGAGCACAGTCAACGGCTTTGGAGAGATCGATGGCGCGCATGGTTTCATCGAGTCCGTAACGTCGTCGGCCTTCATATCCGGAGGAATCACCTATAACGGCGGCATTACGCTGCAACTGCTGCCCTCCGACGTGAGCGGCGCCGGCGGCCCAGCAGTGACGGCGCAATTTACACCGCATTCCGTTCTTTGCGGCCCCACGACTTTCTCGAATCAGGCCTGCTGCCAGTCCGGCGTTTCGGTGGGAGCCAATCCCGCTTGCAGCGTTCCACAGGCGCCGCTCAACTCCGTCTTGACCGGGAGCTATGCGGCCGTCGATGGCTTTGTGGACAGCAACGGGTATTTCCAGGCCAACAACGTGTTCTTGGGACCTCAGGAAATCGTCGCTGACCAGCAAGTGGCATTCATCGGCCCCGTGCTTTCGGTGACCACGGATACCGCCGGCAACGTGACAGGCTTCAACATGTTTCTGCGCTCGACCGAGCCCGCAGTCACCGAGGTGCCTCTTGATGCGCTCACCACGGTCACGCTGTCGTCAAACACGCTTTACAACACCGTGCCGCCGCCCATCTACACCACCACGTCGCCCACCACAGCCCAAGGGACGAACTTCGCGGCTCTGCCTTTCGGGCCCGAACAGATCGCGATTGGCCAGGATGTGGTGGTGCACGGCGTTTACACCATTCCTCCCGCCGCCACCCCGCCGGCTACTGCCGCCCCGGTGAGCATGGTTGCCAATGAGATCGACGACAACCTGCAGACGCACCAAGGCAACTTCCTCTCTCTGCTTGCCGCCCAGCCGGACAACCTGACGGGCGCCTTCGCTTTTGAGCCCTGCGCCACGCTGGATCAGCAGAATGCTGCCGCGCTGCCCATCTACGTTTTCACCAGTCCCCAGACCGTCTTCGTCAACACGGCAGGTCTTAGCTCGCTTCAACCGCAGCCCGGCCTTCAGGTGAGAGGACTGCTCTTCTATGAACCCCAAAGCGTAACCATCAACGGCGTGACCGTGCCGCCGGGCAAGATGGTGATGCTGGCCAAGAAGGTCACTCAAAGCTTGTAAGAGATCCACGAATTGAGACGACGCTGTTCGGTCCTCAAAGCACCGGCAATTGCCCGCCCCGATTCCTGCTCCTGCCGGACCTCCGAGACCGCGACAGACGCATATCACTCGGAAGATGCGTGAAGCGCAGATCCCTGGACTGCAGCTGCTTGGTAATGAAGATAATCTGCCCGCTGTGAAAGGCGAAGTGCTCCACGACGTGCAGCACGGCGTTGAGGCCGGTAACCGGCAGGTTCTGGATGGTGTAGCACGCGGCCAAGTCCGCCGGGCTAAGGCGCCGGAAAACCTTGCAGGCGTCCAACACAGCCGAACGCAGCGCCCGCACCAGCCTGGCACGGGAAACCGGCCCGCGTTCGGCGAATTCCAGGTCACGCTGGCGAGCATCCGCCGCGCCGCCCAAGCCCGCCACGATCCATTGACGGACATTGCCTGCGAGGTGCAGCACGAGATTCCCGGCGCTATTCGACGATTCGTTGGGACGCCACCAGATCTGCTCCCTCGGCAGCATCTCAAGGCAGCGCTCGATCCGCGGCAAGTGATGACGGCGCAGCGAGTGCTCCGCCAGCTTCAGAAATTCGGCATCAACCGCGGTTTGTCGCATGCGTCGTCTCCGATAAGCGATCAGACCGCTATGTTACCGGCGGTATCTGAAAGATGCTGAACACCACATTCAGCCCGTGCTCCTCGAGGTCAATCTCTTGGAGGCATTTGCGGCTCTCGAGATCGTAAAGCGCGATGTGCGTCGGCAGATCCGGGTTGCGAAAGCGGTGCTTCACCCAGAGCAGGTTCTCACGGAACTTGGTTTTACGTACCCGCGTGAACCCTACCCAAATCAGGTGATCGCTGACCAGGCACAGTCCCCGGCACCAGCCGAGCACTGTCCCCGGCGTGCTATCCACGCCGGTCAGGTCCACAGCCCTCTTCACTTGCAGGCTACCGCGGTCCACTTCGATCACCTGACCATGGACGGACGTGAACCAGATCGAATTACCCACGACCTCGCCGTCGTGGATCGTCTCGGCACCCACGCTGAAGCGCCGCTCCGGGCAGGTGAGGCACAACGCGTCTTTCTGCCAGGCGCGCGTCACCCAGATTTCACCGTCCAACTGGAAAACGAAATTAGGATGCGACTTGTGCGGTTTGGTCGTCAGCACTTTACGGTAATCGACATTCTTCGAGAAGCGCTCCCACGGATCCCCGCCGAGCACGTTCCACTGGCGCAACGGCTCGCCCGCACGGCTGCATTCCACGACCATATCGAGCCCGGTGCTTGTGACCAGCAGGGAGCCCGTCGCGCTCGGACACACGTGATGAAGATCGTTGAAACATGGCAGTGAGACGTAGCCCGCGCGCGCGAATTCGGGCGTCTGGAAGATCAGAACCTCGGTTGAGGTGCAGATGTACAGAGTGCGGCCGTCAAGCGTGCCTTGCTTGAAAAGAACGGAATAGTCTTCGTCCGCGCGCGCCTCGGGCGGCGTCTCGTAGTCGACCATTAATTGGGAGCGCAGCGATTCCGTGTCGAGCCGCAGGATCCGCGCACGATCGTACAGGCTCCACTCCGGAGCTACTTCCCCGGCAAGCTGGCGCCGCTGCCGTCCGCCGCTAATATAGAGTTCCACGCTCGTTCTCCTGCACAGCCAGGAGTGGCTGTGCTACGGCGCAAAGCGAAAGGCCCAACCCGAGCAGATGATAGAGCATACTTCATCACGTCTGATTCCGGCGGCTCCTGGTGTATACTAGGGGAGTTTTCCCGGAGCACTTAAAGGAACCGGCCAGTTTGAGCCAACTACTGGCTTGTAACGGAAGGAAAGAACGATGCGCGCTTTCATCAGAATTACCATAGTCGGAGTCATACTCGGACTGGGTGCGTCGAATCTCGCCGCCCAATTGCCGAACTGCCCCGTCCGGCAAGCCCCGGGCACTCTGGTACAGAACCCCCCGAGTCTGAGCAGTCAGAACGGCGTGCTCAAGGTGGATCTGGCCATGCGCAACGGCGTGGACCAGTACGGATTCATGCACTACTGCTACGATTACCCGCCCAACGCCAGCTCGGGTCACTTTATCGAAGGGCCCACGCTCCGCGTCTGGCCCGGCGACGAGCTTATACTCAATCTGGCTGACCGGACGACGGCCAACCCAAATAACAAGAATGCCATGTCGGGAATGAACGCCGGACCGGGCATACCTGGGACCGATTGCACGGGCGGACCCATCACCGATACGGATACCAACCTGCATTTCCACGGCTTCAGTGTGCCGCCGGTCTGCCATCAGGACGATGTGCTGAACACCGTGCTCCACACCGGCGATCCCCCGTTCGAATATAAGATCAAGATCCCCGATAACCAGCCGCCGGGCCTCTACTGGTATCACCCGCACGCCCACGGACAGACGACTACCCAGGTGGAGGGCGGCGCTTCCGGGGCGATTATCGTGGAAGGAATCGAGACGGAGCGGCCGGAGGTCAGCGGCTTGCAGGAGCGCATCCTGATCCTGCGCCAGCAGTTCTACAATCAGAACTCCTGGGTTCCGGGACCGTTTCAGTTCACGCTGAACTTTCAGACGTCTTCGGCCGGCCTTTTTCCTCTCCCCTTGATCGGGATGGAACCGGGCCAGAAGGAGTTCTGGCGGGTCCTGAATTCCTGCACGCAGTGCTTTGTCAACTTGCAGGTGCAGTATGAAAGCGTGGCCCAAACTCTTGAGCTGATCGCGCTCGACGGCGTTGTCCTTCCCAAGCCGGAGTTTGTCACTACCCTCCTGATGGCCCCTGCCGGGCGCGCCGAGTTCATTGTGACCGGACCGCAGGCGGGACAAATTGGACAGTTCGTGACCACCGGAGTCTCGACGGGCTACCTCGGGAATCCGAATCCGCCCGAACCTATCGCCAACATCATCACGGAGGACGCGCCAGTCGGCACCGAGGCCCCGCTCGCTTCCCGCGCGCTGCCCGCTGTTCCCCAGCGTTACGCGGGCCTCGAAAACGCGGTGCCGACGGCGAAACGGTTGCTTTACTTTTCGGAGATCCCTGACACTCCGAACACGGTCAAGTATTTCGTCACCGTCCAAGGACAAAAGCCGCAGAGTTTCTATGCCGAAGAGCCGCCGGCGATCGTTACACACGTCGGGGCTGTGGAAGACTGGACCATTCAGAATCGGGCGCAGGAAATGCACGCCTTTCACATTCACCAGCTTCACTTCATGGTGCTGGCGGTCGATGGGCAGCCGGTAGCTGAACCGACGCTGCAAGACACCATCCCTCTGCCTCCATGGTCGGGCAGCGGGCCATTTCCAAGCGTTACCTTGCGCATGGACTTTCGCGATCCCGAGATTGCCGGCATGTTCGTCTATCACTGCCATGTTCTGGACCACGAGGACGCCGGGATGATGGCGAAGATTCTGGTCCTGCCGGCCGGCGACGAAAGCCAGGCGTCGCCTCCGGCGAAGCCTACTGCGGCGCAGCCCAGCAGATCAGGCCAGGCAGGAAAGGCACGGTGAGGTCCGGGTGATCCGGCCGCACCCGGACGGTGAACCCGTACTTCCCGCTGCGGTCGCACGGTGCTGTAGCTTCAAACCGGAACTGACTATCGCCGTCCTGCCCGGCCGGCTGCATTCGAATCGCCGCGGATTCACTGAGGTCGCCCGAGGAATCGACGCGCCCGACGTAAAGCTCCACGCGAACGTCCTCGGGCGAGAGCGGCCCAAGCCTCACTCGCGCCCGGCCCTGAAGGCTGGCGCCCACCAGCAGCGATCCGTTGGATCGCTGTTCCACGCTTTCGACGCGCACCTCCGGCCACGCCTGACGTACGCGCGCCATCCAGGCGGCAAGCGAACGCGCGCGCACCGCGCCCTCGGCTTCCAGAACCCCATAATGTTCGTTGGCTTTCAGATAAAACTGCTCGGTGTAGTCTTTCACCATGCGATGGGTGTTGACGAACGGACAGACCGTGGCGATGGACGCCTTCATGCGGTCGACCCAACTTCGCGGAATCCGGTCCTCGCCTCGATCGTAGAATGTGGGAATGACATCGCGCTCCAGCAGATCGTAGAGTGCCTCTGCTTCCACCTGATCCTGATTGTCGTCGTTGTCATAAGCCTCGCCCTTGCCGATCGCCCATCCGATGGACGATAGCGAGTCCGAGGCCCGTCGGAAACGCGTGCCGTCGAACGTCTTCTCCCGGCCGTGCCATACCTCGTCCCACCAGCCGTCGAGCGTGCTCAGATTGAGCGCTCCGTTGGCCGCGGCTTTCATCCCGCTGGTGCCGCTCGCTTCGAGCGGCCGGCGGGGCGTGTTCAGCCAGACGTCGACACCTTGCACCAGGGCGCGGGCCACGGCCATATCGTAGTCTTCAAGAAAAACGATGTAGCGGCCGAGCGACAGTTGGCGTGACAAACCGGCGACCTGCCGGATCAGTTCCTTGCCGGCGTCGTCCCGTGGATGCGCCTTTCCGGAAAAAATCAACTGCGCCGGCCGCTGGCTGTCCGTCAGAATGCGCTCCAGGCGGGGAAGGTCGCGCAGAATCAGGGTGGCGCGCTTGTAGGTGGCGAAGCGGCGCGCAAAACCGATGGTGAGAGCGTCGGGTTTGAGAACCTCCTGGGCAGCCGCGATCTCCGAAGGCGGCGCGCCACGCCGTACCCGCTGGGCGCGGACCCGACTTCTGACCCAGGCCACCAGACGGTCCCGGCGCCGTTCGTGAGTACGCCACAATTCTTCGGCCGAGATCGAGTGGACCCGATTCCAGACCTGTTGATCCGCCTGTTCTTCGTGCCATCTCGGACCAAGGTAACGATCGTAGAGCTGGTTCATCTCCAGCGAAATCCAGCTTCGGAAATGCACGCCGTTGGTGATGTGGCGGATGGGGACTTCGTTGACAGGTACGGCGGGCCACAACACCTGCCACATCTTCCGGCTCACCTCACCGTGCAGCTTGCTCACTCCGTTCGAATACGAGGCCAGGCGCAGGGCGAGAACGGTCATGCAGAACTCGCCCTCGCCCGCGGAACCCTTGCGCCCGAGCGCCAGGAACTCCCGGCTCGACAAGCCAAGCCGTTGCGCAAAAGCCCCAAAGTAGCGGTCCATCTGCTCGGGCGAGAAATAATCGTGGCCGGCCTCCACCGGAGTGTGCGTCGTGAAGATAAGGCCTGCGGACGCAAGCTCCCGGGCTTCGCCGTAGCTTAGTTTTCGAGCCTCCATCAGTTGTCGAATGCGTTCCAAGGCGAGGAACGCGGAATGCCCCTCGTTCATGTGATAGACCGTCGGCTCGAGACCGAGGGCGCGCAGCGCGCGGTAGCCGCCGATGCCAAGCACAATCTCCTGGCGGATGCGCATTTCGCGGTCGCCGCCGTAGAGCTGGTCGGTGATGATTCGATCTTCGCTGTTCGCGTTGGCGGCAATGTTGGTATCGAGCAGGTAGAGCGTTACCCGCCCCACCTGGGCTCCCCAAACCTGGGCGCGCACCTCGCGGCCCGGAAATTCGAGGCCGACGCTCAGGGGTCTTCCGGCCACGTCGAGGACCGGGCTGACCGGGAGATTGTTGAAGTCGTTGTCCTCGTATGATTCCTGCTGCCAGCCCGCCTGATTCGTGTACTGGCGGAAGTAGCCCTGCTGATAAAGGAGTCCCACGCCTACCAGCGGAACCCCGAGGTCGCTCGATGACTTCAGATGGTCGCCGGCAAGGATCCCGAGGCCGCCGGCGAAGATCGAGAGACATTCGGTGAGGCCGAACTCGGCTGAGAAGTACGCAGTCAGGAGCTTGTTCCCGCCGGTCTGCGGGCGGCTTCCAAACCAGGTGGCGTTGCTCTCAAGGTAAGAATCCAGGCCTGTCGTGACTCGCTGCAGATGGGCCAGAAAAGCGTCGTCGCGTGCGGCGGTTTCCAGTTTCTCCTGCTCGATTGCGCCCAGCATCAGGACCGGGTTGTGGCCCGTCGACTCCCAAAGGTCGCGGTCCAGGCGGCGGAAGAGCTCGATGGTTTCGTGGTCCCAGCTCCAACGGAGATTGTAGGCTGCGGCGCGAAGCCCTTCGATGGCCGAAGGCAGCGCCGGAATCACATCGAATATCCGAACAGGTTTCACGGCTGGAGCCTCCACAAGTTCAGGGGTTCGCTCGTACCTGGTTCTCGACCACTCTCCGCCCTCGCCGTAGACTCCCACGAAGGCCGATCACGTTGGCCCCTACAGGCTATCACGCTCGTGGTCGACGGAACTACCACCGGCTCCTATCCTCCCAGCTCATTCGCTTCCTCGTCCCAGATCTCATCATCCTCCGGGGGTCCGCAAATCTCCTCTTCCAGCCTCGCCGCGGCCGCCAAACCGGGAATCAGCGGAGCCAACTGCGCCCAATCCTCAGGGTGCGCGGCGGCCCAGTCGCCCAGCCCGAACTCTTCGGGACAAGTTGCTGATTTCGCGCGAGATTCCAGCTCCGTTCCGACTACATCTTGCGTGCTTCCAGCGTCCTGAGGTAGCGCGGGCGTCTCGCCCGCCGTGGCGCCGCCCGCCCGATCGCCGAACTCTTCGGGACAAGTTGCTGATTTAACGTGACATTCCAGCTCCGTTCCGACTACATCTTTCGCCCTTTCGGCGCCCGGGCCGGAGGCGCCACGGGCGGCGAAGAGCCGCCGGACCGTTTTCGGAATCAACCTGGCAA
>JASHPE010000095.1 GCA_030038235.1 Terriglobia bacterium
GGTTCTGCTGTTCGCGGTTTGACCAGATGGGATGGCTCAGCAGAAACTCGGAGAGTCGGGTTTCCTCGCCGATGGTGCTGAGCATGCGGCGATCGAGGGCAATCCCGAAGTCGGGATGAAAGCCCGCTTCGGCCATCAACAATAATCCCAGGCGATCCGCTTCGTACTCCACCTGGCGCTGGCCCCCGAGGTGCAGCACTCCTCCATGCACAGCAGTCACGCGCAGATCCTCCGCCGCTTGCGGGTCGCTCAGGTTACCGCCGGCGGCGAGATACGCGCGCCGTGCTTCCGCCTCGAACTGCGGCTGGCACACCGGATCGAGCATCACGGCGTGCGCCATCTCGTGCGCAATGGCGGCCGCCCACACGCCCAGGTGATCGCCCAGAACCCAGCCCAGCCCGCGCGTCAGGGATATTACGCCGCCTCCATTCGAGTAGGCGTTCACGTCCCAGCTTTGGAGGATCTCGATCTTCCAGGGCAGGCGCGGCAGGGTGTGCCCGAGCGGCGTCGCCAGCAAGTCCTGCAGCGCCTGATTCGCCAGCCGGTAGTCGCTTGCAGGATCCTCGGGAGCGGCCGACTGCGCAGCGATGGCGAGCAGAATCCCGAGCAGCATCGTGGTTGTGATCGGGCGGACACGCATGAGCTTCCATGGTAGCAAAGCAGGCCACCGGCTCGAAGGATCTCGTCTACTCCTCGATCCCGGCGTTGCTCCGCCCTATCCCGTCACTCACCGGCAAACCGGCGCCATTGGCCGATTCACACGCGACAAGCCTTCAGCGCACCTCTATGCTGGCCTCGATGAACGCGGAGCGAGTCTTGAGCATAGGAGAGGGCGACATGGCTAGGACGATTCGAGTGCAAGCGTGGCTACTGGGAGTGACTTTGCTGGCCGGCGGAGAATTCAGTTATGCTCACTTGCGGCGCTTCGGATTTTGGCCGCTGGAGTTGATGGCGCGGTCGGCGTGGCGCCTGGCCACCACGCTGGCGGCGGCCGTACTCCCGGGCCGTGCCCTTGGGGCCCTTTGGGCCGCGCCCGCCGCGCTGGCTCTCATCGTGCTTCTGACCTGGGGCGTCGCAGCGTGGAAGGAAGCGCAACGCGGAGAGTGCGACGCCGAGCGGAGGCAATCATGAGTGACGAACGCCCACCGGATGAAGGCAAGGACCCAAAGGTTATGGTCGTAGGTCTCTCGCTCAGTGAAAAAGACCGTCACTCGACGCTGATCGCGGGCCTGCTGATCATTGCCTTCGGCGTGCTTCTGCTGCTCGATCAGGAAGGCATCGTACCGCTTTCGCACATCCTGCGTTTCTGGCCCCTGATTCTGATCGTTCCCGGCCTGGTTAAGCTGTTCCAGGGGCGCACGACCGCCGAACGCGTGTTCGGCACGGCGCTGGTCTTCTTCGGACTGCTCTTCCAGTTCAGCGCCCTGGGATTCCGGCACTTCGAGTTCAGCCACCTCTGGCCATTGGTCATTATCGCGGCCGGCGCCTGGATTCTGTACTCGCCTCCGAAGATGCGCAAACCTATCGTGCTCTTTAAGGGCGAGACCGGGACTCCGGCGGAAGGGGAGATCAACTCGGTCAACGTGCTGGGCGGCGGCGAGTCCCGCATCACTTCCCGGAATTTCCGCGGCGGCAAGCTGGTGGCGGTCTTCGGAGGATTCAAACTCGACATGAGCGAAGCGGAGATGGAAGGCAATGAGGCAGTCATCGATCTCGTGGCTTTCTTCGGCGGCGGCGAATTCATCGTGCCGCGGACTTGGGAAGTTTCGGTGCGCGGCACGGGACTCTTTGGCGGGCACGGCGATGAGACCCGGCATCTTCCTCCGGAACCGGGAAAGCCCCGGAAAACGCTGATCATCCGCGGCTCGTGGATGTTCGGCGGCTTCAACATCAAGAACTGATCGCGCGACATGCATCCAATTCTCGGCAGTTTCCGCAAGCTCGGGCTGTACCTGCTGGGCTGGACTCCGCTCGCTATCCTCGTCGCCGACCAGCTCAGGAGCAGCGGCCTCACGCTGCACGAGGCCATCGCGCTGGCCGTTCCGCTCTGCCTGCTCTACGCCTTCATCTGCCTGTCATCCTGGTGGCTGTGCCGCCTGACGCCTTTTACACGGGCGAGGTTGGCACAAAGGGCTGTGACCACGCACCTGGCCGCCAGCGTGGTGGCGGCCACGATGTGGACTCTGAACGCGCGGACCCTGGCGGAGGGGCTCTTCGATCTCCACCTGATGACGTCGCCGCTCCCCCTCCTGACGCACGCCGCCTCGCAGCTCTTCGGGCTCGGCTTGCTGTTCTACTTGCTGACCGTAGCCATGGACTACGTGCTGCTGGCCGTCGAAGCCTCGCGCCAGGCCGAGGCGCGTGCGGTCGAGGCGCAGATTCTGGCGCGCGAGGCGGAGTTGCGGGCGCTCAAGGCGCAGATCAATCCGCATTTCCTGTTCAACAGCCTGCATTCGATCAGCGCGCTGACGTCCATCGATCCCGCGCGCGCCCGCGAGATGTGTGTGTTGCTCGGCGACTTCCTGCGCTACACGCTGGGTCTCGGCGAGAAATCCACAATCTCCCTGCGGGATGAGATCGAGCTCGTGGACCGCTACCTGCGCGTGGAGAAGGTGCGCTTCGGAGCGCGTCTCGAGATGGAGGAAGAGGTCGATCCCGAAGCGCTCGACGCCGCGATCCCACCGCTTCTGCTGCAGCCCATGGTGGAGAACGCCGTGGCGCACGGAATCTCCGGCCTGCCTGAAGGCGGCTGGATTCGCTTGCGCGCGCGACGGCAGCAGGACGACGTGGAGATCGTGATCGAGAACAAGTTTGACGCGGACTCGCCGCCCTCGCGCCGCAACGGCGTGGGACTCGCGAATGTGCGGCAGCGGCTGGCGGCTTGTTACGGCGGTCGCGGCCAGATGAGCGTCGCCAGCGAGGGCGACTGCTTCCGGGTCAGCTTGCTTTTGCCGTACGGAAATAGTGCGAAGGAATGATCTGGGCGCGGCCAAACCGAATTTTCCGTGATCTCCGTGCTGAGAAAGCCTCTAAACACAGAGTTCACGGAGACTCTGTGGCCTTCGTGTTGAAGGCTCTTGTGCACAGAGAACACGGAGGTGGCAAAGGCGCGTTCAGCTTTGTGCGGATGAGGATGGTCGCCCGTCAGGAAGAAGCTGAGGATTTGTAACATGGAGAGCGTTGCCAGGTATCGGGCTGTTATCGTCGACGACGAAGAGTTGGCGCGGCAAGTGCTGCGCGAATTGCTGCGCGCGCATCCCGAGATC
>JASHPE010000096.1 GCA_030038235.1 Terriglobia bacterium
GACGAACTCAAAAGGAGTCCCATGGACAAATACGTCTACTATTTTGGCGGCGGCAAGGCTGAAGGCAACGGCAACATGAAAGATGTGCTGGGCGGCAAGGGCGCGGGCCTTGCCGAGATGACCAACGCCGGTTTGCCCGTCCCGCCCGGATTCACCATCGCCACTTCCGCCTGCCGGCTTTACTTCGAAGGCGGCAACCACACGCCTGACGCTATCACCGCCGAATACTCCCAGGCGCTGGAGCGCCTGCAGAAGGAACTCGATCTCAAGCTCGGCGACGCCGAAAAGCCGCTGCTGGTGTCGGTGCGCTCGGGCGCCAAATTCTCCATGCCCGGCATGATGGATACGATTCTGAACCTCGGCATGAACGACAAAATCGCCGAGGCCTTCGCGAAAAAATCGGGCAATCCGCGCTGGGCGTACGACAGCTATCGGCGCTTCATCCAGATGTTCGGCAACGTGGTGCTCGAGATCGACAAGAGCAAGTTCGAGCACGTTTTCGACGGCCAGAAGAAGAAGCGCCGCGTAAAGCTCGATACCGAGCTCACGGCCGACGATCTCAAGCAGGTGATTGCGGCTTACAAGCAGGTGGTGAAGAAGGAAACCGGCAAGGATTTCCCGCAGGAGCCGCGCACGCAGCTCGCCATGGCCATCGAGGCCGTCTTCCGCTCCTGGTACAACCCCCGCGCCGCCACCTACCGCCGCATGAATAGGATCGCGGACGACCTCGGCACCGCGGTCAACGTCCAGGCGATGGTTTTCGGCAACATGGGCGAGACGTCGGGCACCGGGGTCGGCTTCACGCGCAACCCTGCTACTGGCGCCAAGGAGTTCTACGGCGAGTTCCTGATGAACGCCCAAGGCGAGGACGTGGTCTCGGGCGTACGCACTCCGGTCCACATCACCGAACTCGATCGCGTGAATCCCGAAGCCTATAACCAGCTTCGCGAGATCACCACGCGTTTGGAAAAGCATTACCGCGACGTGCAGGACTTCGAGTTCACCATCCAGGAAGGCAAGCTTTACATGCTGCAGACGCGCAGCGGCAAGCGTACGGGTCCGGCGGCGGTGAAAATCGCGGTGGACATGGTGAAGGAAAACGTCATCACGCCCAAGGAGGCGCTGCAGCGCGTCGAGCCCGAACAACTGAATCAGCTTCTTCATCCTGTACTTGATGAATCAAAGGGTTTGAATTTGATTGCCAATGGGTTGCCGGCGTCACCAGGGGCCGCCGTCGGACACGTCGTCTTCACCGCGGACGACGCCGTAGAGAAGGGGAAGGACAAGAAATACCCCGTGATCCTGGTGCGCGGCGAGACGGTACCCGACGACATTCACGGCATGGAAGTGGCGCAAGGGATTCTGACCTCTCGCGGCGGCATGACGTCGCACGCGGCGGTGGTCACGCGCGGCATGGGCAAGCCTTGCGTGGCCGGCGCCGGCGACTGCGAAGTGGACGAGAAGAAGAAGGTCTTGCGCGTCGGTCAGAACGTGATCAAAGAGGGCGACTGGATCGCTCTCGACGGATCTACGGGCCGCATCGCTCTCGGGCAGGTGCCCACCAAGGAGCCCGATCCTTCGAGCGGCGACTTCGCAGAATTCATGAAGTGGGCGGACGAGTATCGCAAGCTCGGCGTGCGCGCCAACGCCGACATCCCCCGCGACGCCACCGTGGCGCGCAAGTTCGGCGCCGAGGGTATCGGTCTCTGCCGCACCGAGCATATGTTCTTTGCCGAGGATCGCCTGCCTCACATACAGCGCATGATTATGGCTTGCAAGTTCACTCCGAGCTCGGCGGAGTTGAGAGAAAGTATCGCCAAGGAGAAGGACCGAGACAAGACCGGCGAACTCAAGAAGCAACTCAAGGAAGTCCTCGGTTACGAAAAGGAGCGACGGGCGGCGCTCTCGAAGCTCCTGCCTATGCAGCGCAAAGACTTCTTCGGACTGTTCAAGGCCATGCACGGACTGCCCGTCACCATCCGCACCCTGGATCCGCCGCTCCACGAGTTTCTGCCCAAGCGCGAACAGTTAATGGTAGAAGTCGCAGTCCTCGAAGCGACACACAAGAAGGGAGCGAAGCTAAGCCAGGCCAGAAAGATGCTGGAGATTGTTGAAGGACTGCACGAATTCAATCCCATGCTGGGACTGCGCGGTTGCCGCCTCGGAATTCTCTATCCCGAGATCACCGAAATGCAGGCGCGAGCCATCTTCGAGGCCGCGTGCGATTGCAAGAAGCAAGGCATCGACGCCAAGCCGGAAATCATGATCCCGTTGGTCGGTGACGTGAAAGAATTGGCCTTGCAGAAAGAGATCGTCAACCAGGCCGCGAAGGATGTCTTCGCCAGGAAGGGCGTGGAGGTGCACTATCTGGTCGGCACCATGATCGAATTGCCGGCGGCAGCGCTTTCGTCGGAAGAGATCGCGGGCGAGGCGGAGTTCTTCAGCTTCGGCACCAACGATCTGACTCAAACCACGTTTGGGCTCTCGCGCGACGACTGCGCCAAGATCATCGCGGCCTATGTGAAGCTGAAGATCTGGCCGAGCGATCCCTTCGCGCAGCTCGATCCCAAGCGCGTAGGCCGACTGCTCAAGATATCCACGGCCGAAGGCCGTAACGCCCGCCCTAATCTGAAGGTCGGCATCTGCGGCGAGCACGGCGGCGATCCCTCGTCGATCGAAATCTGCGCCGAGGCGGGGCTGAATTACGTAAGCTGCTCGCCGTATCGCGTGCCCATCGCGCGTCTGGCAGCAGCGCAGGCGGCGCTGAAGCGCCAAGAGGCGGCCGGGCCGAAGAAGATGTACTCGACGGCCTAGTGATGGCTCGTAGGGGGCGCGGCTTGCCGTGCCCTTCATGTATCGCTTTAATATTTGTCGGCGTGCCGACAGGGGCCGGTATGAGTCGAACTGAGATCGCCACCGCTCGGAACATCGAGCCTGCGACAAAGGCTCTGCTGGTGAAGCTTGGTGACCGCGTGCTCATTCACCCTCCCACTTCTGGGGAATCATACGCCCTGACCCACTGACCTGCGCCATGGTCTTCTAAGATGGCAGAGCAAAAGCCTGCGGTGTGGGACGTTGCCCTGAGGCCGCTTGAGCGCCTCCGGCGGGGATTCCGGCGCGTCCACAAAGCCGTCCGGGCGGACTATTGGTCTCCTCAGGTCCCGCTTTCGCTGGCGCTGGCGGCGGGGGGCGCGTTCGTGGTCTGGCTCGCCGTGCGATCCGAGGAACGCGTCCTGCTCGCGGACTTTCCGGAGCACATTCTCAATTTGCGTCCTGCCAGCATGCCCTACGTGCTGATCGGGATCGGAATGATCATCACGGCTGTGGGGCTGCTCTTGCGGTCCCGGCTGTCATGGATCATCGCCCTGGTGCTGACGGCGTCCACCATTTTGATCGCGGCGCTTCTGGGGCAGGCCGATTTCAGACTCCTGGTGATTTATTACGACGGCGGCCTGCTGGTCACCCTGCTGCTTGCCTACCGCCGGTTCGATCGCAGCAGCCTGGCTGCGGGAACGCTGTTTGCGATTACCGGCGCTCTGCTGGTCGTGATCTATGGTGTCTTTGGCGCCCTGTATCTCGGCAACCAGTTTTCACCCCCCATCAGGGACATCGTCACCGCGTTCTATTATGCCGTTGCCACCATGGGGACCGTCGGCTACTATGGCGTCCCCCTCTCGCAGAAGGCCAAGCTTTTCACGGCCTCGGTGGTTATCCTCGGCTTGGCGGTATTCGCAAGTTCCGTTACGGCAATCATTGCGCCCGTGCTCGGGCGCGTCATGTCCAGAAAGGAGAAGCGCGTGAAACGATCGGGCCATTTCATTGTAGTTGGCGCCACTCGCCTGGCCTACAACACCTACCGGGAGCTTAAGCGCCGCGACCACGTGGTAACTCTCATCGTGCCGCGCCCACCCGAGGCCGCGGGCGTGGTTGAGGAAGCTGACCTTGTGGTGGGCGATGTCAACAGCCTTGAAGCTTTGCGCAAGGCCGACGCTGCCGACGCTCAGGCGGTCCTCGCCATGCGCGCCGATGATTCGGATAACGCTTTTATTGTGCTGGCCGTCAAGGAGCTCAAAGGAAGCGCCAAAACCGTGGTTGCGATCAACGATAGCAGTCATATGGAGCGAATCAAGCTGGTGCAGCCGGACATTGTCATTGCGCCCGAAGTGTTCGGTGGAGAATTGCTGGCCATGTTGCTGAGCGGCGAGGCTATCAGCAGCGATTTTCTCACCCAGCGGTTCCTGCACTTCAGGCCGGGGGAACCATCGAAACCTTCTTCCTCGTGAGCAATTCATTTTGCTGTAGCGCCGGTGTCCTCACCGGCGAATTATTGCCGTAGCGGCGCTGCTCCCACCGCCGGTCCCGAGATCAACAATCGCCGGTGAGGACACCGGCGCTACACCGAGGGAGTGTACTTTGAACCTCGTCCTGATTCATTGGAATGTTGCGGAAGGGGAGCGCCACACTCTTGTGCTGGGCAGAGCCGGATTTCAAGCAAAACTTGAAGCCGACCCCCGTGACGGTCCCCGGATCCTCCGGCGGTTGCGCGCTGCGCCGCCGGACGCCTTAGCCATCAGCCTCGACCGCCTGCCGATGCAGGGCCGGGACGTCGGTCTGGCGCTGCGAAGCAACATGAAGACGCGGCCGATTCCGCTCGTGTTCGTGGGCGGGGAAGCGGACAAAGTCGATCGCGTCCGTCGGGCTCTGCCCGACGCGATTTTCACCACCTGGCCGAGCCTGGCGAGGGCTGTGAAACGAGGGATTGCCAATCCCCGAGCCGACCCTGTTGCACCCGCCTCCGTTCTGGCTGGATACTCGGGCACGCCGCTGCCCAAAAAGCTGGGAATCAAGCCTAATGCTTGCATCGCATTGATCGAGGAACCTGAAGGTTTTGCTGAGATTCTCGATCCGCTGCCTCCCGGCGTCGAATTCAGCGGTCGTCTTACCTCCTCGACGGCAGTCGGCATCTGGTTCGTACGTTCGGCTGCGGAACTTGCCTCGAAAATCGACTCGGTGGCGGGGCAGGTAAGGGAGGGGAAGTCATGCCGGTTGTGGATCGCGTGGGCGAAGCGCACTTCGCCTCTGGCAGGGGACGTGAACGAAAACCTGGTGCGGACCGCCGCCTTGGCGGCAGGTCTGGTCGACTACAAGGTCGCGGCCATCGACGCCGACTGGTCGGGCCTGCTGTTCGCACCGCGCACGGGCAAGTAAGGGCGCTGAAGGTTTCCCCCGGCAGATTCCACCCTGCGGGGTGTAGCCATTCAGGAAAGCCCTGTGGTCACGCCCGGCAACTTGGCTCCTGCCGCTTTCCGGAATTGCAAGCTGCTGGCGGCGCTGCTCAACCCAGTCAGCTAACCGAACGAAATCCTGTAGCGGGAGTTTTTCCAACGCCTGCCCGATTTCCTCGATATTGTCCATATTCCGTCATCCTGAGAGGATTCTACTGTGAGGGAATTGCTCTGCGCTAATCCGGCCCCAGTCAGGCTGTCCTCAACCCCTCAACCGCTGCCAGCTTCCTCTGGCGTTCGTCGAAGGTCCAGAAGCGCTCC
>JASHPE010000097.1 GCA_030038235.1 Terriglobia bacterium
CCGCCGTCGGGTTCAGCAGCCGGCAACTGCTATGCCATGGCGATTCATCAGACGCTCTCACCGGCCCGTTCCATGTAGCGGCGGTTTACCCCGTCTGATGGCGGTAAAAAGCCGCCGCTACATCGAACTCTCCCACTACAGAAACATCTCACAATGTGAATTTCGGGGCAGCTTGCCCCCTGTGGTCCCACTTGGACCTGAGCACCGGAAGGTCGGGCGCTGCAGCCGCGGCCGACGCGACAGCGCGCACGCGACCGTATGTTTTGCCGCCGCTGTCCATCCGGGCACCCTGTACCACGTACCGGATGTCAGCTTCCCGAAACGGCGGCACGATGAATTCCGCAGCCCCGTCCTGCATGGCATCAAGGTAAAGACTAATGTCCACCACCCTCGATACGACGATCACAGGGATCGGGGGCCGCGATCGGGATGCCATGCCCACGGTTTCCGGCCAGCCGCCGTCCGGCAGCTCAGTGTCGGTAAAGACAAGAGTCGGAGGCTCCGGCGAAGCCAGAACGGATTTGGCTTCAATGCAGGTTCTCGCTCGCCGGCTGCTGAGGCCGAGCCGCTTCAGAGTTAGCGTCAAGTCGGCTAATGGATACTCATAGTCATGCACCAACAATACGCTGGTAGTTTTCGTCATGATCTTCCTTCCTTGGCAAGCTGCGGCGATCGGTTGAAGAGCAGACCCGTCCTGGCGGGGCTGTTCCAGTAAGAGCGCGCCAGGCGGACCACCCGCATCAGGTTCTCTTCGTCGAGAGGTTTGGGCAAAACGTCGTAACCGCCGCCGCGAACCACCTCATTCCACAGATTTGTATCCACTGCTTCGGAGAGCAGTATCACGCAGGCGCGGTGCGGAGCCGCTGAGAGCCTCTCAACAGCTTTTCGCCAGCCGACTCCCAGCAGATCGCGATCGCAAAAAGCGACGGGAACACCTCCCTGGCCCAGCGCGGCGTTGGCATCGTCGCAGGTTGCCACGAAGGTCACTTGCCAGCCGCTCCGGCCACCCACATCCACCAGCGTCCGGCCGTCGTCGTCCTCGGCGTTCATAAGTCCGACAATCGTCACCTGCGGGGCTGACGCCGGCTGTTTGTTCGAGACCTTCCGTCCCGAGCGCGTTCGCGATCCAAATTCACCAAAAGTCGCGATTAACGATCTGAGAGATGTGCGTATCATGCGTGTCGTGTCCTCCTTTCCGCCGCCTGACCAAGCTTTGAGCTTGTTTCCTGCAAATCTGGTCGGACCTTGGATAATTAGAAGCGTACGGCCGACCTGTCTCTGAGGGAATACCGGCGCTGCGGTATTCGGGGCGGCAAACTTGGAGTATGTGGGGGCGGCGATCGGGCCGCTCGGGGCTTCTGGCAGGAGCTTCGGGGATACAAATTGGTGCACTGAAAGGAGTTGGTGATACTGCAAGGCTTTTGGGCAGGCTACTCAAGGTCCGAAGCCAAATTACCGGCCTGACGGTATAGCGTGCCCGGCCCTATTGGTCTAAGTTCGAGAGGTAAATCGACAAAGGGGGCTGAGAATGGATAATGACGGAAGGCGGGTGTTGAATATGAACCGCGATAGCGTCTCACGCACGAAGCGCAACGGCGGAGGAGAGGCGAAAGGCAGGCCGATGGCGTCGAAAGTGCCGACCCGGTCGGGCTCGGGCCGAGGAATGTGCTCGTCGCCGGGTGACGGAAACATCGAGGATCATCGAAGAGCTCTGGAGGCCGAGCGATGGGCGCTCATGCTCGCCCTTGAAAACACAGAGTTCGTGGAAGCTCCGGCGGTTGCCGATGAGATGGAGACTTCCTCGCTGGAACACGAACGGCACGTGGCACTGGATAGCCGGAGCCGCAAGGCGATGCTGCTCGGTGAGGTAAACGAGGCGCTGGCGAGAATCGCCGCCAGGGTCTATGGTCTTTGCGAGGAATGCGGGGAGCCGATGTCGGCGGCTCGCCTGAACGCTTTGCCTTGGGCGCGCCTGTGCCTCAAGTGTCAGGAAGAACAGGAGATGGGTGGCGGACCGGGCGCGGGCGAGTCGAGCCTGGTCGCCTTGACCGATTGATTCAGAGGCGGCCCTACGTCCGAATCAGAGCAGTAACATGAGATCGTTGCGGAAGCGGAGGCGTCGCGGGGGCCTTGTTCTGCCCGGAAGGCGAGAAGCATGCAACCTCCTTGTAACCCTTGATCACGTAGAGGAACGAGGGTGAGCCCTCCATGTTTGCAAGGTGCTGACCCCGGAGCTTGGCGTTCTCAAGGTTGCTGCAATACTCTCTGAATACCAATCCTTCGTCATCCTCAATGAATAGTCCGAACCGGTGATCTTGTAACATGCCTACCTCCCGACCGGTCCAGCCCCAATGAACCGATCCCCGTCTAAACAAATATCGTACTCGCCGTAAATATATGCTCGTGCAAGGCGTCGATCAAAACCGTGACCGGCGTCACCTGCGTTTGTTCGCTCGAGACGTGCCATGGAACGGCACGGCAGCGATCCGCCGGGCATCTAATGTGGGAGACGGATTCCGCCGGCTCGGGGCCGGGCCGCGGTCCATGAACAACGCTTGGCTCAGGTGAGCCCAACTCGATATACAATAGGGAATCTATGAATCATCCGACAGACTCTGATAGCGTGACCCCGGGATCAGGGACGGCGTCCGCATCGCCGGGTGCGCAACCGGCGCCGGCGAACGACCTGCCGCAGGACCTCCCCGGCGCGTATCGCAAGCTGCTCGCGGAAAAGCAGGAGCTGTACGATCGCCTGCTGCGAAAGCAGGCCGAGCTTGAGAACGTGAAGAAGCGGACCGAGCGCGACAAGGAGGAATTCCTGAAGCATGCGACGGCTGACCTGATTCGCGCGCTTCTGCCGGCCCTCGACAGCTTCGAGCGAGCGATGAAGCACCGCGATCCGCGGGTGCCGACCGATTTCTATAAGGGTGTGGAACTGATCCACCGCGAGTTCGTTGAGGTCCTGCAGCGGGCGGGCCTCGAGCCGATTGAAACCAAAGGCGCGCTCTTCGATCCACACCTCCACCAGGCAGTGGAGCGCGTGGAGTCGGACGCGCATCGCGATCAAGAGATTGTGGAGGAGTTGCAGCGCGGCTATAGACTGAAGAGCCGGCTGCTGCGGCCGGCCATTGTGAAAGTGGCGGTGCCGCCCCAGAAACCGTCCGCCGGATCGCCGGCGAATCAACGGGAATCGCAAGCTTAGCGCCGCCCGCGCTCCCAGGTATCAATCGAGATGAGTCAGAAGCGGGACTACTACGAGATCCTCGGCGTGGAGCGCAGCGCCTCCGACGCCGAGCTGAAGAGTGCCTACCGGAAACTCGCGCTGCAGTATCATCCCGATCGCAATCCCGGGAATCACGAAGAGGCTACCGAGAAGTTTAAGGAGATCACGGAAGCCTACGGCGTGCTCGCGGACGCCGACAAACGCGCGGCTTACGACCGTTACGGGCACGCCGGCGTTTCGGGCGCGGCTACCCAGGGATGGCCGGATTTCTCCTCTACGGTCTTTACGGACTTCGAGGACCTCTTCGGCGAGTTCTTCGGTGGCGTCTTTGGCCGGCAACGCGGTCCGCGGTCGCGTGCCCAGCGCGGCGCCGATTTGCGCTACGAAGTCGAGATCAGCTTCGAGGAAGCGGCTGCGGGTCTCGAGACCAAGATCAAGATTCCCCGCTGGGAGACCTGCCAGGAGTGCGGCGGGCGAGGCGCCAAGCGCGGCAGCGAGCCCGCGCTGTGTACGGTGTGCGCGGGCCGCGGACAGCTTCGGCATCAGCAGGGGCTCTTCACCGTCAGCCGTACCTGCCCCGAGTGCAAGGGGCTGGGACAGGTGATCCGTGAGCCTTGCCCGGTGTGCCAGGGCCAGGGCCGGACACGGCAGGAAAAGGTGCTCGGCCTCAAAATTCCCGCCGGCGTGGACGATGGCATGCGTCTGCGCGTCGGCGGCGAGGGGGAGAGTGGTGTGTACGGCGGCCCGAACGGCGATCTCTACGTAGTATTGCACGTCCGCGAGCATCCCTACTTCGAGCGTGAGGGCGGTGATCTCTACTACACGATTCCACTCTCGATCTCGCAGGCTGCTCTGGGGACCGACATCAAAGTGCCGACTCTGAAGGGGCAGGAACGGCTGCGCATTCCCGAAGGTACGCAGTCCGGTTCCGTCTTCCGCCTGAGGGGCCTGGGCATGCCGCGCGTGGAAGAGGGCGGTCGCGGCGATCTCTATGTGAAAGTGCAGGTTGTGGTGCCCACCAATCTGTCGCGCGAGCAACGGCACTTGCTGGAATCCCTGGGAGCGGCAACGCGCGTCGAGAATAAGCCAATGGTCCGCCAGACTGAGGGTCGCGTGAAGGGCGGCTACGCCCGATAGGTCGGCCGCAGATCCCGTCAACGAAATCGCGAGTCAAGCAAAGCGCTCCTTTCCCAAATTTCTTCCCGATATCCCGCACCCGCCTCATGGATCTCTGTGAGAATAGCTTGCAATTTGCAAGTGACTTGATTAGAGTGACAGAGTGCATAGCTCGACGCGGTCAAGTCGCCGGTCTGGATGTCCGGTCAGCGTGGCGCTCGACGGATTGGGCGATCGCTGGTCTTTGCTCATCGTGCGCGATCTCATGATTCGCGCGTATCGTACCTTTCGGGAGTTCGAGGAGTCGGGCGAAGGGATCGCGACCAACATCCTCGCCGATCGCCTGCGCAGGCTCGAGCGGCACGGGATCATCAGCGCGGAGGCAGACGCCAGCGACGCGCGCAAGGTAAACTACCGGCTGACGGAAAAGGGGATCGATCTGGCGCCCGTGCTTCTGGACTTGCTGATCTGGAGTGGGCGGCACGAACAGACCGGGACGCCGTGCGCCGCCATCGAGCAAATGGCGAGGCATCGCGAGGCCTTGCTGGCGGAAGTCCGTCGGCGGTGGAGGGAGCGGGATCCGTCGCCCTTGCAGGTTGATGGACGCTGGGTGTGGCAGCTGTAGCGCCGGTGTCCTCACCGGCGCCAACCGGAAGTCGTGAGCAATCGAATCGCCGGTGAGGACACCGGCGCCAACCGGAAGTCGTGAGCAATCGAATCGCCGGTGAGGACGCCGGCGCCAACCGGAAGTCGTGAGCAATCGAATCGCCGGTGAGGACACCGGCGCCAACCGGAAGTCGTGAGCAATCGAATCGCCGGTGAGGACACCGGCGCCAACCGGAAGTCGTGAGCAATCGAATCGCCGGTGAGGACACCGGCGCTACAGCGGCCGCTCGAGGAGCGAAGTTGATCGGCGATTTGCTTGGCCACTATCGCATCGTCTCGAAGATGGGACAAGGCGGCATGGGTGTGGTCTACCGCGCTCATGATGAGGTCTTGCAGCGCGACGTGGCTTTAAAGGTGGTGCGCCCGAGCACGCCGGTTGAGAAATCTTCCCGCGAGAAGCTGCTGCACGAGGCTCGGGCCGCCTCGGCGCTGA
>JASHPE010000098.1 GCA_030038235.1 Terriglobia bacterium
TGGGGCGTACTCGACGAGTTGCTGGAAAAGGTCGGTCAGGGGCAACTGCGGATCAGTGCCATCAGCGGCTCGAGCGGTGGTGCATTGAATGGTGCTGTCTGCGCGTATGGGCTGCACGAGAGCGCGAAGACTGCCCAGGATCTCCTCAAGCATTTCTGGATCTCCGTCTCCGAGAAGTCGCTATGGCCCGAGAATCCGCTTCAGGAAATGTTCTCGGGAAATTCGCCGCGTCGGTGGAACGTCGACCTCAATCCGATCGCGATCGGTTTCGGCATGGCCGAACAGATCACTTCGCCTTACCTGAACCCGTGGGGCTCCCACAACATCCTCCGGCCGTTGCTTGCCAACGTGATCCCAGATCCTCGTGTTTTCGCCGCGCAGAACGGCAACACACCGAAGCTGTTCGTCAGCGCCACCGCCGTTGATCGCACGGCACTGCGCATTTTCGGGCCCGGTGAGATTACGATCGACGCACTATTAGCCTCTGCCTGCCTGCCGACGCTTTTCCAGGCAGTCACGATCGACGGAACGCCGTACTGGGATGGTGGATATTTGGCGAACCCCGCGCTAAACCCGCTGCTCGACTACGCCGACGACCTTCTGACTATCCTGATCGATCCGCTCGACACGAAGCGCGGCCCGCCCGTTACGCCCCGGCAGATCGTCAACCGCATCAACGAGGTCAGCTTCAATGCATCATGGGTGCTGGAGATGCGTCAGATCCAGCTGGTGAACCAGCTCTACAATGACGGGTTCCTCAAGGGCAGCAAGTATGCGTTTAAGCGCCTGCACCTGATCAGGAATGATGCGTACATGGAGGCCATCGGCGCCGCATCGAAGATCGTGCCGTCACGGGACTTCCTACTGGCACTGCACGAGGAGGGCCGCCATACTGCGCGCGACTGGCTTGCGCGGAATTTCAACAATATCGGCCAGAGCTCGACCCTGGATGTGCGCGCGACGATCGCACTACGTCTGAATGGTTCCCATGGCGCAGTGTCCGACCTACCGCCGCCATTAGCCGATCCGTGAACGCTCCGATCCGCCAAGGGAAACCGCCGTGAGGCGCAAAAAGACCATCCGCAAGCTTTTGTGGTCGACAGATGCCCGGCCTCTTGTCGCGGCCACGATCCCTCGGAGATAAGCAGCCCCCTCCCACGGCAACCATCGCGTGGCTGGCCAGGTGTTCCTCATAACCTTGTCCGCGATAGCCGACTCATAGAAGGGTCGCCGAATAAGGGGAGGGGCATTGAGGATCACTGATTTTCGAGCGGGTCGTTCGTGGCTGACGTGCAGTAAAATCGCCCTGTAGGAATGTGGCTCGCTTGCGCGCGTGCATGCAATAGCGGGTGGCCGCGCAAAAGTTTTGAATGCCGGCAGCTTCCGTCTCGGTGATGCCCTCGACCGATACGTCGCCGGTGTCGTCGGTTACGAGCTGGCCGACGCGGAGTTCGCGGATGTCGATCGGCGAGAGCATCGTGTCTCACCCGACCGCGATCGCGGCGCACAGCCCGAAATAACCCCCCCCGCCAGGCGCGCTGCGTCAGCTTGAGTATCTCCTTGTGAGACCACACTTCCTGGCGCGGGTCGGGCGCGGTGTTGGAGAACAGTCGAGACGGGTCCGCGTTCGGATCGACCGGGTACTTGAGCGGCTTGAGCTTCTTCCAGAGCGCCCGTCACACTTTGATGACGCGATGCGTGGAAATGGATCGGTCCGACCTTCGGCGACTATGACCCGATGGGGTCCAGGCCGAAGACCTGATGGCGCTGCGGGCCAAAGTCGCGGAGCGCGTTTCCGAGAGCGAAGTGTCTTCGCCCGATCAGCCGTGACCCTCGCGTTCCGAATCCGTCTTTGCCTCCTCGAGGAGCCACGCGGCGAACTGCCGGACGTGCGGCTTGCCGACCGCGGCCGACGATTCGATGATGAAATGTGCCCGTGCTCCAACGATCGCCTGTTTGAACGGGACAACCAACATCCCGGATTGGATCAGCTCGTTTACCAGGGGTTGGCGGCCGAGCGCCACGCCCTGCCCGGTAATCGCCGCCTGAATCATCTGCTCGTACTGGCTGAAATGAAGCGCGCCGACCGATTTCAGTTCCCCGATGCCAAGTGCAGTCAGCCAGGTTCCCCAATCCAGGAACTGCTTTTCCGCCCCGGGATAATCGAAGTGCAGCAATGTGTGATGCTTCAAGTCCTGCGGTCGCTTAAGCGGCCGCGAGCGGTCACGCAATAGCGACCGGCTGCACACCGGAATCATTTCCTCCCCGAACAACCGTATCGTCCCTTCCGGCACCGCGTCCGGCTTGCAGTAGCGGATCGCGAGATCGATCAGGCTGCGCTCCAAGTTGAGCGTGTCTGTGGTCGCTGCGATGCGCACGTCGATGTCGGGATGGCGAACGGTGAACCGCCGCAGCCGCGGGATCAACCATAGCGAGGCGAATCCGGTCGTGGTGGTGATCGTGAGCTGGCGCGTCCGGCTGTCCGCCCTGAGGCCGTCGGTCGCGCTCTGGAGCTGCTCAAGCACGGTTTGTGCGACCCGGTAGAGCGCCTGGCCACTCTCGGTCAGCACCAGCGCGCGCGGTCGCCGCTCGAACAGCTTTAGGCCGAGATGATCCTCTAGCGCCTTGATCTGCCGGCTGACGGCGGATTGCGTCAGGAACAGCTCCGCGGCCGCTTTTGTGAAGCTCAAGTTTCGCGCCGCGGCCTCGAATCCCTGGAAAAAGCCCAATTGTGGCAGGTTGTAGCGCCTTGTCATCATTCCCAAAGCTCATGCGTCGCCTGAGAATTGATCGTTTGAAGTCGGCGGAGCTGCGACGCACTTAGAGATAGTAGGGCCGAATGCCCATGAAATAGCATGCGCTGCACTCATGCAAGAGGAGTCCGCCATGGCACACCCGTTGGATACGCCGGTACTTTTGGCTGAGCGCGAGGTGCTCGACATCAGGGATGGCAAAGGCATCGAAGTCAGGTGCCTCGGCGGCAATGTGTGGATCACGCAGGCGGGCGACCCAGGGGACATCGTGCTCCAGGGCGGAGAATCCTTTGTGCTAGATCGGAATGGACTCGCGCTGGTGACCGCGTTGCTGGGCCCCGCGATGGTGGGGCTTCAGTCGGGCCAGATCGAGGCGCGGCCCGTACGACCGCACCATTCCGCCCCCAACGGGCTTCGCCGCGCCGCTTGAGGGGCATCATGACGATACTTTTCGCGCCCCGTTTGACTCATACGCTTCGCCTGCCGGGCGGCGACCGCGTGACCGTCCGACCGGCGTATCCTGGTGACGCCGAGATCCTGCAAAGCTACATTCGTCGGCTTTCCGCAACCTCGCGCTACAACCGCTTTTTCGGTCCGTTGCGCGAATTGCCGCCCGCCGAGCTCGACCGCGCGACTGACGCTGATCTACCCGGCCGAGCGACCCTGATTGCAGAGATCAGCGCTTCGAAGCCGGCGATGATCGGCGAAGCGCGTTATGCGGTTCTGTCCGACCATGCTTGCGAATTCGCGATCTCTGTAGCCGACACCTGGCGCGGCAAGGGGCTCGGTAGCGTGCTGGTGCGCAACCTGCAGTGCCGCGTCAGAGATTTGGGGATTCCTACGCTTGTCGGCGATGTCTTGCGATCGAACGAGGGGATGCTGGCATTCGCCCGAAAGGCCGGCTTCGGCATCGCAGCGCGATCCGTCGATCCGAAACTCGTGAGGATCGTAAAGGATATCTCCGTCCCGCAAGCCGGACGCCCGTGCGAGGAGTTAGCGGTCCCGAGCCTGCTGACGGCGGCGTGACCGAGGTAACAGCGCGGCGCGGATATATTTCATTAAGCGACGCGCTTAACGCGACGTGAGCGCCCCTTCGCTAATGACGTCACGCTCTGCACCCGAGTCGTCGCGACTCCGCGAGCGCCGACCTTCGCAACGCCGGCAACGGTCCGGCCCCGCCAACTGGCACAACGCGGCGCTCGCTGGTGAACCAACCACATGGCGAAGACGCAATCGGCGATGGCGGAAGACGACGTGGTACGCGCTCATGGCAGGCCCCCGCCGCTGCTCGTC
>JASHPE010000099.1 GCA_030038235.1 Terriglobia bacterium
AGCGGCGGCATTGCCACTAAAGGCAATCCGCCAGAGCGCGACGGCATTCTGAATTCGCTGCTGCTGGCCGAGGTCATGGCGCGCCGCAATCGTACGCTGGGCGAACTGGTCGGCGAACTGTCGAGCGAATTCGGGCCGCACGTCTATAGCCGGATCGATATCGAAGTGAGCCGCCCGGCCATGATGCGTCTGCTGGCGCATTTGCGGCATCATAGGTTCCGGAAGGTTGCCGGACGCCGCATCGAGTCCACCGAATCGCTCGATGGCTTCAAGATGCTGTTCGAGCCTTCAGGATGGCTGCTGGTGCGCCCCTCGGGAACCGAGAATCTGCTTCGCCTGTACGCCGAAGCGCCAAGCCGCGACGAGGTGAATCAGTTGCTCGGCGCCGCGGAAGCGCTGGCGCGCGAAGCCGAAACGGCGGCATCGAAAGGGTAGGAGAGAAGCGCTTGCCCGGCGATCTCGCATCCGCGCAGCTTGGGACCCACCCGCCACTGCCGTCGGTAGTTCAGCCGCCGGACACGGCCGCGTCGGACGCTCAGGCTGCACGCTACCACCGCACTCAGAGAATTCTCGCCGTTATCGGATATCTCGCCGACGTGGCTGTCCTCGTGATTCTGCTTTTCACGGGATGGAGCGCAGTCTTGCGATCAGTGGCCGGGCGGATCGTGCAGCCGTGGCCGCTTGCCCTGCTCGTATATGCAGCCATGCTCGGGCTGATTATGAAAGCCGTCAGTCTGCCTCTCGACTATCTCGACGGGTTTTGGCTGGAGCATCGGCACGGTCTGTCGAAGTTGACCATCGGATCGTGGCTGAAGGATGAAGCGAAAGGTCTCTTTGTGGGCGGAGTGCTCGGCGCGCTGGCGCTTGAACTGATTTACGGAGCGATTCGCGCGTGGCCGCGAGACTGGTGGGTGGTCGTTGCCGGCGTCTTCGCCGCGTTCTTTGTCCTGATGGCAAATCTCGCACCGGTACTGCTCCTGCCGATTTTCTTCAAGCTCAAGCCGCTCGACAATCCTGGCCTCGAAACTCGCCTGCGACGGCTCGCGGAATCAGCGGGCGCGCGCGTCAAGGGCGTTTATGAGTGGAAGCTTGGCGAGAAGACCCGCAAGGCCAACGCGGCGCTTACCGGCCTGGGCAACACGCGGCGCATTCTGCTGGCGGATACGCTGCTCGGAAACTTCAGCGACGATGAGATCGAGGCCGTCCTGGCGCATGAGCTCGGTCATCACGTGCACGCCGACATCTGGCGGGGGCTGGCCCTGCAGACTGCCGCGACTTTCCTCGGTCTCTATGCCATCCATCTCGCTCTGGACCGCTGGAGTGTGGCGCTCCGATTTCGAAGTCCTGCGGATTTCGCCAACCTGCCGCTGCTGGCGCTGGTCACGCTGGGCGTTTCTCTCCTGCTGCTGCCCGTGGTCAACGCGTTTTCACGGCGAGCCGAGCGTGCCGCTGACCTTTTCGCGATTCATTCCGTAGGTCAGCCGGCCGTTTTCGTGTCCGCACTCGAGCGGTTGGGAAGTCTCAACCTGGCAGAGCGGAAGCCACACCCCTGGATTGAATTCATTTTCTATAGCCATCCTTCGGTCGGAAGACGAATCGATTTCATCCGTAGGCATGCGCCCTATGCCGACATCCAATCGCGCGCCGCAGGGGCTGGCTGATTGCTATTCCTTCCCGCTCACAGCAGGGTCCAGCGCTTTGCGGACAGCGTCGAGTACCCCGTTGGTGAATTCTACCGAGTCAGGAGTCGAAAAGCGGCGCGCGAGCTCCAACGCCTCGTTGATGATCACCGCGGGCGGCGTCTCGGGATGGTGCAGCATTTCGTAGATCGCCAGGCGCAGAACATTGCGGTCCACGGCCGCCATGCGCTCGAGCTTCCAGTTCTCAGCGTGACGGCGCAGCAGCGGGTCGATGCTGTCAATCTCCGTGACGGTGCCTTCGAACAGGCTGCGCGCAAACTCTTTCACCTCGGCGCCGGCCTTATGAGCGGGTAGAAAACTCGCCACTACCTTGCCCGGCGTGTGCTGGCCCACTTCCCACTGGAACAGCATCTGCAGGGCGAGTTCGCGACTCTTGCGGCGTGAAGGCATGCGGCGCTATTGTCCGGTGAACTTCGGCGGACGCTTTTCGAGGAAGGCCCGCGTGCCTTCCTTCATGTCGGCCGTCGTGCAGCACAGTCCGAAGAGCGTGGCCTCGAGGAATTGCCCCTGCTCCTCGGTCATCTCCATTCCGCGATTCACGGCCTCCATGGCGAACCGCACCGCGAGCGGACCATTGGCCATGATCTTCCGCGCCAGCGCCTCGCAGGCTGCGATCAGATCCTTGGCGGGCACGACCTGGTTCACGAGCCCGATTCTCCACGCTTCAGCCGCAGCCACCGGTTCGGCGGAGAGGATTAACTCCATCGCTCTGCCCTTGCCGACCAGCCGCGGCAGCCGCTGCGTTCCCGCGTATCCCGGAACGATGCCAAGCTTGACTTCTGGCTGACCAAGTTTCGCGTTTTCCGAAGCGATGCGCATGGTGCAGGCCATCGCCAGCTCACAGCCGCCGCCCAGCGCGTATCCATTCACCGCCGCGATCACCGGCTTACCCAGGTTCTCGATCAGATCCAGCACGCGCTGCCCGCGGATCGATCGCTCTTTGCCCTCGACGGGCGTCTGCACGGCGAGCACGCCGATGTCGGCGCCTGCGACAAACGCTTTCTCGCCTGAGCCCGTCAGAATCACCGCCCTGATGTCCGCGTGTTGCTGGATGTCCTCAAAGCACGCCTTGAGATCGGCCATCACCTGGTCGTTGAGGGCGTTCAATTTTTCGGGCCGGTTGATGGTGACGTACGCGATGCCGTCGCGACGCTCGTCAAGCAAAGTTTGGTAACCCATCGTCTCTCCCGTAATCGTTGCCGCCGTCCTAATTTCAGCCTAGCCTAGCTAGAGGGCCTCTGTGTCCTCTGTACTTCCTCCGTGCTCTCTGTGTTGAAGGCTTTCAACACAGAGGCCACAGGGTTCACAGAGTGCGCAGAGACCCGAAATCGGGACACTACCTAATCCTTCGATATCTGGCGACGGTCCTGGCGCTCAATCGACCTTGACCGCCACCACGCGCAGCCGCCGGTAATCGACTACCCAGGCGCCATCGCGAAACAACTGCGGCCGGAGTCGCTCTTCCAGGCGCTCGACGAACTTCGCGCCTGCGCCCGCAGGCAGGCTCCCGGTGACCGGCCCCAAAAACATCTGCAGCCAATCTCGCAGTCCATTCTCGCCGCCTTCGAGCGGCGTGGGACGATCGAAGAGCAGCGCGTACCGGACCTCCAGGCCATGGCTCTCGAGCACAGTCGCATACTCGGCGACGCTCGGGAAGTACCACAGTCCAAAATGGCCACGGACAGGCGCGTGAGTCAATTCCTCGATCACGGCGACTGCGGCCCGCGATAGCCGGCCGACGTTTCCCTTGCCGCCGAGCTCCGCCACGAAGCGCCCGCCCGGCTTCAGAGCCGCGGCGATCGCTGCCGCGACGGCCTCCGGCTTCGTCATCCAGTGCAGAGCTGCATTCGAAAAGACCGCGTCGAACGGCTCTGGCGCCCGAAACTGGGAGGCATCCGCCACCTCGAACTGCAGATCCGGATAATTCCCTCGCGCTTGCTGCACCATGTCCGGCGAGCTATCGATGCCGAGCACTCGCGCGCCGCGCCTCGCGATCTCCGCCGTCAGTTGACCCGTACCGCATCCGACATCCAGGACGCGCTCACCCGTTTGGGGAGCGAGCAGTTCGAGCAAATCTTCGCCGCGCTTCCAGACGAACGAATGCGAGCGCTCATAGAGTCCCGGGTTCCACGCGCCCTCGCCGGGGGATGGCATGGCCAAGAAACGTTACCTCTCCAGTTCCCGATTCGGTTGCGGATTCTTTGGATCGCTGTAGTCGTAGAATCCCTTGCCCGTCTTGCGTCCGAGCATCCCTGCGGCCACCATGCGCTTCATCAGCGGCGGCGCGGCAAAACGCTTCTCGCGGAATTCGTTGAACATGATTTCGGAGATGTAATACGTCGTGTCGATACCGACAAAATCGTTGAGCGTCAGTGGACCCATGGGATGGCCGCAGCCCAGCTTCATGCCGTTATCGATATCCACGATACTGCCCGCGCCTTCTTCGAGCGCCCGGATGGAGTCGAGCAGGTAGGGCACCAGCAGCCGGTTGACGATGAATCCGCCGCGGTCGGAGGTGAGAATCGGCGTCTTGCCCGTCGCTTTGACGAAAGCCAGGCCCGCTTCGAGCGCCGCCGGATCGGTGACCACCGTCTTGACCACCTCCACGAGCTTCATCAAGGGCACAGGATTGAAAAAGTGCAGACCCAGGAACTGCGGCGCGCGCTTGGTGGCCGTCATCATTTCCGTCACCGAGAGCGACGATGTGTTGCTGGCGAAAAGGGCCTCGGGCTTCACGATGCCGTCAAGCGTCCCGAACAGCTCGCGCTTGCGATCGAGGTTCTCGATGATGGCCTCGATCACCAGGTCGCAATCCTCAAAATCCCCCATGTCGACCGTCGCGTGCAGACGCGCCGAGGTTTCCGCCTTTTGCTGCGCGGTCAGCGTGCCCTTCTCTACGAATTTGGCCAGGGACTTCTCAATGATTCCCAGGCCTTTCTTCAGCAGATCTTCCGAAACCTCGCGCACAACGGTCGGGAATCCGGCCATCGCCGAAACTTGGGCGATACCCGAACCCATCAGGCCGCAGCCCACCACGCCTACTTTCCTAATCTCCATGAACTCTCCTTTGTCTGTCACACATCTCAGCGCGGTCGGCGTCCGAACATCACGCCTGCCCTTCCTGCACCGAGGACTGTGTGCGAAGCAGACAGCATATCCGCTTTTTGCCCGCCTTGCATAGCCCTCTCCGCCGGCCAATTTTGCTGTAGCGGCGCCGCCACCGCCGAACATCACGAACCTTTCCCCGTCGTTGCGGTCCACACGTATCCCTCAGGCAATTCCCACGGAGGCGCGTTGTCGTCCGCTATGGCCTGGCAGCGCGGGCATCCCTTCGCTTCGCTTCCGGGAGAATCTGCGTTCGGAGCGATATTTTTGTAATCGGCCTGTATTGTTGAACATTCCGGGTTCCTTCGTTTTTCAGGAGGCTTCGAGCCCGGTTTCGTGCTCAGCGGAACGCCCTCAGGACCCCGATTGAACTGTGGATGACCCGTGCAGCTGACCCGGGTTATCACATGGACGCGGGCTGGCTTGGCCTCAGGGATCCGAATAGCCCCAACCGCTGGAATCGAGCTCAGCTCCGACCGGCGGCGGCGGGCGCGGCGGCCGAAGACCGTCACGGTGATCTTCCAACCCGAATGCGGAATCTTCCGATGCCAGCAGCGCGGCACGGGAATCCGGCGCATCGCCATGTTCCGGCGGATTTCCGGCTTCATGGTGCGCAACTGGCGCTCGGCAAGCCGTCGCACGGACCAGACCATCACAGTGGCCAATCCTACCCGCTTCTGGTCCTCGGTCCCGGCCCCGAGGGCGCGGTCGAGGGCGTCGCGCAAGGCATGGAATTCGGCCAGTTCGCGCTGCGAAAGGCCGCGCGTCCAGAAGGCGGGCGCGGTGCGATTTCCGGTGCGGAAAGCGTTGACGGCGGAGCGCTGCTTGCCGGGCGCGGTTCGGGGTCCGGTGGACTTTTGAGCGTTGGCGCGATTGGCGGCGAGTAAAGCGGCCGTGCGGCGAGGGCATCGACGAAGAGACATAGGACAATCCTCCGGGTTGTCAGGCGCGGTGCGTGCGCCTGCCGGTAAATTGCCCTCTCAGCTCCCCAAAGTAGCGTTTCATGAGAAGATATAATTGTCAAGTAAATTGTCAGATCGGCGGCGTGCCCATTTCGATTCCCACCGCATGAAAGTGGCGGGATGAACCCGCCGCTACATCAAACTGACCCACTACCACACCCCTCGACAAGCCTGTCAAGCAATCTAAGAATGTTACTTTGGCGTATTCGTCTTGCAATTTGTAAATGTTACCCGTAGCCGCCGGCGCTGTGGGAATGTGGGAATCCGGCGCTTGGTTCTTGGCCGGATTTCCAAGCGCGGAGGGAAGAGGGGGAAACTCGCTTTTGTCTTTTGAGTTTTCCCCGCTTTCCTCGGCGCGTCATTTCCACAGCGCTTCGCTTTTGGTTTTTCCGCGAACGCGAACTCGATTTTCTATCAACCTGCTGGCCCGCAGCCGGTCGGATGAAGCTCGGGGTTGGGATGGCCACCTGGGTTAACGCGCCTTCGGCGCCTTGAGTAGGTCTGGCCGAGGCGGGCGCTTCGCGGCTCAGAGCGAAGATCCGCTTCAGCTTGGCCTCGATGGTGGCCGAAAGCTCAAACGGATCGAGCCTCTGGTGCTGCCGCCGCAGCTCCGCCACCTGCACCGGATCGGCCTTCCCCCAAGTCTCCAGGCGCTGCAGCGGCGTTTGCGGTGCTTGGTAGCGGCGCCGCAGACCAGATCCCACCCGCTGCTTGCTGGCCAGTTTCACCGAAGGCAGAAAGAGGTTCTTAAAACGGGTCAGTTCCTGACGGTACAGGTCGTTCATCGCCTCCCGCGCCGTCGCGGTGTCGTAACGCAGGTATCCCAGCAGGCGCCGCACATGGGTCCAGTTCTTCTGCTCGATGTGCGCGTTGTCGTCTTTCTTGTAAGGCCGCCCGCGCGTGAATTGAATCGCGCCGGCCTGGCAGTAGCGATACAGATGGTCGTTGATGAATTCCGAGCCGTTGTCCGAATCGATGCCGCGCAGGGCAAAGGGCAGCGCCTGCCGGATCGTCTCCAGAGCGGCCCGCACCGCCTCCTGGCCCTTGCCCAGCACGGCCTGCGTCTCGGTCCAGCCCGTCTGGATGTCGGTCAGGTTCAGCGAATAGCAGAAGTCGCCCGCCGCCGAGTTGCCCGAGTGCGACACCAGATCGATCTCCGTGAACCCCGGCTCCTCGACGTCCCAGTGATCGGTCTTGAGCGGAATGTGATGCTTCAGCAGCGTCCCCGGCTTGGTGCACCCGTAAAGCCGGCGCCGCCGCCTGCGCTTCTCCCCACGCAGCCGGTAATCGATACTGCGCGCGCTGATGCTCAGCAGTTGCCGCTCCGTCTCCGCTTTCAGCCGGAAGCGGCGCCGAATCCAGGGCATCCACTCCGGCAACAGAGCCTTCAAACGCACCGACCAAGGATAGTCGGCCGCTTCCCAGACCGCCTTCAACACCGACAGCGTCTTCGCTCCATAGGTCTGGCCGCGCACCCGTCGCCGCGGCTTCGCTGGCCTCGTCGGCAGCGCGTGGTTAAGCAAGCGGATAGCATGCTTGCGGTGATAACGGCAGTTGGCGCAGAACTCGTCCAGGATGCGCTGCTTCTCCGAACGGCTGGCCCTCTGATAGCGAGCATAGATGCTCTGCAAGTAGTCCTTGCGCGACCTTCGACTCATGCGGTTACCCGTCTCCATAACGGGTAACATTCTCAAATTGCGCGACCATCGCCTACCGGTAACATTTTAGGTTGCGCGATACG
>JASHPE010000100.1 GCA_030038235.1 Terriglobia bacterium
ATTCGAGCTCGGCGGTCGAAAAGGCCATTTTACTTACCAGTTACTAGCGCGACGAAGAGGCCTGGAAGCGATGTGCTGTGCCGATTTCCCAGTGAAATTGCGGTTTTTCGAGCGGCGCCCGGGCCCTTAGCGGTAGCGGCGTCGCGGCACTATCCGCTTGTCGGACGTAAGCTGCTTATTCTAAACGACATTCCCGAAGGCGACGGCATTGTCGCCGGAATCTGCTGTGTTTGCAGCAAGAGGCTCTACACTCCGGGGAGGGTTCGTGGGGGCGCTGTGACTGCCCGGTTGAAAACCGTTGGCCCCGTGCATTACCATGAGCGTTTCATGCCCCGGAAAAGTAGTCGGCACTCGGCAGTAGGCGGTTGGCCGGTTGGCAATCGGCAATCGGCGATCGGCAGTCGGCAATCGACGGTTTGGCGATCCTTCCTGCCCGCGCTCTCCATACTTCTCGCTGTCGCCTCCTCGTCCGCGACCGATCTCCCCTGCGCCAAGTGTCATCCTGCAGAAACCGCCGGATTCCTCTCGACGCCGATGGGCCGATCGAGCGGACCTGCCGCTGACGCGCCTTCGGGCAAGTACTATCACGCCGTCTCGAAGACCGAATTTACCATCGACGTGACGCGCAGGCCGGGATCGGCAGACGGGAAGATGATCCAGCGGATCGAGCGCGACGGAGTGCGCGGCGAATATGACATCGCCTTCGCGATTGGGTCGGGAACGCATGCTTTCGCCTACGTGGTCGATATGGGCGGGCACTTGTTCGAGTCGCCCCTCGGATACTTCGCCGGCCGCGGCTGGGGAATGTCGCCCGGGTACGAGGAGCAAAAAACTCCCGATTTCGACCGGCCCGTGACCGAGGATTGCCTCTTCTGTCACACTGGACGCGCACTGCCCGTCGCCGGGACGTACAACACCTATCAGGACCCTCCGCTCGAAGCGGCTGGGATCACTTGCGATCGCTGTCACGGCCCGGCGGAGGCGCATCTGAAAAACCCGGTGCCGGGATCGATCGTCAATCCGGCCAATCTGCCTGAGCGGGCACGGGATAGCGTCTGCGAACAGTGCCATCTGGTAGGCGAGGAGCGCGTTCCCAATCCCGGGAGGCAGGTCAGCGATTTCGTCGCGGGCGAAAAGCTGGAAGACGTTTATTCTGTGTACGTTAAGGCCGATTCGGTCGATCCGTCCAAGCCGGGCGCCTTTAGGGTCGTCAGCCAGGCGCAACAGCTCGCGTTGAGCATGTGCGCGCGCAAGAGCGGGGGCAAACTATGGTGCGGGACGTGCCATGATCCTCACGTCCAGCCTAAAGATCCGAAGGGCCACTTCCGCGATAGATGCCTAACTTGTCATACCCTTGTGTCATTGAAAACTCACCCGAAGCCAGACCAAGATTGTGTTGGGTGTCACATGCCTCGGAGACCCGTCACCGATGGCGCGCACACAGTCTTTACGGACCATAGGATTACAAGGCGTCCACCGCCTGCCTCGTCGTTGGTGGTAGCCGCCAACGGCGCGTCGGAGGCTGCGAACTTGACGCTGGTCGCCTGGCACAGTCGGGCGGGCGCGCTGGCCGAGCGCAATCTCGGGCTGGCGGATGTCAAGGTGGGAGACCGGCTCGAAGACTTCCCGCTCGTCAACCAGGGATTCCAACTGCTGATGCAGTGCTGGTCCGACTTTCCCAACGATGCCGCGCTCCTGAACGGACTCGGCACCGCCGTGCTGGCCTCGAGCCACGGCGCCGAAGCCGCGGCGACGTTCGAGCAAGCCATTGAGCTCGATCCCACGTCCGCTGTGGATCAACTGCATGCGGGGCTTGCGTGGAAGGCGGCGCACGACGATCGGAAGGCGATCGGATACTTCGAAGAGGCGCTCGAACTCGATCCGCTGCTGGAGCAGCCCTATCGCGAGCTGGCCGCGATCTACGCGTCGGAAAACGACGCGGTGAAATTGCACCAGACCTACGAGCGATATCAGAAGGCGTTCCCGCAGAGCATCCGGGCGCAGGAGGATCTTCGCAGCGGCGGCCGGTAGAATGCGATGAGAGCGCGCGCATGGTGACCGGCCAGCCCGCGCGGTTGTCTTGCGGCGGCGTCTAACCTAACATGGATTGCAGGTTTCGGCCTCCGGCCCGTCAGGACCCCATCGCGCGAAACCGTACGACCGGGAGAAGAGTTATGATCACCCCGATTTTTCGACGGGATACCCGTGCGGGCACATCGTTTCCCGCCGCCTTGATCTTCGGTTTTGCCCTGCTCGCTGGGAGCGCGATCGCACTCAACCCGTCGTCAGGACAGGCCGCGGGAAATCCGGGCCAGACTCACTTGCCCGCGCCGCAATCGCAGCAGATTCAACCTCCAAACCCGGGGGCGGACATGAACCCTTCGCCCCTGACGCCGAAACAGCAGCGCGATCTGCAAAAGGCGAACTTTGCGAAGATGAAGCAGGACGCGGACGAACTCGCGGCCCTCGCCAAGTCTCTTCAGGACGAAGTGAACAAATCGAACGCGAATGTGCTTTCGCTGGGCGTGGTGGAAAAGGCGGACAAGATCGAGAAGCTCGCGAAGAAGATCAAAAACTCCGCGCTGCAATAGACCTCAAGGCGCTCGAGCAACCTGGGACAGCGCCGCCGGGAGGATGCGCAACTGCCGGGACATTACTGTCGCCCGCGGCTCTAGCGCAAGTCGCCGATCTGATATTGCAAAGCCGCGTTCTGGATCTGGTAATCGTACTTCGCATTCACGTCCTGGATTTCGGCCTCGGTCTCGCTGAGTTGTGCCTGGTTCAGCTCCACAATTGAGCTGAGGCCGAGATTGTAGCGGCCCTGCGCCAATGCCAGCGCCAGCTTGGCTTGGTTCGCCATTTGATCCGAGACGCCGATCTGCTGATAAGCCGTGGTCGAATCGGCCCAAGCGTCGCGAACGTCGCGCGAGATGCGCTCCTGCTCGTTCCGCAGATCCTGATCGGCAGCGCGCGCTTTCAGCATTGCGGCAGCGCGACGCGCGGCAAAGAGATGGCCGTTGAAAATCGGTATGTTGATGTTGACCGCAGCGCCTTCGTAATGGTCCGGAATGACGTGCGGCAGGGTTACCTGGTCGATGTCCGGGATGAAGCCGGCCACGCCCATGCCCTCAACCGTGGGAAATGAGAGGTCACGCTCCGCTTTCTGGAACTTATACGCGGCCTGCTGGTCGAGGCTTAGCGCCATCAACTCCGGACGGTCGCTCATCGCCTGGGAAACCAGAGGATCGGGCGTCAGCGCGGGTGCAGGAGGAACGGGCTCCTCCTGGAGCGTGTACGTCTGCGGCGAGTCCGAGCCGAGGGCGCGCGTCAACTGCGCGAATGCTTTGGTGATGTTGTTCTTCGCGGTGATCAGCAATAGCTGGGCCTGGGCGAGGTTGACTTGGGCGAAGCTGAGATCGAGGTTGGATTTCAGCTTGTTGTTTACGAGAGCGGTCACTTGATTGGTTACGACCTGGCGCTCGTTGACCGTCTCCTGGGCGACCTTAAGAAGCTCCTGGGCGCGCAGCACTTCGAAAAAAGCCTGATTCACCGCGAGGAGGACGTCATAGCGCGTGGCCTGGGTATTCTGCTGAGCGGCCTTCGCCTGAAGACGTGAGCTCGCCACCAGATTGGGCGTGCGCCCGGAGTCGGTGATGAGTTGATCCACTGTAATGCCCTGGCCGAACCGGGTGAACAATCGCGAGTCCGTCAGAAAGCCGGCACCGATTCGCGTGTCCGGGTCCGCCGCGGAGCCGGTGACGCTACCGAAGACCGTCGGGTAATAGGCGGAAAGCTGCTCGCGAACGGCTTCGTTGCTGGCCAGCGCCTGGTACTGAGCGGACAAGACCTGAGGGTGATTTTTCAGCGCCAAAGCTTCGGCTTCCTTCAGGGTGAGGACAGCAGGCGGATTCGTAGCGGCCGTTTGGGCCGAAGCCCAGCCCGCAATTCCCAGAATCAGCGCAGCGACCAGAATGTGTTTCTTGTGCATAAGTCCAACACCTTTCGACACAGGTTCTCCCTGGGCGGCGTCACGCTGCAGGCGGCGCCACGATCACCTTTGAGTTACGCCCGTAAACGAGCAGGTAAGCTGCCGGCACGATGAACACAGTCAACAGCACGGAAGAGGTCAGTCCTCCGATGATGGCTCGCGCCATGGGCGTATATTGCTCAGCGCCGGTTCCCAACCGCAGCGCCATGGGAATCATTCCGATGATGGTGGCGAGCGACGTCATCAGGATGGGGCGGAGCCGCACGCGGCAGGCGGCGATGACCGCGTCTGCCGGCGCCATGCCTTGTTTCTCCAGGTTGTGCGCGAAATCGACTATCAAAATGCTGTTCGAGTCTGCGATGCCGACCAGCATCAGAACCCCCATCAGCGACATCACGTTCAGAGTGCTGTGGGTGAGCGGCAGAATGATCAGGACGCCGATGAATCCCATGGGTATGGCCAGCATGATCAGCACGGGATCAATGAAAGAGCGAAATTGAGCGATGAGGATCAGGAAGAGCAGCACAAAGGAGAGCGTGAATCCCAGCCCAAAGCTCGTGAACGAGGCTTCCATGCCTTCCACCATTCCGCGCAGATCCACGCGGACGTTGCCCGGCCTGTCCAGCTTATTGAGGATATCCTGTATGGCGCTTCTCACCCCTGCCAAGTCTTCGCCGGACGGGGTTACGTAAACGTCGACCATACGTTGAATCTGGTAGTGGTCAACTTCAGTAGGCGTCTGGACGAAGCTGACCTTCGCCACGTTGTTCAATACCGTAATGGGCCGGGTCTGGGGAGCCGCTGGGGCCGACGGCGTTGCCGCATCGGGCAAGTTCTGCCCGCACGCCCAGGCAGACGGAGGCGGGTCCGCCAACCGGCTGGGCTGGAGAGCGGTTGTCGTCGGAAGCTCAGGACCGCAGCTCAGCGGCGTCTGTTTGTCGAGGTCTCCCCGCAGTGGAATCTGGCCCAGGTCAGCGAGGTTGTGAATCGCGGGTCGGCCTTTCTCGAAGTACTGCACGGTCAGGTAGTAATCGTTCCCGCTGCTGCGGTCCACCCAGTAATTGGGGGCGATCATGTAGTTCGAGTTCAGCGCCGTAATGACGTTGTCGACCACGTCCTGCTGGGTGAGGCCCAGCTCCGAAGCATGTACCCGGTCGACGTCCAGGCGCAGAGCCGGGTAGTTCATGTCTTGTGGGATGTAGACCTCTCCGATGCCGTGAAGGGACCGTATGCGCCCGGCAAGTTCCTGCGCCAGACTGTAGTTGACCTGCATGTCAGGACTGCTGATCTGGAGGTCGATCGGCGCCGGCATACCGGCATTGAGAATGGCATCGACCATCGAGCCGCTCGAAAAGAAGGTGCGGATCTCCGGAAACTGAGCCGCCATGTCGCGCCGCACGCGATCCATGTAGGCGAAACTGCTCACACGATGGTCCTCAGTCAGCGCCACTTGCACGGTGGCCGTGTACGGTCCGGCGTTAGTGGTATAGAGAGAAGAAAAATCGGGCACAACGCCGATATTCGAAACCACCATCTTCATGTCTTTGGGGTCTACATCGTGGCGGATCAGGCCCTCGACCTTGGCGACATACTGATTGGTCAGCTCAATTCGGCTTCCTGTGGGCACCTTCAAGTTGACGGTGAATTGTCCGGCATCGGTTTGCGGAAAGAATGCCAGTCCGAGAAAGGGAACAATCGCCAGGCTGGCCACGAACACTCCGCCCAGGATCGCAACGGTTCGGCCCGGCCTCACCAGTGCGCGCCTCACCCAGTACTCGTAACAATCCAGTATGCGAGTGAAGAGCCGGTTGAATCTGGCATTAAACCTGTCCCACCAGGACCGACGCGTGTCCTGCGGAAGGCCGTGTTCTGGCTCCGCGGCACCCTCATTGCGCGGCACAGCCTTGAGGAATCGGGAGCAAAACAGTGGAATCACCGTCATCGCCACCACGAAAGAAGCCAGCAGCGAGAGGACAAACGCCAGAGCCAGCGCCGAGAAAAGAAACTTGCTCACGCCATATAGGAAGGTGACGGGGAAGAAGTCCACCACGTCCACAAGAGTGGCGGCGAGCACGGCAAGATTCACTTCCGCGCCGCCCACCTCGGCGGCGACCGCGGGCGCGGCGCCCATCTCCAAGTGACGGTAGATGTTCTCCAGCGAGATCACGGAGTTATCGATCACGCGCGAAAACGCCAGGGCCAGCCCGCCCAGGATCATGGTATTCACCGTGCTCCCGGTCATGTAGAGCACGACAAATGTGGTCAGCGCCGATAAGGGAATCGACAGCAGGACAGCGAAGGTGGCGCGGAAGCTCCCCAGAAAGATGAGAATCATCAGGCTGGTCAGAACCAGGCCCATCAAGCCCTCGTGAAGAACCGTATGCAAAGCTTCCTTCACGAAAACAGACTGGTCAAATACGACGGAGGCCGTCATCTGCTTGGGGATATCGTACAGGTGAGAGACCAGCTTTTTGATTCCATCCACAACTTCGATCGTATTGGTGTCCCCGCCCTGCTTCATGATCGGGATATAGCAGGACTTCTGGCCATCCACCCGGACGATGTTGTATTGGATCTGGCTGGCATCCTCAGCTTTGCCGACGTCGTTGACGGTAGCCCATGACGTGCCCTTTACCTTGACTGGAACATCGCCCAATTGCTGCATGTTCGTCACAAGGCTGTTCGAATAGACGTAGTAGTCGTCCGTGCCCACCTTGACGTCGCCCGCGGGCAGAATCAGATTGGACTGGTTGACGGCATCGACCACGTCCATGGGGCTCAACTGCCTTGCCAGCAGTTTGTAGGGGTCAACGTAGACCATAATCTGGCGGTATTTGCCCCCAAAGGGCGGCGGAATTTCCGCCCCCTTCACCACCCCGATCTGGTCCCGAATGGCAAACTGCGCATAGTCGTGAAGCTGCGTCTCCGTCAGCCCCGCGCCTTTTACCGTCACCAGGCATACGGGCAGGCTGGAGGCGTCGAATTTCAGCACCACAGGCGGCAGCGTGCCCGGCGGCAATCGCTTCAGGTCTGCCAGCGCCAGGTTCGAGAGCTGGGTCACGTCCGCGTCGGCGTCGGTCCCGGGTTGGAAATACACCTTGATCATGCTCACACCCAGTAGCGACCGCGATTCCGAGTGCAGAACGCCGCTGGCGAGGGTGAACCAGCGTTCCAGGGGATCCGTGATGTCGGTTTCGATATCCTGTGGCGGCATGCCCGTGTAGAACGTCGCCACCACCACTTCCGGCAGATTGATTGGGGGAAACAGATCCACCGGCATGCGGACGTAGCTCGTCACGCCGATCACCAGAATTGTCAGGCAAACGACGATGATGAAGTACGGATTACGAATTGAGAAGCGTGGCATCTGCTTCTATCCCGAGTTCGCTGCCGGGGTCTCTCATGCCGGCGTTTCCCCGTGCGATTCCGCAGCCGCTCTCTCCTCCGCAGCTTCCTTCTTGCGATAGACCAGCAGGTAGGCCGCGGGCACGATAAACACGGTGAGGATCACCGAAGCGGTTAAGCCACCAATGATCGCGCGCGCCAACGGGGCATACTGCTCGCTTCCGGTACCCATCTTGAGCGCCATAGGCACCATGCCGATGATCGTCGCAAGGGACGTCATGAGGATGGGCCGCAACCGCACCCGGCAGGAGGATATGATTGCGTCTTCAACTGTCTTGCCCTCTTCCTCCAAACGGTGGGCGAACTCAACGATCAGGATGCTGTTGGAAGCCGCCATGCCTACCAGCATGAGGATGCCCATCAAAGACATCACGTTGAGCGTTGTTCCGGTCAGCGGCAAAACGATGAGCACGCCGATGAAGCCCATGGGAATGGCCAGCATGATCAGAAACGGATCTTTGAAAGACCGGAACTGTGCCACCAGAATGAGGTAGAGCAGGACAACCGAGAGGGAGAGGCCGACGGCGAAGCTGTGGAATGAGGCCTGCATACCCTCAACCATGCCGCGCAAGTCGATACGGACATTCTCCGGTTTGTTCAGCGTTCCGATGATCCCCTGAACGGCATTGGCAACCCGGTTGAGCTCCTCGCCCGCAGGGGTGACGTAAACGTCCACGACACGCTGAATCTGGTAGTGATCGATCTCCGTCGGCGTCTGGATGTTATTCAGATGAACGACTGTATCCAGCATGGTAGGCTGCTTCAGATCCGGCGCACGCAGCGGCACGTTCGTCAGGTCAGCGAGGGTGTGAATCGCGGGACGTCCATGTTCAAAGTACTGGACGGTCAGATAGTAGTCGTTGCCGCTCTTGCGGTCCACCCAGTAATTGGGTGCGATCATATAGTTCGAATTGAGTGCCGTAATGACGTTGTCAACTACATCCTTTTGTGTGAGGCCAAGCTCTCCGGCGTGTACCCGGTCCACGTCGAGGCGGAGAGCCGGGTAGTTCATGTCCTGGGGAATATAGACCTCGCCGACACCCGGCACGGTTCGGAATCGAGCCGCTAGATCCTCGGCGATGCTGTAGATCTGCTTCAAGTCGGGGCTGCTGACTTGCACGTCGATCGGCGCCGGCATTCCCATATTCAGAATGGCGTCGACCATGGAACCGCTCTGGAAAAACGTGCGGATGTCGGGGTACTGGCTCGCGATCTGCTGCCGCACCCGATCCATGTAGGCAAAGCTGCTGACGGCGTGACCCGTTTTCAGGGCGACTTGAACGGTGGCGGTATAAGGACCCTGATTGGTGGTGTAAAGGGATGAGAAGTCCGGAACCACTCCGATGTTCGATACGATCATCTTCAGGTCTGCGGGACTCACCACGTGCCGGATCAGGTCCTCCACCTTGGCCACGTACTGATCGGTCACCTCGATCCGGGTTCCGGTCGGGACCTTCATGTTGATCGTGAACTGGCCGGCGTCCGTGCGCGGAAAGAAAGCAAGGCCCAGAAACGGGAAGATGATGAGGCTGACTGCAAAGACGCCACAAAGACCGATCACAGTACGGCCCGGCCGCTTCAGCGCTCTCTGGACCCAGTACTCGTAGTAGTCGAGCAGACGGCCGAAAAGCCGGTTGAAGCCAATCGTGAACCGACTCCACCAGGATTCGCGCTGTACAGTTCCGGCAGCCGCCTCCCCTTCGGACTCGTGCGCGTGCGGCACCTCCTTCAGAAATCGCGAGCAGAACAGAGGAATGACCGTCATGGCCACGAAATAGGAGGCAAACAGCGAGATCACCACCGCCAGCGCCAACGCGGAGAACAGAAACTTGCTGACGCCGTAGAGAAATGTAACCGGGAAAAAGACGACCACCGTCGTGAGTGTCGCCGCCAGCACCGCCAGGCTGACTTCTGCGCCGCCCTTCTCCGACGCCGCCTCCGGAGCTGCGCCGGACTCCAAGTGCCGATAGATGTTTTCCAGCGAAATAACCGAATTGTCGATCACGCGCGAAAAAGCCAGGGCCAGGCCGCCCAGGATCATGGTGTTCACCGTGCTGCCCATCATGTACAGCACCACAAACGTCGCCAAAGCCGAGAGCGGGATCGACAGGAATACCGCCGAAGTGGCGCGCAAGCTTCCCAGAAAGATCAAAATCATCAGGCTCGTCAGCAACAAGCCCATCAACCCCTCGTGCACGAGAGTGTCAATGGCTTCTTTGACGAAAACGGATTGGTCGAAGACCGCGGTGGCGACCATCTGCTTGGGAATGTCGTACAGATGCCCGATCAGCTTCTTGATCGCATTGACAAGCTCGATCGTGTTCGTGTCTCCGCCCTGCTTCATGATGGGGATGTAGCAGGACTTCTGGCCATCGACCCGGACGACGTTGTATTGAATCTGGGAGGCGTCCTCCGCCTTGCCCACGTCGTTCACGGTCACCCAGGAGTCTCCCACGGTCTTCACAGGAGCGTCACCGAGCTGTTGCATGTTCGTCACAAGACTGTTCGAATAGACGTAGTAGTCGTACGGGCCCATCTTGACGTCGCCGGCTGGCAGAATCAGGTTGGACTGATTCACCGCTTTCACCACGTCCATCGGAGTCAACTGGCGGGCCAACAGCTTGTAGGGATCCACGTAGACCATGATCTGGCGATACTTGCCCCCGAACGGCGGCGGGATCTCCGCCCCCTTCACCACCCCGATCTGGTCCCGAATGGCAAACTGTGCGTAATCGTGAAGCTGGGTTTCGGTCAGCCCCGCGCCTTTTACCGTCACCAGGCACACGGGCAGGCTCGAGGCGTCGAACTTCAGCACCACCGGCGGCAGAGTGCCCGGCGGCAGACGCTTCAGATCCGCCAAAGCCAGGTTGGAAAGCTCGGTCACATCGGCGTCTGCGTTGGTCCCAGGCTGGAAGTACACCTTGATCATGCTCACGCCCAGCAGCGAGCGTGACTCCGAGTGGAGAACGCCGCTAGCCAGCGTGAACCAGCGCTCCAGGGGATCGGTAATGTCGGTTTCAATATCGCTCGGCGGCATGCCGGTGTAGAACGTGGCCACGACGACCTCCGGCAAATTGATGGGCGGAAACAAGTCGATCGGCATCCGCAAGAAGCTGGTGATGCCGATGACCACGAGGGCCAGGCACAACACCATAATGAAGTAGGGATTTCGAATTGAAAATTTTGACATAAACTCTCTCGTCGGCCCTTCAGGACGTGCTCGACTCCTGGTACTCCATCAACGGCACAGGTTTAGGACTGACCTTCTCACCGGCCTCGAGACCACTGCGATCACTGACGACAACCTGGTCGCCTTCAGCAAGACCTGAGACCACCTCGACGTTGTTGGAGGTTTCGAGCCCCAGAACGAGGGAACGCTTCTGAATGGTATTGTCGGGGCCGACAACCAGAACCGTGGTCTGGCCCTCGGAGCGATCTACAGCTTGCACGGGTATAGCCAGCACGCCGGTCCTCTGCTCCAGAGCCACTGTTGCTTCGGCGTAAACACCCGGCAGCAGCACGCGCTGCGGGTTGGGGACGTCGACTTCCGTGTGCATGGTTCGCGTGTCTTCTCTCACGTCCACGGAGAACCGTGCCACTTTGCCGGGGAAATGCCGGTCCAACGAGGGAACACGCACATCAACGGCATCGCCGATCTTTATAAAGCGCACGTAGGACTCAGGTACCGGAATCGTAAGGCGAAACAGGTCGTCCTCCGACAGCGTGACCAGGGGCATAGCCTGCGTGCTGGAGCCTGTCCCGGCTTGCATCAACGCTCCAAAATTGGCGTAACGCTGCGTGACAACGCCGGCGAACGGCGCGGTAATCCGCGAATAACTGTAAAGCGCCTGGTCATGGGCCAGCTTTGCCTGCGCGGCCGCTAGCTGCCCTTGGGCGGCATCGAGGTTTGCTTCGGCGGCATCCACCTGCGAAGCCGCTGAAAGGTCCTTGCCCTGGGCATCGTCCACTTCCTGCTGGGCGACCAAGCCAGGTTGGCTCTGAAAAACGCCGTTTAAACGCTGGTATTCGAGATGGAGGGCCGTGTACACCGCCTGATAGCGCTTGACTTCGTTCTTGGCGCGGCCGATCTGGTTGGCCCAGTTTTTGATGTCTCCCTCGTCCTGCTTCAACTGCGCTTCCAGCTCAGGAATCTCGAGGACAGCCATCAATTGGTCCTTCTTGACCCGGCTGCCGTAGTCGACGTACAGGTCCTTGACGTACCCTGACTCTTTCGCGTAGACATCTATCTCCTGGAAGGGCACCAATTCCGATGAGAGCGTGAGGGTGCGCTTGAGGTCCATGCGCGTGACCTTCGTCACGCCAACCGATACCCGTGCTCCCCCATTGCTTTGGGCACGTGCGCCGTCATTCCCGGTACAGGAGCACAGCAGAGCAGCCAGGCCCATCGTGATCGCCACACCTGCGTAAGTACTAATCCGCGCGAGCCCCGCCTTGCTCCGCTTTCTCATATCGTCACCTTCAATCACAGTCCCTCCGCACACTCTTCGCGTCTTGTCGCCACGCGAGCTGACTTCCCGACGTGTCGTCCGTCAGCGCAACGTTCAACACGCTCGTCGAAAAATCCCGGCTGCAGGTCAAAGCGATTTAAAGAAATGAGCAACCTTATGGCCCGCCTGCTCGGAGTAATAAACCGTAACGCGACCTGATTTCTTGGCAGCGTCATCCGTATCTCTGCCCGCGTCTTGCGCCGCGTGCTCGCTCAGGTGGAACGTCTGTTCGGTCCCATCGGCGGTCTTGATCGTCATCGTCTTGCCGGCACGGTCGAAATGAGTGACTGTGCCGTCGGCTTTTCTTAGCCCGTCCGCGCCAACGTGATCGATCTCCTCGGCGGTTTCTTCCGTACCGCTCTTCGTAGAATGCACCACCACCTCGGAACCTTCGCGCAGGTCGCGTGCGGAGGCGTCAGCACCTCGGTGGGTAGCCTGCGCTCCATGCACAACGGTCCGGTCGACGAGGTGAAACGTATGCTCAGTTCCGTCCGCGGCCTTGACGACCACAGTTTTGGCCGCTCTGTCAACTTTCTCAACCGTGCCCTCGGTCGCGCTAAATGGTCCTATGGCTTCCAAGCGGCTCCCGACAGCAAACAGGAAACCGAGGGCGAGACAAGCCACGAAGTAATACCGGGTCGCAGTCATTTGCAACATGTTCGAATTGCCTCCTCCTTTGTTTTCTCTTCGGCGCTCGGCACGCCTGCATCACGAATGAACCGGGCAAAATACCGGAGCGCAGCCCTTTCAACGCGTCCACGACTTAGCGTTGGTTTCTGGCACTTTCAGGTTCCGTCTTTCAGAAACTCCCGCAACTTTTCCAGCGAGAAGTCGCCGGATTCGCAAAAGGTGATGATCCTCTCCTCCGCCTTCCGCAGCTTCTCCGCTGCCGCGGGAACGTCTGCCGCAACCTGTTTCGGGACGGTGAGCAGGCCGTGGCGGTCGCCATGAAGCAAGTCGCCCGGGTGAACGTGGAGCCCCCCGATCTCGATCGCTGCGCCGTAATCAAAAATGTGGGCATATGCGTGCGATACCGCGAGTTTGCCTGCGAACAGGTGAAGACCCATCCTATGGACCGACGGCAGCTCCCGGACGGCGCCGTTGGTCACGTATCCCACGCACCCCAATGCGCGCAGAATGGCCGCGTGAACGTCACCGAGAAAGGCGCCCGTCCCGGGCGGCTTGTCCACGTCCTCCAGCACAACGATCCGCGGAGGCGGCACCTGCAGCACGTACCGCCACCAGTCCGTCCGGTCATGGTAGGTCCCGCCCTGCATGGGCGGGCTGCCGCTGCGCAGTCGCGCCGTGGCCGCATAGCCGACCATCGGCGGCAGATCATCAAAGATGCAGCGAATGCTCGAGTCGGCGAAACCGGTGTTCCGCAAACGAACGCCAAATGTCTCAATCGCGTTCGAGACGATGCAGGTGTCGATGCGGCGCAACACGTCGAGTTGACGCTCGCTTAAGAACGGCTCAATAGCCATGCGGTCCTCATTCCTGACTTGCAGGGAGGCGATGGTATTCACCAGTTGGATTCAGGGACACCGGAAAAGGGTTAGAGGAATAAGGGGGGAGACCGTAGAGCGGTACTGCTGAAGAAATCGATTGCCGGAAGCGGACGGTCGCTGCTGGGGGCCACCACGCCCACTACGACCATGCGGACCCGCTCGCGTCGCAGGATAGGAATGGCCGCTGCCGGAAGAGCGGCTGTGCGGACCGGGGCGGCGCGGCGGCTCTCCTGGATTTTGCACGTTTGCGATATCCAGTGCGAGCCGCTCGTTCGAGGCAAGCCGTAACTATGCTTGGCCAGCGTGGCCAGCCAGATCAAGCCGACGGACAACAGCAAGACCCAAAGCTTCCACGCCGACCTGCGACGAGCCCTTGAAATTAAGGGCACTGCCATTTCGTGTTCCCCCGCTGACCGTAGGCGCACAATTATATGACGACGGATTATACCGTCAAGATGCCTGAAAGAACCAGCTGAAGGGCGACTTGTGGGCAAAAGGACCGCATTAGCCTGCCAGAGCGGTGGCGTCCCCGGCGGGATTCGAACCCGCGTTACCGCCGTGAAAGGGCGATGTCCTAGGCCGGGCTAGACGACGGGGACGCTTTCGTTTTCAGCCGATTTCGACCCGCGCCTGGGCGAGGATAGAAGTTCGCGCTGACTGCGAACGCAGTTATTCTACCGCACTGCAGACAGCGCAGGCCAGCACGTTCATGGTGATATACTTGCGGGTTTCGCGAGACGGCCCGTGCATCCGAGGAACGATCCCGACCGTCCCGCGTGAGCGCAAGGCATGTGGAGTGATCTACAGCTATGGATTCACTGGTTATCGGCATCGACGTTGGCGGCACCAAGGTCGCGGGCGGGCTCGTGTCCATGAAGGGGAGGCTCGTAAGTTCGCTGACCGTGCCGACGCGTGCCGCTAAAGGGTTCGCAACCAGCTTCGGTCAGGTTGTGCACTTGATTTCCCGCCTGATTGATCGCGCCGGCGGCACGGACCGGATCGCCGGCATCGGATTGTGCGCGCCCGGTCCGCTCGACACCAAGGCCGGCATCATCATTAACGCCCCCAACATTCCCGGCTGGCAGAAAGTTCCGCTGGCAGCGAAACTCGGCGAAGAGTTCCACCTGCCCGCGAAGGTCGAGAACGATGCCAATGCGGCGGGCCTCGCGGAAGTGCTGTTCGGCGCGGCCGCCGGCTACCGGCATGTGTTCTACGTCACCGTTTCCACCGGAATCGGGACCGGCATCATCATCAATCGCCGGATCTATCACGGCAAGAATGGCGCAGCCGGCGAAGGCGGCCACGTCTCGATCGATCCGACGAGCCCGTATCGATGCGGATGCGGCGCGCTGGGGCATATCGAAGCCCTGGCATCGGGACCGGCAATGGCGCGGCGCGCCCGCGTGTTTCTGGAAGAGGAACACACCACATCCAGCCACCTGCGCGACCTGACGCACGGCAACCCGAGCCGCATCACGCCGGAGCTGATTGAGAAGGCGGCGCGCGCCGGCGATAAGGTTGCGAAGAAGATCATCGAAGACACGGGCTTTTATCTCGGCGTCTGGCTCGCGGGCATGATCACGCTGCTCGACCCCGAAGCCATCGTGATGGGCGGCGGAGTCTCGCAGATCGGCGAGCCGTTGTTCAAGACCATCCGCAAGACCATCCTGCGCTACACTCTGAATCCCGGGCTTGCCGCTCACACACCTCTGCTCCCTGCCAAACTCGAGAAGCTGGTGGGCGTCTATGGCGCGGCCAGCTTGTTCCTGCCCGCCGGCGAGGAGATCGAGCATGGGTACTAGCCTATCTCTGTAACGGAGAGAGCTGATCGTGACCTCCAAACAACACGCTCTCAATGCCAGGATCCCGGCGCCGGAGCGGACTCGGGAGCTGTATATCGGCCGACAGAATCTCGTCGAGGTGTCTCATTTTATGGGATTTAGGTTAAATATCGAAGACAGCCCTAGGCGGTAGGTTCGTTTAGCTTTGTTTTAGCTTCGTTCTTGAGGCTGTTTTGTTGATTCTAAACAGGTTGCTTTAGCTTCGTTTTGCGAAAACGTGCAAAATTTATGGGGGGGGAGGGGTCGAAATTCCCATGCCGCCCGGCGAATGGCACCCAAGCCTCTGATTCCAAAGTCGATAAGGCTCGCCAGCCCTGCCTGCGGGTTCCTGATGTCGTTCCGAGCGTTCTCAGCGGCCATCATCTACCAAGCCGGATGTCAAGAGGAATCTTGCGGGGTAGTGCCGGGAGCGCGGGCGTCCCGCCCGGTCTTCGCCTTGTGCCACCATAATCGCGGGCGGGACGCCCGCACTTCCCATCGTCAAGTCACGACCCGCGGCCGCCAGCCTTAACGAAATCCCGATTTCCACGATAAGATGAGGATTAAGGTGATGTCGGCTCTTTCTCCGTCTTCGTAAAGACCGCAGGGAGCAAGACGCGCCGCTTCCGTCAACGGATTACCACGAGTTTCTGTGAATACTGCGCGACATCACGCCCTGCTTCGCGACGTTCGATATACGAACAATCGCACCAAGCACTTCGAATTCGAGACGGCAAACGGCAGCCGGTTCGAATTCCGTCCCGGCCAGTACATTTCGCTCGATTTTGATGTCGACGGGCACAGAATGGCCCGCGCATATTCCGTCGCCTCGTCCCCACATCACAACAGCCGGTTCGACCTTTGCCTGAACATCGTGCTCGGCGGGCACGTTTCGCCTTCGGTATTCGACTTGAAACCCGGCGACCAAGTGGAATTCCGCGGCCCTTTCGGACAATTTGTCCTGCGCGATCCGCCCGATCCCGTTAGCGCCTTCATCGCCACGGGCACCGGCATCGCGCCGATACGCTCCATGGTCCAGTACCTGTTTCAAAAGCACTGCTCGTCCGAGGTATGGCTGATCTTCGGCGTGCGCGAGGAAGCGGACATCCTGTACCGTGACGAATTCGAGCAACTCGCGCGCGAGCATCCCAACTTTCACTTCATTCCCACGCTGAGCCGTCCCGACGCGGACTGGAAAGGCCACACCGGCTACGTCCAGAAGCAGATCCCAGTCTACCTGCGCGACAAGCAAGGATTCCACGCCTACGTCTGCGGTTTGAAGAAGATGGTGAACGACGTGCGCCAGCAACTGCGCCACATGGGCTATAGCGCGAAGGCGCTCAGTTGCGAGAAGTACGACTGAGCCTGTCCAGAAAATCGGGAACGGGGCCAGTAGGTGAGCTTGCTGTAGCGCCGGTGTCCTCACGGCGATTTTCGTCTTGATCGCGCCGGTGAGGACACCGGCGCTACAGCAAGATGAAGGAGAAATAGATGAACATTTTCTCGACAAAGGCAATCCGCGTGGTCGCTGTATTGGCTGTGGTCTGCTCGTCGGCGGCCGCGACCACGCCGACGGCAACGTCACGGATTGTAACCGCCGCTCACACTTTCCTTTCGACCCTCAATGAAAGCCAACGCCAAAGGGTGCTGTATGCATTTGACGACGAGACGCAGCGGGCGCGCTGGTCGAACCTGCCGACGTCGATGGTTCCTCGTGGCGGCATCAGCTTGAAGGAAATGAATGCCGCCCAGCGTTCTGCCGCCCTGGCTCTGGTTGCCTCCGCGCTCAGCCCAAGGGGCTTTGAGAAGGTTGAGCAGATCATGGAGGGGGACGAGGTTCTGAAGAGCCTGCCCGACAACGGGCCGGGACCTGGGCCGCCTGGTGGACCGCCGGGAGGTCCGCCGAATGGGGGGTCGCCTGGTCAACGTGGCGGCGGACCGCCATTGGGGCAACAGAGCCCGATGTTCGGAAGGGACCTCTACTACATTTCCATTTTGGGAAAGCCCTCTGAAAGAGATCCCTGGATGTTGCAGTTTGGGGGACATCACCTGGCCCTGAATATTACGATTGCCGGAGAACGTGGCATCCTCACACCCACCCTGACCGGCGCCCAGCCTGCTCTCTATACAATAGGCGGCAAGACGGTGCGCCCGCTCGGCGGGGAAAGCGACAAGGCTTTGGCCCTGCTCAACACTCTCGACGGGAACCAGCGGAAACAAGCGATCCTGAGCTATCGCTTGGCCGATCTGGTGCTCGGGCCGGGGCAGGATGGCAAAACGATCGTGCCCGAGGGCCTGAAGGCTTCCGCCATGAACGAGCGGCAGCGCGCCATGCTGCTCGATCTGATGTCGGAATGGTCGGGCATTATTCACGAAAGCGAGGCCGCGGCCCGCCTCGGCGAACTTAAGGCCGATATCAATGAGACCTGGTTCGCCTGGAGCGGTCCAACCACCGCCCTTCCGGGGCGCAATATCACAGCCTATTACCGGATTCAGGGTCCGCACGTCGTCATCGAGTACGCTCCCCAAACCTTGGGCGGCGACCCCTCGATGCATGTCCATACCATGTACCGCGATCCGACCAATGACTATGGACGGGGATTGACGGCAAAATGAAGACGAGACCGCTCGCCGCTGCTGCGATGCTGTTGCTGCTCGGAGCGCCTCTTTCCGCGCACAGGCTGGATGAGTACCTGCAGGCGACGCTCATCTCCTTGGAGAAAAATCGCATTGACGTGTCGCTACGTCTGATCCCGGGCGTCGCGGTCTTTTCAGCCGTGCTTTCCAGCATCGATACCAACGGCGACGGCGTCATTTCCGAGACGGAGCAGCGGGCTTACGCCCAGCGGGTACTTCGCGATCTGTCGCTCTCCGTCGACGGCCATGCTTTGACGCCCAAGCTCGTCTCAGTGAGTTTCCCGGAAATCGAGGAGATGAAGGAAGGCCTCGGAGAGATTCAGATCGAATTCACGGCGGACTTGCCAGGCGGCGGCCCCGACCGGCGGCTCGTTTTTGAAAACCATCATCAGGACCGGATCGCAGCCTACCTGGTGAATTGTCTGGTTCCGCGCGACCCGAATATCCGAATCCTCGCGCAGCATCGAGACGAACGGCAGTCGTTCTATGAGTTGGATTACACCCGAGGCCGAACTCGCTCCGACCTCGCGGCTTTGGGATGGCGATCCATCATTGGCCGTTGGACGGGCGCGGTCGGATTCGCGAGCCTGTTCCGCCTGGGCATGCGGCACATCGCCGAGGGCACAGACCATCTTTTATTCCTGCTCGCGCTGCTCTTGCCCGCGCCGCTGACGGTCCTGGGCTCGCGCTGGGCCGGATTCGGGGGTGTGCACCACAGCCTGATGCGGATTTTGAAAGTTGTAACGGCATTCACGGTTGGGCATTCCCTCACGCTGGCCCTGGCGGCACTGGGCCTGGTCCGCGTGCCTGCACGTCCGGTCGAAGTGCTGATCGCGGTCTCGATCTTAGTCTCCGCCGTTCATGCCCTCCGCCCGCTGTTTCCCGGACGCGAGGCGGTAATCGCCGCATTTTTCGGCCTTATTCATGGTTTGGCATTCGCGACCACTTTGGGCCAACTAGGAATCGGGCACTGGCAGCGTGTGGCCAGCATCCTGGGATTTAACCTGGGCATCGAGAGCATGCAATTGATTGTGGTCGCCGGCGTCATGCCGTCTCTCGTCTTGCTGAGCCGCACACTTGCCTACCCGGTGGTAAGAATCGGTGGTGCGCTCTTTGCGGGTTTTGCCTCCCTGGGCTGGATCGCTGAACGGCTGCTGAACGTGCATAGTTCGGTCGACGTCGTGGTGAATAGCGTCGCGCATCGCGGTGTGTGGATCGCCGGGGTCTTATTTCTGGTAAGCCTCGTTTGCTGGTGTCTGAATAATATGCTCGACAGACAAGCCACCGGCACCGAGTCGCTATTTCCGGCGACACTCAATGATGTCTGACGTCTCCTAATTTCAGAGGTACGGGCGGCCCTTGTGGCCGCCCAACTGATGAGAGGCCCAAAGGAATGCACAGTAATGGGCGGCCACAAGGGCCGCCCGTACGTCTGAAATTAGGAGACTGCCCAAAACGCTATTCCAAGGTTATATTGATCCGTTGGCCCGCCACACTTTCCAAATCGTAACCCGCAATCAACTCAGCCTCATGGAATCGACGGGTCTGGCGCGTTTCCCGTGGCTTGTCCACGGCTTCAGTGTTCGATATGCGCGAAGCGGGTCCGCGGGCACTTCTCGTCGGCCTCGCGCACGCGAGTTCAACCTGGGCTTCACCCCGGCGGCGAACCGCGGCGAAGTCGAGCGTAACCGGCGGCGTTTCCTTCGCGCTCTCGATGCCGGCGCGGTTCCCGCGAGCCTTCACCAGATCCACTCCGCCGCGGTATGGGAGGTCAGCCTAACCGGGAATTCCGCCGAACATGGCGCGCTCAGATACCTGCCGGCCAGCAACCCTCCATCGGCTGCACACGAATCAAGGAATGAGCCTGCCGGAGATGCGCTCATCACGTCCGAGGCTGGAATTCTCCTCACGATTCGCACTGCGGATTGTCTGCCAGTGTTGATCGTTGACACCGAACTGCGCGTGGTGGCGGCCGTTCATGCGGGCTGGCGCGGCGCCCTGGCGCGCGTCATCGAGAAAACCGTCGGCGAGATGCGGCGCATATCGGCTTCACGTCCCGAGAATCTGTTCGCGGTGCTTGGACCTGCCATTGGCCGGTGCTGTTACGAGGTCGGCGAGGAAGTGGTCGACGCTTTTCGCGGCCAATTCAGGGGGAGCGACGTTTTTTTTCACAAGCCAACGACAGAGGCCGAACCGCAGCGCTCGGACCTTCGATACACGCTGCTGTTCCACACGCAAGCCCCGCCCGGACATCGCCGGGAGCCGCACGGTCTGCATCTCGACCTCACTGCCGTGGCGCGCGCCCAACTTCTCGCAAGCGGCGTGAGGCCTTCGGCGATTCACGCGTCGGAGTACTGCACGGCCTGCCATCCGGAGTTGTTCTTTTCTCATCGCCGCGACGGCGCCCGCGCAAGCCGAATGATGGCGGCAATAGGGGTGCGTGCATAGTTCGGAGTAGGTTGTCGTCGGACGGGAGGTCCATAACGAAAATTCCGGCTTAAGGCGCAAAAGTGAGTAAGAGTGTTATCAAAATAGGTATAAGCCTTGACGGGCTGTTCACCTGGAGAGATAATTCGACGCTCGAGTGGATTCAACTTAAAGGCGAATCTTGCCTAATCGTCCGCGATCGGTCCCAAGTTGTCGGCGGGCGCTAGTCTCCCGTCACAGAAATAAGTGAACTAAATGAGGGCTTGCAGCGTCTAAGTGACAGGAGGCTTAGATGCGAACCGGACGCCCGAAACGATCCTTGGTTTTGACCGCAGATGAACAGGAGCGGCTTCAATCGTTGGCCCATCGAGCCCGCAGCCAGCCGGTGCTGGCGCGGCGCGCACGGGTGATCTTGGCCTC
>JASHPE010000101.1 GCA_030038235.1 Terriglobia bacterium
TGCCCAGGATGCCAGCGTGGCAATCTGTTCGGGCGTCAGCGAGGGATCGTTCGAGAAGTGGCCGAAGCGCGGATCGGCAAACCAGGGCGGCATGCGTCTTGTCTGCGTCTGATTAGCTATCTGACTAGCCCAACGATGAGCCTGGGCGTACGTCTGTAGAGGCATTGGCGCGATTCCGTCCGCGCGATGGCAGAACTGGCAGTGGTCCTGCAAAACCGGCAGGACATCGCGATAGAAAGTAGGCTGGGTCTTCGGAGGAGATTGAGCGCGGCCGCGAGGGGTCCGATCCAAAACCGCGGCTACGGCCAGCGCCACAACGCCGGCCGCAGCCGCGATCACTTTGAGGGTCATCAGTCGTCGAAGCTGCCGCTTACGCCCTGGAAGGCGCGCCCTGCCTGCTTGAGCACCCATTTAATCACGCGCTTGTCATCGTAACAGTATCCCAAATTGTGATTGAGGGTGGAGAAGCAACGGGTCTGGCACTCCTTCTTCATGGTGTCGAGCTGCTGCGTATCGAACTTGGGATTCTCGATCACGCCCCAGTCGTAGGTCGCGGAGTACATCGGGAAGCAGGGCGCCAGCGTCCCGTCCACGCGGATGATCACGTTGTTCTGCCCTGCGCGGCAGTTCCACGGCTCGAGCTTACCGCGCATGAAATCTTTCATGTCGTTCAGGCGCTTCACCGAATTGACCATTTTGTAGCCGGACTTGTTTTTCTCGATGATCCAGTCGACCACGGCGTCGACCTGCGGCCAATCCTGCTGCGTGATGAACGTGCTGTTCTCGTCCAGATGCTTGAACTGCGGCTGATCGAGCATCGGCGATTCGTTGAGGTGATAGTCGGTGGCGATGCCGTGCTCGTGCGCGATCTCGGTCAATTGCTTCACGTCTTCGAGATTGTTCCGGCAGATGTTGATGTTGAAAAATACCGAGTAGCCGTAGCGGTACTGTTTCCGGACCAGGTACTCGAAATAACTCCGCACTGCATTCAAGGCCTTCGGGAGGCCGGGCTTTTCGTCCACCACGTCAACCGCCAGATTGAAAATCGCGGCGCCGGAATCAGCGAGGCGGTCGATCACTTCGGGCCGCAGCAGGCGCGCGTTTGTCGGGATGTAGACCCAGAACCCGTTCTTGGCCGCATAGTCCACCACTTTATGCGCGAACTGCGGACGCAGCAGCGGCTCGCCGCCCATCAGCGCCAGCACGCGGCACGTGGTGGAATGCAGCCAGTCGATCGATCGCTTGGCAGTCTCTTCGCTCATGCCCTTCACGCGATTGTCGAACGCCCAGCAATAGTGGCAGTCCAGGTTACATTTCCACTCCGTGAAGAGATACGCGATGATGGGGTGAAAGTCACCGGGCAATACCCGCGACTTGATATAAGGAAAGAGCCAGCCTCGCATGGCGCGATAGACCAACGACGGCGGCCAGTGGCGCTTATAAGGATCGGTGGGGGATCCGTGGTCGTCGGCAGGCAGCCAGTCATTGGTCAGGAGGTCGGGATGCCGAGGGAACTCGGGAACCGGCAGCTTCTCTCCCCGAGGGGAAATCGGCGGACCGGCAGCGGGCCTGGGCGTGGCCGGTTTTTGAAGCAGGTCCTGAAGTTGAACGTCGAGTCGGAACGGTCGCGGATGGGAATTGGATTCGGGCTGTCGGAGCTCAGTGCTCATCGCTCTCCTTTCGGCGCCCCCTTTGCAATTCACACCGGCCTGTTAAAGCCGCTGTGTTTTAAGTTTGGTGACCGCCTGGCGAGAGCAGAATCGTAGTTTCCTCCCCTCCACCGTGTCAGGCTACACCCGCAATTTGGATGCTTGCCGGCGCGGCGAAGTTCCATTTGAAACAACCGGGCGACGGTTAATTCAATATCCGCCTTCGAATCGGCTGAATTCCACCTCTTCGCTCCACTCGATGCGCGCTTTCGGGCTGCCGTCCAGAAGCCGCCGGCAGGCGGCTGAAGCGGGTTCAGTATTGAGATTCTCACCGCCGCAAGGTGGTGCCATAGTGAAGTGTTCCGGAGCGCTCCAGAGACTGGCGCCGGGCAGAAAGCTATGCTCCAGGCTGTCGCGGGCCATGCGTTTGAGCGTGGCGTAGTCGAGGTGATAGCTTTCGACGGCGCGCTCGTATTCCCAGGTCATCTCGGAGCGTGAGACGCCTTCGTCGTCGGTAGCGAGCGCCACGGGCACGCCTGATCGCAAGTACACCGGAAACGGATGATCGGTGCCGCGCACGCCCAGGATAACGTCGTTGCTGGTCAGACAAATCTCCACCAGGACGTGACGGCGAGCCATCTCGGCCAGCAAGTCGCGAGCGTCGTGCTCGTGCATCACGTCCACCCCATGGCCGATGCGCTCGGCGTGACCCCTCTCCACGGACTCGCGAATGTGGAAGCTGAGTTCCTGCGGACGCACCAGGCCGGGCGCGAGTTCGCCGGCGTGCAGGGTGATGTGGATCTTCGGATAGACGCCGTGCAGAAAATCGAGCATCCGCATGTGCAGATCGAAATCGCGCAATGCCACCAGATTGTCCTCGGGCTGCACCAGGTTCACCGCCACCACGCGCGGATCGGCGCCGGCGGTTTCAAAGCCGGCCACCATCTGCGCAAAGACCGATTCCCTGGGGAAGGCGCGCAACACATGGTAGATGTAACGGACAGTGACGGCGCAGCCTGCGTCCGGGTGCGGGCCGTCGCACCCAAGCGCCTGGCGCATCTGATTTTCGGCTTCGTCGAGGTTGCGGCGTCCATCGGCCACGACCTTCGCCATGCCGTTGGCAAGCAGATTCGCCCGCATCGCGCCAAAGTCGTCGCTCCAGGTGAGTGCGGCGCCCAGTCTCCTCGATTCGCCTTCGTCCGGCTGCAGCATCAGCTCGAGATAGGTTTCGTGCTGAGCCGCCGCGCGCCGCATCACTTCGGCCAGCATGTCGCCTGTGTGCCGATCCGTCGCAGGTCCGAACTTGGCGAAGGTGGCGAAAAAGTGATCGTGTCCGGAACGATCGTCAGGCGCCGGATGAAAATTCCGCATCGACCACGCGTCGATCAGCCGGTTGCGGAGGTCCTCGTCCTTCATGGCCAGCGCAGCGGGCGGATGCTGCTGCGACGCATCGCAAGGCGGCGCGATGAGCGAAACCGCCGCAAGATCGACGCAGAGCCCGTCTGAAGCGGCGTACTCCACGTAGCTCTCCGCGTAAACGGCGCCGCTCAAATGATTGTGCAGATCGCCGCCCTTGGGCATTCGCGCCAGAAAATCCACCAGCAGCGGTGGTGATTCGCGAATCGAGTCGAGATATCGGGAGGTGCGTGCTTCCGAGCTCCCGGAGTGCCTGGCGATTTCTTGCCCGGCAGAGCGCCGTCCGGGAGTGGCGGCTGCAGTCTGAGCCGCATGCGCTGGGGCGGCGCTGAGGCACACCGCTGCGATCGCCAGCGCGGCGGCGGTAGTCAAGGGTTGAAACTTCACTGAGACCTCCTTGGAGAGGTGAAGCATATCGGAGAGCCGGTCGGAAAAACAGCGTGCCCGGTAAGCTCCGGCGCCGGCCCGAGTCTCAGACGCGGTTGCATCAAACTTCTCGAGGGAGCCTGAAGTGCTCGTCTCTGGAGGTCCCTGCGGTCTTCACGGAACGATCCTACCACCGCTGGAGTGCCTTGGCTATGAACCGGCCTTCCCCGGCCGGCCGTAATAGCCTTGCGCACGCCCTGGCCTTCTGCTAGCCTCGGGCTATGACGCAGTTGCTCGAAGATGCCATGCGCAAGATTGCTGATCTTCCGCAGGAGGAGCAGGACGCGATCGCACCACAGATCATCGAAACTCTCTCGGACGAGGCGGCCTGGAAACATAGGCTGGCGCACAATCTGGGGAAACTGCGCGCTTTTGCGGAGGACGCACAGCGCGAGCGGCGGCGCGGCGAGACTCTTCCCCTTGACGACAGCCTGTGATCGACTGCGCACCACCGGCTCCTTCCGAGCCACCTTCCTTCGCCGTTCTACCGGAAGAGATTCAGACGCAAGCGCGCCGGGCTTACCGCTTGTTCCGGGCAAACCCTTCGCATCCCAGCCTTCGCTTCAAGAAAGTGTATCAGGGGGAGAATATATATTCCGTCCGGATTGGACTCGGGTAGCGGGCGCTCGGTGTACTCGACGGGTCAACCGTGACTTGGTTTTGGATAGGCTCCCACGCTGACTTCGACCGCTTGATTTGATTTCTTCGAGTACACTAGCACGCGAGAGCGCGCCACGGATGATCTTCGGTAAAAATTGATCCCGCGTTCCCCTCTCATTGATCTATGATCTCACGCCGTCGATGCCTCCAGACCCTAGGCGCCGCCGCGACAGCCTCTCTTCTGCGACGAGAGTTATCCGGCGCCGCGTCCCAGGTCCAGGTCGGCGTCTGCGCGCCGCCGCGCGATCTTGAAAAGGCCCAAAGCTACGGCTTCGATTATCTGGAGCCGCCGGCCGCCGCCCTTGCCGACATGAGCGCTGCGGATTTTCAAGCGTTCAAGGGGCGCGTGCTGGCCTCGCGGATCCGATGCCCGTGCTTCAACAGTTTCATCCGCAAGCTGCGCGTGGTCGGCGAGAGCGTTAACACGGACGACGTACGGAGTTATCTCGATCTATGCTTGCCGCGCTGCCGGGAGGTGGGCGGTGAGATCGTGGTCTGGGGCAGCGCCGGATCGCGCAACGTCCCCGAAGGATTCCCGCGAGAGCGCGCCTGGGAGCAAATCAAGGCTTTTCTGCACCTCGCGGGCGATGCGGGCCGGTCGCATGGCCTGGTGATCGCCATCGAGCCGCTGCGTCACCAGGAATCGAACATCATCAACACCGGCGCCGAAGCGCTGCGGCTGGTGCACGAGGTCCATCATCCCAATGTCCGCATGATTGTGGACTACTATCATTTGCGGGTCGAGAATGAAGACCCCGAGATCGTCTGGAAGGCGCGGCACGACATCGTGCATTTCCACTTCGCGAATCCGCAGGGCCGGCGCTGGCCAAGAAATTCCTCGGAAGATCCCGAGTACGCGAGGTTCTTCGCCTTGGTCAAGAAGATCCACTTTCGCGGTGGAATCTCAATCGAGGGCAACGGCAGCTTCGAACAGGACGCGCGCGCCAGCCTGGAGTTTTTCCATCAGGAGCTGGCGTGAGGCAGTGCCCTGATCGTAGACGTACGGGGGGCCTTGGCCGCCCAATCCTGGCGCGCGCGCACGAGATGGCCTCTGATTGGGGCGGCCACAAGGGCCGCCCGTGCATCCGAATCAGGACATCACTCACATGAAAATCGTCTACTCCGACGGTTACGACCTCCATCTCGGCAATCACGTATTCCCGTCCGTCAAATACCGGCTCACCCGAGAAAAGCTCTTGAAGGAAGGATGGGCGCGCGCCGAGGATTTCGTCGAGCCCCAGCCGGCGACGGATGAAGACGTGGCCCTGGTGCACGGTCAGGACTACATCTACAAACTCAAACACGGGACGCTCTCTTACACCGAGATCCTGCGCCTGGAAGTTCCCTACTCACCGGAGCTCGTGCAGGCGGTGTGGCTCTGCGCGGGCGGATCGATTCTGGCCGGACGCCTGGCGCTTCAGGCGGGAACGAGCGTCAACCTCGGCGGTGGCTTCCACCATGCATTCGCCGATCACGGCGAGGGTTTTTGCGTGCTGCACGACGTGGCCATCGCGATCCGCCGCCTGCAGAAGGACGGCGTCATTCGCACCGCCATGACCGTGGACTGCGACGTCCATCACGGCAACGGCACGGCGGGCATTTTCGGCGCCGATCCCGACGTTTTCACGTTTTCCATCCATCAGGAGCACAATTATCCCTATCCCAAGCCGCCGAGTTCGCTCGATATCAACCTGGACGATGGCGCCGCTGATGATGAGTATCTGGCGGCGATCGAAGATGGACTGCGCAAGTCGTTTGCCGCTTTCCAGCCGGACGTGGTTTTCTACCTGGCGGGTGCTGATCCTTATCGTGAAGATCAGCTTGGCGGCCTCAAGGTGAGCCTGCAAGGCCTGGAGCATCGCGATCGTCTCGTGTTCGAGTACGCGCGCAGCCATAAGGCGCCCGTCGTCGTGACCTTGGCCGGCGGATATGCTCGGCACGTGGCGGATACCGTCCGAATCCACGCGGCCACGGCGCGCATCGCCGCTGAGTTTGCGGCATGGGGCTGAAATTTTCTCGGAACGGCCGAATTCTGCTGCCGGATACTGTCCCAATCGAGCGTATGGCTTCGGGCGAGCGGGGACCTGACAAGTCTATGTGCCGGTGCTTGGTTCATCGCGGGATTACACCTCCCGGCACTGTGTTCGCGCATCAGACAACATGATACGACGGCGTCAAGAGGACAAGGTGGCTTCGCAGGGGGATTCAGTGAACGTGCCGGAAGGCGAGCGGGATATTGGTCTCGGCGTCCCGCCGCACTTGCGGGGCCGATTTGCGGCGAGCTTACATTATCTCTGGACCACCGAAGTCCACGCTTACGCGTTCTCCATCGCCGCCAACGCCTTGCTGTCGTTCTTTCCTTTCTCACTCCTGCTGGTGACCATTTGCGACCGCCTTCTGCAATGGCACGGCGCGTTTCAGGTCGTGGAACAGCTCCTGCGAGCCAATCTACCCACGGGCGCCGACTTCGTGATCCGAAACTTGAACGCGGTGATGCGCGCGCGCGGACGGGTGCAGATCGTTTCCGTGTTGCTGCTGTTTGTGACCAGCTCCGGAGTGTTCCTGCCGCTTGAAGTGGCGCTGAACCGGATCTGGGGCATCCGCGAGAACCGGAGCTACCCAGGGAACCTCGCGGTCTCGGTCATGCTGGCCATTGGATCGGGGCTGATGTCCCTGGCATCGGTCGGGCTGGAGGCGGCGCTCGAATCGGTTGTTCCCGCAGGCAGCAGCCACTGGCCAGCGCTGGATGCGGTTCTATCCCGCGCCCTACTCGAGACGGTTTCCGTGCCGTTGATGGTTGGCATATTCTTTACGATCTACTACGTTCTTCCCAATGACAAGGCGCCGGTAGCGCGCGTGTTGCCGGCGGCGGTGTGCGCCGCACTGCTGTCGGAGGTCGCGAGGGCGATCTTCGCCTGGGTGCTGCCGGCGCTGCATTTCCCGGAAGTCTACGGGCCCTTCGCCATCTCGGCCACACTTTTGATATGGTCCTTTCTGGGATCGCTGATCTTCCTGGGGACCGCCGCATTTTTCGCATTCGGCTTTGAGTTGCATGGTATGCGGCATAACATCAGGCCGCCTTCGATCGGACGCATCCTGAGACTGGAACTCTGATGCCGGCGCCTGCCGAACTGGTCAACCTGCCGCACGCCCTCACTGAGATGATGGTGAAGCAGCGCGCCGATTATGAACGTGCGGTGCGCGCCGTCCGCTGGGGCGAGCTGCCGGTTTGGGTGGTCGGCTCCGCCGAATCGCTGCCGGCCGCCGAGGCACTTGGCTGGGCCTTTGAAGACCTGCTGACCTGGCCGGTGATGGTTCGTGAAGCTTCGTCTTTCATCGAGGGTGCAGCCGGCATGCTGCGTCCGGGGTCCGTGGTTGTGGTGTTTATGGATCAGACCGCTTCGCCGCAGGAGGCAGTTCGAGCCGCGCGCAAGCGCGGCGCTCAGGTACTGGTGGTGAGCGGCGGGCCCGCACCGGCGGCTGGAGAGCCGCCGTCCGCGCCGCCGGGTCCAGACTCGCCGCTCGCGCTGGCTCTGCCATCTGCGGGAGCTGCGGCAGAAGGCGGGATTGGAGCGGCCTGCCTGCAGCACGCCGCGGCCGTCCAGTTGGCTCTGACCTGCATGCGTCAACTGGCGCGTCCCCAGGCGCGGCTTGATCGATCCGAGCGCGACTGGCGCGACCTCCCGTCGCATCTCGACCGGCTTGCGGGTCAACTGAGCGACGGCGTCGCCACGCTTGGACGCGAATTGCAATCGCTAAGTCCGATCCTGCTGGCTGGCGATGGCTGCTATGCCGCAGCCGCGCGGCGTGGGGCGGCGCTGGCGCGGCTACAATTCAGAAGGCCGGTGATAGGACTCGACCGCGCTGCTTTTGGAACCGGCTGGCTTCAGGTGTTGAGCAAGGACTCCGCCGTGCTGCTGCTCTCCGGATCGAGCGGACCTGGCGCTAAAGCGTCGGTGGAACTGGCGGCTTCGATCAAGGCGCGCGGCTGTCCGATCTTCGCCGTCACCGGAAGCAACCATTACGATCTCATCCGGCAGGCGCGTCTCAGCCTGATCCTGCCCGGAGTAGGAGATCTGGGAGGATCGGTCCTGGCGTTGGCTATAAGTGGCTGGATCGGAAGCTACCTCGGCATATGACCTGCTGCGAATAGGATCCGCCCGGCCTTTCGGCCTCGAAGATACTGCCCTGAATCCATACTTATTACTAGTCATGTAATACATCACCTAAGACTTGTTTCCTATCTCGGTTAGTGTTTAAATAAGCCTGGGGTAACTCGAACCAGGTAGCGGTAGCGGATAAAGCCGATGGTCAAAAGGTATTCTGGGCTTGGTAAGAGTCGGGTAGTCATGGGGTCACTATGCGTCGACAATCGAGGACGCCATGAACATCGGTGGAACAATTCGCACTATGCGTGAGGCCAAGGGTCTTTCACAGGGCGATATCGAAAGGCGC
>JASHPE010000102.1 GCA_030038235.1 Terriglobia bacterium
CGCTGGCCTGCCATTCGAGGAGCAGCCAGCCGCGCGCCGCCAGGGGTGGGCGGCGTTTTGATTGCTGGCCTGAAACGGGGTAAAGAGTGGCCGGCCCAAATCCCCAGAAACACGCCAAATTACACATTAGCTTACACAGTTTCACAGACGAGTTGCGCTAACGTATTCATAATAAATGGCGGAACTGGTAGACGCAAGGGACTTAAAATCCCTTGTCCCGCAAGGGACGTGTGGGTTCGATTCCCACCCTCCGCACTAATTGTCTTGTTAGGACTACGAGCGGTGGCAACCCGTCGCTCAACTCGATCTGGGAACCGCTTGTTAACGACTTTGGCAGCAAAGCCTCGATCCTCTGTGCCGCGTTAGTGAGACTTTCCCAGTTCCGATCCACGACTGTACCCGCGCGGGGCGGCCTTCTATCCCGGAATCATTTCGCCGTCGCCGAACTTCCCGAAAAGAAGTGGCAGGTGACCAGTGGCGAGTTACAAGAACCCGAAGTAGCGCTTGCCACTCGTCACTCGTCACTTCTCATCGACGGTCGTCACCTCGACAGTCCCACTCCGGAATCGGTGGACCGGCGCGGGGGTGACTTGGGCGGGAGCAAGCCGGCGGTGAAGCGTCCGCTCCGCGTTCGAGGACGACTGAAAGGGCTGGCCGAGGGTCTCGGCGGCGAGACGATCCAGGCGCAGCCGCCAGTCCTGGGCGCCGCGCAAGCGCGTGCGGCAGAGGTGCTCCAGCGGGTCCCAGCGACGGGCGAATCCAGCGGCTCCGCGGATCAAGTCCAGGAGGCTCTGGCCAGAGGCCACGTACATAGCCTCGTTATGGAAGCGCGAGGGTGCCATGATATGCTCTGCCAGGCGCTCGCAACGTTCGGGGTCGAAGAGCGCCGTCCAGAGACCCCAATCCCCAGTCCCCGGTCCCGCTTCATCCTCCAGTCCGGCCAACCCGCCGATCATCCGCCAACAGCGCCCGATGTGGCGTCGTAGCTCGTCGCGATCCACGCCGGCGGCCGTGGCGCTGCGATCGAGGTCGGGCGCGGTCAGGCCGTGGGTGAAATGGGAGGCGTACGTGGCTGGGTCGGTCCGCCTTTTTGGCGACGACGGCTACCTCGTCCTCGTGGGAGCCGCGCTTGTATCCGCGCAGCGCGCGCCAGGCCTTTTCGCGGGCCTTGGCGAGGCTGATCCTGCGGGCCTCACGCGCCGTTTCACGGTGTAATGCCCTTTGAGCTTCGGGGTGTCGGGTGCGCTGTCCATGGCGATGGCAGAAGTCGACAGTCAACAGTCGACGGCACCACCCATACCACCCCGAAACTGAAGAGTAAAGGTTTAAGACGTATCGCGTGTTTACATTGTTCAGAACGGTCTTCCGTTCGGCACGGCAGGTCTGGATCAAGAAAATAAAATGTTTGCCGCCGGGTCGGAAAGCCGGAGGCTTTCCGCAAGGCAGGCGACAAAGCCGCACGCACCGGCCGGAGGAGCTTGCCGCGTCGGGGCACGGGTTCGGAGCAGCTGGCATCCCCCGAATGGCCTAGATCAGAACAAATACGGTGTTTCACGCGTCGATCTCCCATGGACACCGGATTGGTCCGCCTGCCCGGCGAGGATAGACTCAGTACGTTGTGACCGGCGTCGACCGGTTCGCCGGTGGGCGGGGGGCCTTCCAGCCGCGAATTTCTTATGAACGTCGGAATAGCAAGTCCAAAGCAGCTCGTACGAAAGAGTCTCTGCGCACTGCTGTCCGGGCTCGAAGGCGTATCGACGGTAGTGGACGTCACCAGTCCGTCCGATCTGGCGGAGCTCGTGAAAGACGCGAATCTGGACGTGCTGCTCCTCGATGCTTCCGACCCTGCTGAGGGGCTGGAAGCGCTCTCGGAGCTGGCGTCGATTCTCCCGGGGACACCGGTCCTGGTACTCACCGACGAGTCCGGCGAGGATTATCGGTACCAGGCGATCTGCCGGGGCGCTCGAGGTTTCGTTTCGAACGACTGTGCACCTGAAGTGATCGATCAGGCGCTGAAGGCCATGGCCAAGGGCCAGATGTGGATCGGCCATCAGCTCGCGAGCGACGTCATCGGCAAGCTCCTCGAGCGCGAGGCCGGCGAAGGCGACGATGAAGCCGTCCTCAGCCCGCGCGAGCAGGAGACCCTCGCCTTGCTCGCGGAGGGTTACCGCAACAAAGAGATCGCTGAACTCCTTTCGGTGTCTGACAATACCGTTCGCGCCCACGTCGCTTCCCTCTACCGCAAGATTCAGGTCGGCGGACGCGTCGAGGCCGCCTTGTACTACTTCGGTAAAGGCAAGCGGAACGGCCGTCCCAAAGGCATGGCGGCGCCGTCTAACGGCTCCAAAGCCGCGGTCTCGGAACCCAAATCCGAGGCTACTCACGTTAGCGTCCGAACCGCGTAGGCACAGTGATATCTTTTGCCCGTCTTTCTGTAAACAGCCATCTAATTTAGTTGACCCACTCTAGTCGTTTGTTGAAAACCCGGCCGAGCCGTCATTCTGAGCGAAGCGAAGAATCTCTTTGCCCATTTTTCAAGCACTCAAAATCAAAAGGCAGGTTCTTCGCTCAGAATAACAGGTCGGGAGCTTCCTCTCAACAAACTGGGGGTAAATTAGATAGTTTCTTCTTCGGCTAGCGCATTACTACAGCAACGTTCCGGCGCAATGAGTAGTGCGCCCTAGAAGTAACTTCTTAGTGCATTAGTATAACTCCGATCCAATAGTACGGCCCTCTGTGTAGCTCTCGAACAGCTATTGTGCGGGTGTTGGATTAAGCCTGCCGACCGCCGCTAGAGCCATCCGCGATAATCCGGAATATTTCGCACATTCGCACGATTGGAGAATTGTCACATCAACTGCCGGCTGAAACAATGTCCTTGTGGGCGAAGGAGCAACATCCCCGATCAGCCAGGCGACGGCGGAAGAACGCCGTGCTCAGGAACGCTTCCGGATTGAGTGCCCTGTGACGGTGACCCCGCGGGACCCTGAGGTATCCATGAAAGGAATGAAGGGAAGACTGCTTGATATCGGATCTCATGGCGCCCGATTGTTGATGTGCGACTCGCTCGAGGTCGGCTCACAGGTGGAACTCGAACTGGAACTGCCGAGTCCGCGTCGTGGAGCGACGCGGATCCGCTTCGAATGTACCGTGTCGCGCTCGGAATCGCAGCATGAAGTGGCGGTCAATTTTCGCGAATCGGGAAAGTTCTTGCGGCAAGAGCTGGAGGACCCAGGCGAAAGCCGAGAAGGTCAGTCGGTGGACGCGGAAGAGGAATGAGACTGCGCGGACGTGATCGATCTCTGGGTAGTACCACGACGGGTCGATGGCGCAGGGCTTTGAAGATTCAAGGGGCGGCATACAGGGGAAAGGCAGCCTGTAAGTCACAGGGCGGAGCTTTATGCAGACCGAGAATGTGGTAAGCAGCCGCGTGGAGGAGAGCAAGTGGTACGCAGTCTATACACGCCACCAGCATGAGAAGGTGGTGGCTTCCAGTCTGGCAGGTAAGGCGTTCGGAGTCTTTCTGCCGCTGTACACCGCGAACCGTCGCTGGAAAGATCGCGTGATGCGCGTATCGCTGCCGCTGTTTCCCGGATACGTTTTCCTGCGCGGCGATCCCGGCAGGCGCCTCGATATTCTCACCACGCCGGGCGTGCACTGCCTGTTGTCGTGGTGCGGTCAACCGGCGGTAATTCCCCACGAGGAAATCGAAGCCGTGCGGCGCGTGGTTGAGTGGCGACGGAATGCCGAGCCCTGCCCGTTTCTGCGGTGTGGCGACCGCGTTCGGGTCACGTCGGGGGCGCTGGCCGGCATTGAAGGAATCGTGGTGCGAAAGAAGCACTCATTCCGGCTCGTGCTCTCGGTCGAGCTGCTGGAAAAGTCGATCGCCGTGGAAGTGGAAGGCGCCGTCGTCGAACAAGTCCAACCCTCCCACATTGCGATCGAACGTACCGGGCCGGCAGGTCCCGGCTGGACCGAGTCCAGATCGACCGCGTGGGCTTGAAACGATGAAGAGGATCAACGCAGGAACGATCGCCGCCATTGCGACAACCGTTTCCATTGGATTGACCGTCGCACCTCCTCTCCACGCGTGGCAGACTGGCGCCGGACTTCCCGCTATCGATTCGTCACATTCCTTGCAGGGGGCGAGCGTGGCAGCCTCGGATACAGCCCGAGACTATCTGATCAGCCCTGACGATGAATTGGAGGTGCAGGTTCTGGATGTACCCGAGGCTTCAGGGGTCTTTCGGGTGAGCGCCGATGGCGGACTGACGCTGCCGCTTATTTCACAGCCGATCCAGGCTGAAGGTCTCACGCTCGGGCAACTGGGCGACGCAATCGCAAGCAACCTCCGAACGTCAGGCATGGTGAGTCATCCGCGCGTCACCGTGATCGTGAAATCTTCGCGAGTTCACGCCATCACCATGGCGGGCGCAGTGAAAAAGCCGCAGGTGTATCCAGTCTTCTCGCGCATCACTCTCCTCGACGCGATCTCCCAGGCAGAAGGCTTGGCGGACGACGCAGGAGATACGGCGATCATCACGCGAGGGGCAATTGCCAGGCGCATTCTGCAACCGGAGACACCGGCCCACCTGCAGGCGACGGACTTCAATCCTTACGGCGGCGGCACTTTTAGCGTTGATCTAAAGCGCCTGCTCGAGAACGGAGACCCGAAACTCAACGTGGATCTGTATCCGGGCGATCGGGTCACCGTTCAGCGCGCAGGCGTCGTCTACGTGGTGGGAGCGGTGAACAAGGCGGGGGGATTCACGCTTCACAATGACCGCGAGGACATGACGGTTCTGAAAGCCGTCGCGCTTGCGGACGACCTGAAATCTACCGCTATCGCAAGAAAGGCCGTCATTATTCGCAAGGATCCCGGCGCAGGCGGCGATCAGGAGATAGCGGTGAACGTCCAGAAAATCCTCTATGGCCACGCTCCCGACCAGAAGCTGATGGCCAACGACATTCTCTTCATCCCGGACAGTAGTAGCAAGCGAGCGTTGCATCGCGCGGGCGAAGCTGCCGCCGAAGCCGCAGCTCTGCTGGCCTATCGGGTTCCGTAATCGTCGGCAACCGGTGAATCCCAACCGTAGGTGAACTTGGATTCAGATCACAAACTGGAAAAGCTCTCGCGGTCAGCAGCCCTGAGGGAGTATGATGCTGAGATCACGGGGATATTCGATGCGGGCCGGGTCGAGACGCCGCATATCGACCTGCGAAGAAACCTCGAAATTCCAAAGCGGCGCCTCTGGACCATTCTGACCACGGTGCTCGTTGCCGTGACGCTTTCCACCGTTTACGCCTTCAAGACGAGGCCGGTCTATCGAGCCACAGCCCGCATCGAGATTGACAACGAGACGCCTCAGATCCAGTCGCTGCAGGATTCCTATCGCGGGTTGCCGAATTCGGACGATGTCTTTCTGAAGACACAAGTCCGCGTGCTCGAGAGCGACAGCCTTGCGCTCCAGACGATCGCGCAGATGGATCTCGCCGACAGCGCCGAATTCGTTCCGCAGCGGCGGACGGGCCGGTCGGTCGATCTGGATTCGCGAAGCTTCCGCGGAAAACTGCTCGATGAATTCAGAAGCCGCCTGGGGATCACGCTGGTGCCCGAAACCCGCATCATCGATGCCAGCTTTGAGAGTACAGACCCGAACCTGGCCGCGCAAACCGTCAATACGCTGGTGAACAGATACGTGGAATATAACTTCCACGAGAAGTACGACGCCACCCGCCAGGCCAGCGGCTGGATGGAGCAGGAGCTGGACGAACTGAAAGCAAAAGTCGAGCGCTCACAAAAAGCGTTGGTGGACTACGAGCGGCAGAACGCAATTGTGAACATCGACGACAAGCAGAACGTGGCCGAGGAGAAGCTTTCCGATCTGGACCGCGACCTGACGGTTGCGGAAAGCGACCGCGCCCAGAAGGAGTCACTGTACGATCTCGTGAAATCCGACGAGAAACAAGTGGCGTTCGTCGCCCAGAACGATCTTCTCCAGAAGCTCGAGGAAAAGTACGCCGATCTGGAGGCGCAGTACGTCGACGTTCTGGGGCAGTACGGCCCGAATTTCCCCAAAGTTATAAGGCTTCGTGATGAAGTGAACGAAATGCAGTCGCTCATTGACGCCGAACGCAAACGCACGGTGGCCCAGATTCAAAACGATTACATGGCCGCGGTGGGCCGGGAAGCGCTGCTGGCCGCGGCGGTGGCTCATCAGAAGACTGAGGTAGGCAAGCTGAACGAGCTGCTGATCCAGCACAATCTGCTGAAGCGTGAATTCGACAGCAACCAGCAGCTTTACGACAGCCTGCTGCAGCGTCTCAAAGATGCCACTGTTTCGGCCGGACTCCGCGCGACCGATGTCCATATCGTGGATCACGCGCTGGCGCCAGCGACGCCGGTGCGTCCGCGGAAGGTCAGGTGTATTGTGCTCGGGCTCGCCGCGGGTTTACTGTTCGGGTTGGCATTCGGTTTCGTGCAGGAGAGCCTGGACTCGTCGGTAAAGACGGTGGAGGACGCCGAGAGGCTCGTAGGCGTACCTTCGCTCGCAAGCATTCCTTTCGTGCAATCGCAGCGCGCGGCTTACAAGCTGCGCTGGCGGACCAGAACTTCAACCAATGGGTCCGCCGCGCTCTCCGTGCTGCACAATCCGGTCTCGCACCAGGCAGAATCGTATCGGGCCCTGCGCACTGCCATCCTGTTCTCCACTGCTCCTCGGCCGCCTCAAACCCTTCTGGTCACGAGCGCGCAGCCGGGAGAAGGCAAGACGTGTACCTCGGTTAATCTCGGCGTCGTGCTGGGGCAGCGCGGCGGGCGGGTATTGATTGTCGACAGCGATTTGAGAAAACCCAGCATGTCTCAGGTGCTGCACCTCGAGCCTCAAATCGACGGACTGACGAGTGTTCTGACCGGCGCCTGCGATCTCGAGGCAGTCATCCAGCCCATCGAGTCTGGAAGTAATGTGTGGGTGCTTCCCGCGGGACCCAACCCGCCGAATCCAGCAGAGTTGCTCTCTTCGTCCAGCATGCAAGAGGTTCTGAAACAGGCTCGGGAAAGCTTCGACTACATTATTCTGGACTCGCCTCCCGCCCTGATTTTCACCGACGCCACCATACTTTCGACTCTGGTGGATGGGATCGTTCTGGTGGTGAGTTCGGGCGCGACGGCCCGAAGCGCCCTGCTCCGCTCCTACCGTATTCTCCGGAGCGCCGGGGGACGGATCCTGGGCCTGGTGATGAATCGAGCGGATGCCAGTCTGGACAACTACGGCGCCTACGAGTCTTACTACTATCGGGCTGCAAATACCGCTGAAGCGGCGGTCTCGAATGGGCACAAGTAGTTCGCTGAAATCCGGCCGAAGCCGCCTGGAAACAGAAGGTCGTCATGTGCCGGTTGGAATCGCCACAATCTTTCGCGAGCTCTCCTCGCCTCGCAACAAGCGAGTTGCGCTCGACGGGTGGTGGAAGAAAGGCTTGTTTGTATTCGCAGTCGCCGGGCCGGTCTTCCTCATCGGGGTGAAAGGCGCCGAAATCGCGTTCGCGTCCCTCTGTATGCGCGCGGCCACCCTGCCGGCGCTTCGCGATGCGCGCTTGGCAGATCCTCGGGACCCGGAAGTCTATTACCAGCTCGGCGAAGCCGATCTATACGACTTTTCACACTCCGATCCACGAGCTGGGTTGGAAGAGCTTCGGCGGGCAACCGGCTTGGCGCCGGCCAGACCTGTCTATTGGGAGGATCTTGCCGTCGCCTTGCAATCCCTGGGTCACACCTCCCTGGCTCAAGAGGCGCTGACCCATGCACAGAGTCTTAGCCCCATCAGTCCCCGAGTTCACTGGCTGGCCGCCAACTGCGATGTGTCTGCCGGGGATGCTGCCAAGGGACTCCCGGAGTTGAAGACGGTTCTCAACCTCGCCGTGACTTACTCAATGCCGGTTTACGAACTCTGCCTGCGCGCCGGAATCGACCCGCGCGTGGTCGATAGTACCGTGTTGCCGAGCGCGAATGAACCCGCCCTCCGGCTGGGCTACGCTGCTTTTCTGGTTGACCGGGACCAGACCGAAGCCGCCATGGACGTCTGGAATCGCGCGCTGAGCGGGGGTCGTCCGTTTTCCTTTTCTCTCGCTGAGCCCTACGTCGATGAGTTGATGCGGAGAAGGGATTATGGAGGGGCCTACAAGGCTTGGACGGATCTCGAACACGCCGGCGTGATTCAAAACCCGGAAGGCAGGGATGCGGCTGAGAGAATATTCAACGGCGGCTTCGAGCGTGAACCCCTCAACGCGGGTTTTGACTGGCGCTACGACCAGCAGCCATATCTCAGGCTTGACTTCGCTGATACTCAGGCTTACGAAGGTCGACGATGCCTCCGAATCGACTTTACGGTGCCGCACAACGGCGAATACGAGCCTGTTTACGAGGACTTGGCCACGGAACCCGGCACCAAGTATCTGCTAACCGCCTTCGTCAGGTCCGAAGGGCTCACTTCCGACAGCGGCCCGCGGCTGCGGGTTGTGGATCTCATACGGCCCGCGGCCTTGGACGTCGCCACGGAGCAGACGCTGGGCACCACTGCATGGCACGTCATAAAGGTGAGTTTCGTCACCGGTTCCAACACACGGTTCGTGCAGGTTTTCATCTGGCGGCCTCGAGGCACGGACTTCCCTTCGGAACTCTCGGGCGCGTTCTGGATCGATGCGATTTCGTTGAAGGCCGCCGC
>JASHPE010000103.1 GCA_030038235.1 Terriglobia bacterium
GGTATTCCATCGCCGTTCCAGTCACCAACGGCCACCGCCGACGGGCCGTTTCCCGTACTCAACGAGGTCGCGGAGGTGAACGACCCGGCCCCGGCGCCCAGCAGTATCGAAACGCTGTTGGTCGCGCTGTTCGCCACCGCCAGATCCAGCAGCCCATCACCATTGAAGTCGGCAGTTACCAGCGAAGTGAGACCCGGCGTGAGCGGGATCACCGGCTGCGCGCTGAAGGTGCCCTCACCATTGCCGAACAGAATCGAAACTGTGCCATCCACGCCGTTCGCCACCGCCAAATCCGGAATTCCATCGCCGTTCAAATCCGCTCCGATCAGCGATGCCGGTCCGTTCCCGACGCTCATCGCGGGAAGGGAGGTGGAAAAGATCCCATCCCCGTTGCCCAGCAGGATCGAAACCGTGTTGTCAATGTTGTTGACCACGGCCAGATCGAGCACGCCGTCCGCATTGAAGTCGGCCAACGCCAGAGCCACGGGGCCGTTCCCGGTGGCCACGCTAGTCGGTGTCGCGAAGGCCCCGCCACCGGTCCCCAACAAGATCGAGATCGTGTTGCTCGCATTATCGACCACCGCCAGGTCAGGTATGCCGTCCCCGTTCAGATCGCCGATCGCGCCCGAGACCGGTCCTGAGCCGACCCCCATCGCCGGCTGCGAAGTGAACGTCCCGTCGCCGTTCCCCAGCAGGATCGAAATGGTGCCGTCGATATTGTTGGCGACCGCCAGGTCCGGCTTTCCGTCCTGGTTGAAGTCTCCCGTCCCCACCCACTGCGGACCGTTCCCTGTCGCAATATCGGTCCGGCCGAACCATAGGGAGGTCGTAGGATTGGTAATCGGGAAGAAAACCACATTCGAAGCCCCGCCTCCAGGCACCGGGTTCACCACGGTGACCGAAGCCGTGCCCGCGGCTGCGACGTCTGCCGCCGGCACTGTCGCGGTCAATTGCTGGCCGCTCACCCGATTCGTCGCGAGTGGGCTGCCGTTCCAGTCCACCGCGGCTCCAGGCGCGAAACCTGTGCCATTGACCGTCAGGGTCACTTCTGACGAGCCCGGCACCGCACTTCCAGGCACAACCGGCAGGTCGACTTGAGGAACCGCGTTGCTCGTTCCTGTCCCCGTCAGGCTGACGCTTTGCGGGCTGCCGCTGGCGTTGTCCGCGACCGCGACTGCCCCGGTAAGAGGGCCGGTGGCGGTGGGCGTGAAAGTCACGTCGATGGTGCAAGTCGCTCCCGGGTTCAGGATTCCTCCCGCGTAAGGGCAGGAAGTAGCCGTGGTGGCAAGTGCGAAGTCGCCGCTCGGCACCACGCTCGTAATGGTCAGCGGAGCATTGCCCGTGCTCGTAAGCGTCACCGGCTGAGAGGCGCTGGTGGTTCCCACGGCCTGGTCTCCGAACTGCAAACTCCATGGCGACAGCGACACCTGCGAAACCAGCGCCACGCCGGTCCCGGAAAGCGCCACGGACTGCGGGCTGCCCGCAGCGTTGTCGGTAATCGCCAGGGATTCATTCAGAGGGCCCGTGGTTGTAGGCGTGAAGGTGACGCTGAAGCTGCAACTCCCACCCGCGGCCACTGCACTGCCGCAGTTGTTCGTCTGCGCATAGTCCGGACCGATCGTCACACTTGAGATGTTCAGGGTGCCGTTTCCGGTGTTGTCGAGGGTCACCGTTTGTGCTTGGCTCGTCGAACCAAGGTATTCATTGCCGAAGCTCAGGCTGGTTGGCGTCAGGCCCACTACCGGAGCTAATCCTGCACCGGTCAAACTCAGCATGAAAACGTCAGCGCGACAGTTGTAAGGGGAGGTTGTACCCGTCGCTCCGCCGGTGTTCGAGCCTAACTGGCAATTCCAATCGGAGGCGAAAGCAAACCAGTTGCCGTCAGCGCTTACTGACCCGATGCCTTGCTCCGCGGCGAAGGTCGCCGACGTGTTGCCGGTAATATAGTTGCGCCCAAAACGCCAGACGGTGCCAGAGCCGCTGGCGTCGTAGCCCATAACTTCGTTATTCCAGGCCTGCGTGGGGACCCCGACGCCGAGGGTAAAGGAACTGCCCATGATCAGATTGGAGTCTTCCGAATTGGCATCTTGCCAACTGAAGTGCGTGTCCCAATTAGCGTACTGCGGCGGATTCGCCGCGCCGCAGTCCGCCAGGCAGAGGTTGGACCCTGGCGACGACGCCGGAGCTAGCTGGACGCTCTGCTGGTGTGGCGTGGTGGCGTCATTAACAATATGGTTGTAGCCGACCGTCCAATGGCCCGAGTTCTGCACTACGCTGGCCGTTACGTTGGGCGTCCCCGTCTGCCAGGAATAAACAGTGTGATTCTTGCAGGTGGAAATGCAACTCTGGCGGCTGACCGTGACCCAATTGCCGTCCAGACTCAGCCGGGCGTTGTGAATATAAAACTCGTCGGTAACTCCGGTGACGCCGCCTGCATCGGTCACGCCCGTGGTGGTGTTCCACCAATGGCAGCTTCCATTGCGGTTCCAGGCCACCACGTAGGCTCCGGTGCCTTGCGCGCCGGTCAGCGACAGGGCTATGGCAAAGGTCTGATCGTCCGCGCTCACCGTAAACGGGTCCACCCACTGGACCAAGCCGTCATAAGTCACGCCGCTGGGGGCGCAGGCCGGGATGGCTCCGAGGTCGGCTACCAAGGTTTCCGGCGGCGGCGTGGGGCTTGTAAGGTCGTAACTGTAAAGGTCCAGATGGTGCGAGGTGTGCGCACTCGTTTCCGGGCAGTACATCAGGCCAGGGGTCGTGTAGCTGAATTCCGGCCCCGCCGAGCAATAATTAATCCGCATCCCGTTGGTGCTCGGAAAGCTCGACACGTACATCCTCGTCGCCTGCATGGTGACGGGATTCCACGTGAAGGGCTCGATCTCTGATCCTGTGTCGGAAACGTAGAAGTAGGTATCGGATGCGTCCATAAAATTGATCGCGGCGCTGCCGCCCGGATCAATCTGATAGCCCGGCTGGACCGGGGAATTGCCGAGGGTGTGGTAATCCGTGATCCGAACGCCAGCGGCACCGCTGAAATTGTCAACGTAAAGCGTATTGGCGCCCAGCAGGCCTCCGACGTTCGGCACAACGAAAGCCGGATTGCTGAGGTCAGTGAGAGCGCACGGGTACGGCGGGGAGCCGGAGCATGCCCCATTCGAGAGATCGCCAAAGCCCGTTTGCGAGCCGCCATTGTCCACGGCGGCGAGCCTATCGCCCCGGCCGCGAGGCGGCTCGCCTGGAACGCGGGCGGGCGTGACGCCAAGGGAGATCAGTTGGCCGGGTGACGTGGCGGCGGCGCGGGTTTCGTCTGCACCCGGGAAGGCTCCGGACATCTTGTCGAAGGTCCGGCTTTCCTTGGAGCTGAAACCGATACGCTGAATTTGCAGAGTTGAGGTCGAGGGATTTCGCAGCTCCTGCGCTTTGGCCGGTGCGTTCGTACCTTCCCGCCGCGTGCCGGGTCCCGGCCTCCGTATTGACTCCACTGGTCTGTTGCCGATTCCCGTATTCCGGTCCCAGGCTGCGGCTACGCTGGCAAGGTCATCCTGATGGATTGACGATGCAACGGAAGTGGACCCAGGACCTTCCCGGCCCAGGGGCAGAGCACCCAGAACAAACAAGACCAAGACGCCGCTAGGAGCCCTTTTCGAAGGCACGCGCATGGAACTCGACCTCGAATTCGGCGCCTTCAGCTTCGCTGCGGCGCCAAGCCAACACGTGTGAAATCAACGGAAAGTCGCTGCGGGGAGCGCTTCAGAAGGGCGCCACATCGAGAGGCACACGGCTAACTTTGAACACGTCGCGCAGCCAGTCGCTGACGAACCACGAAGGCCTCAGCACAACGAGAAGACACCCTTCGCTATGTCTGGTGATCTAGGATCGATCCACGAGTCCGTATCTTGCGGGGCTACCCATTCCCGCTTCATTACCTATCCGCAACGAAAAACGCGTTTGATTTATCACAAGCGGGCGGCACTGTCAAGGTCGCGTGTCGCGTGTCGCGGCGTGTCGGTAGCATAAGAAATGTCCGCTGCGGGTGGTTGAGGAGTAAGGCCGCCTTGTCATGCGGTATTCGGAGAAGAGATTTCGAGTATCATGGGCAGTCGAAAACTGATCTGGCCTATCCGCTGCAGCATCCCCGCGCCATCGTCGTGATTCATACCGGAGCATGGGGTTGCTGGTACTCCGCCAGATCCGAGACAGTTAAGGACTGCA
>JASHPE010000104.1 GCA_030038235.1 Terriglobia bacterium
CTGTTGAGATGACGCCGCACTGCCGCAGGGCGTCCAAAGAACTGATCAAACATTTTCGACCTCCAAAGTTGGGAATTGAACAACCATCCCAACTGTAGAGGAGGTCGAAACTTATGTTGTGATGATCAAAAAGACAGCTACGAAAATTGGGGCTCTCAGCTCCTTCGCCACATAACGGGAATCACCACAAAATACGACTATCGCGACGCTGAGGATCGCGCGGAGATGCTTCGGGAGTGGATTGAGGGCGAAGAGGAAGAATACGAGATCGCGGACGTGGCGGCCTCGACACCTGCATGCATGAAGCAAAAGCCGCTCAGTTCGGGAAGCCTTCGCCACATCTTGAGGCGTGTTGCGGGAACCAAGGTGAGGGCCATAATGGAAGCCACGCTGGAACTTCATCGAGCCTCGAAAAGAGCAAGGCGCCCGCCGTTCATTGATAACATGCGTGAGCAGCTCGCAGATAGCAATCCTCCCTTACCGAGCGTGCTGGTGGTGTTCTCTGAGAGCGATGCGATTGAAGCGCACTTTGATGACGAGTCCCAAAATATGACCGAGGCGAGTCCTGAGCCGAACCTAATTATTCCCTTGAACGCCGCCGACCACGGTACGGTGAAGATCGCCTTCACCACCGTTGCGGTGGTATGCAGGACGTTGGCGGCGGCCACTCGTTTGATCGATCTCATGCCGGGCAACGAAAGATACCAGAGCGATAGGGATATTTAGAAAAACGGACACAGCGTGCTGGCGAGAGATTCTGAGGCGGACGCGCGGAAGCAGTCAAGAGGGCGTTAGGGCTGTGATATCTGCGGGGCGGGAGGAAGACAACGGCGCGAGATCGGCACTGGGCCCGACGTTGCGGGAAGGCTCGGAAGGTAAGGGAGGGCCGGCATCGCGAACTGAGCTCCTTCACGTGTTAGGAGTCTCGCCGATCGTCACGTCTCAAAAAGCCTCGTGTCAATGGGCAGACGTCGAAGACGAACACGCGTTGCGGCGAAGATAGCATTAGCGACCGCAGGGGCCAGCGGAGGAACGCCCGCTTCACCGACGCCATCGGCGGGATCTGTTCCACCTGGAACGATGTGAACTTCGATTTCGGGGGCATCGGCCATTCGCAGCACTTTGTAATCGTGGAAATTGTTCTGCTCAACCGCACCGCCCTTGATTGTGATCTCGCCGGAGAGCACCGGCGTGAGGGCGTAATTGATACCGCCTTCAATCAGCGCGCAGACGTTGTTGGGGTTCACGGAAAAGCCGCAGTCGACCGCCGCCACAACGCGGTTGACCTGCAGTCCGACGCTTTTGCCGAAGGACACTTCTGCGACTTGTGCCACGTACGTGCCAGCGAACTGATAGCACGCAATTCCGCGGCCGTGTCCAGGCGGTAGCGGCTGGCCCCAACCAGACCGATTGGCTGCGAGTTCGAGCACTCCCCGTAACTTCCGGGAGTTCTCCGGCCGGTCCGGTCGAAGGTTTCTCAGGCGGAACTGATAGGGATCGGCGCCGGCGGCATGCGCAAGCTCGTCGATAAAGCATTCGATGGCAAAGGCCTCAAAGGAAGACGAAACCGACCGCCACCAGGCGCGAGGCACGACAGAGTTAACTGGCGCGTAGTCGAGGAGGTAGTTCGATACTTGATAGGGGAGAGAGTCGCTGGAGTCCATTTCCTGAGAGGCAACGTTCTCCGGATCTTTGAGCGATTCGGCAGAGTCAAAGACCGAACGGATCGGCGTCGACACCAGCCGCCGCGCCCAGGCGACGATGTTGCCGCGGTCGTCCAACACCCCGGACATGCGCTGGTAAGAATACTGCCGATAGAAGTCGTGCTGCATGTCGTCTTCGCGGGTCCAGAGCACTTGAACAGGAACCCTCATCTCGTTTGCCACCTGCCACGCCTCAGCGGTATAGTCCCATTGGTAACGCCGGCCGAATGAACCTCCAGAGAACATGGTGTGAACCGTTACATGATCCGGGGGCACCTTGGCCAGCGCTGCGATTTCGGTCTGCGTGGCCGCAGGCGAGCTCGGTCGCGGCCCAGGTATTTGCGTCGGAGACCAGACTTCAATTCTTCCGTCGTCTCGCACGTGGGCGGTTGCGTTCATGGGCTCCATGGTGGCGTGAGCCTGGAAGGGGAGTTCATATTCGGCTTCGACTCTTTTTCCGGCGTGTTCGAGAACTTGCAGCGCGTCGCCGCGATCGACGCTGACGACGGTCGGCGGACCCGCCGCCAATGGCCGAAACTGGGCTCGCAGGCTTTGCGTGCTTTCCAGCGCTCCCGGTCCCTTGTTCCATGTGAGTTTTAGAGCTTTTCGTCCTTGAATAGCGGCCCAGGTCGAATCCGCCACCACGGCAACCCCGCCGGCGACATTCAGGTTACGGCCGACTTCAGCTGTCAAACGTGTAAAACCGATGGGAGGAACGCGAAAAATCCTCCGCACGCCAGGGACGGTCCTGGCGATGCTGTCATCGCAGGTGGCGAGTTCGCCGCCAAAGTGGGGACAGCGTGCAATCACCGCGAAGAGCATCCCGGGAATGCGCACATCTGTCCCAAAAGCGGCTGTACCGCCGACTTTGCTGGGAACGTCCACGCGGGCTATCGGCTTCCCAATGAATCGATAGCTCCTGGGATCCTTCAGCGGAATTTGATCGAGCCTGACAGCGGGTAGTCTGGAAGCCGCCTCGACCAACTCACCATAACGAAGTTGGCGGCCTGTAGGTAGATGGATGATTCTTCCGTTAGATGCCTGGCATTCGCCCTTGGGGACGCTCCACTGGTTCGCCGCAGCGGTCAGAAGCATTTCACGTGCCTGAGCGCCAGCTTGCCGCATCGGCATCCAGGTGCCTGTGGTGCCACCGCTGCCGCCGGTTCCCAGGTGCTTATAAACGTCCGGAATGGTAGGTGCCTGTTCCACACGAATGGTCGGCCAATCGGCCTCGAGTTCATCCGCGAGCATCATCGCGTCCGCGGTCCGCGTACCCTGGCCCATCTCTGGTATTTCCGTGAGCAGCGTGATCCGGTCGTCTGCGCTGACCGCGATCCAGGCATTCGCCTCGAAAGTCTGCGGGCCGTGAACACTCCTCTTCCCGGCACGTGCACGCGCCGGCAAGTAGAACCCGACAATGAGAGCGGCTCCGCTCTTCAGAACGGTTCGGCGATCGACTGTGGTCTCGGTGTTCATCACACGCTCTCCTGTGCGGCTCTTAGAATGGCACGACGAATCCGGTTATAGGTGGCGCAGCGGCAGATGTTTCCCGTCATCTCCCGGTCGATTTCCTCGCGTGAGGGATGTGGATTCTTTGCCAGCAGAGACGCGGCCTGCATAATCTGACCCGACTGGCAGTAGCCACATTGCGGGACTTGCTCGGCAATCCACGCTTTTTGAACCGGGTGGCTGAGATCAGCGGAGAGCCCCTCGATGGTCGTAATTCGCTTCGCGCCTACCGAGCCAGCTGGCGTCTGGCAGGAGCGCACTGCTTCTCCATCTAAGTGCACGGTGCAGGCCCCACACAGACCCATACCGCAGCCATACTTTGTTCCGGTCAATCCCAAGGTGTCGCGCAGAACCCACAGAAGCGGAACTTCGGGCGCCACGTCGACTTCGTGTGGCTTTCCGTTCACAACAAGCCGTGTCTGAGCCATAAAAATCACCAGTCCTCATTCAGAAGTCTGTTTCACTTTAGAGTGGTGGCTTCTCGGCGCTGAGTGTTTTGGGATGAATCGTCGGTAGCAAGGGTCAGATCGTAGCAGCCAGGCCGAATTTGGCGACGATGGGCGTTTGGGGCTAACATTCGTCGATGGCTGTTCGCGGCACACTTTCGGAACCCCTCGTCGACGGTACACATACGATCTCCAAAGGGGCCGTTTCAGGGAGGAAGCCTATCGCAAGGCGACCATGGATGCTGGGTGGCTGGGCACTGGTGGTGGTCGTGTTTGCCAGCCAGTGGTATGCCTATGATGCTGGCCATGGTGTCGCGGATCCCTTCGTCGACTACGTCGGGTGGTCCTGCTACATGTGGGGCGTGGTCACGCCGCTTGCGTTGTGGCTTGCGCATCGCCGGCCTATCGACGCCAGGAGCTGGAAGGGTACCGTCCCTCTGCACATTGGGGCAAGCATACTGCTCACGGTTGTGGAGCTGTCCTTTGAGGCGTCTGTTGAGTGGTTGCGCACCGGCGCGCACTGGCCGCTCGCCGGGGCGGTGCGGCACTACCTGACACAACACTCGCAAATCGGTCTGCTAACTTACTGGGCGTTGGTCGGAGCGGCCCAATTCTACCGCCTGCATGAGCAAGCGCGCACACGGCAACTGCACGAGGCTCAACTGGAGGCGCGTCTGGCGGAGGCGCAACTCGACAGTCTTCGGGCGCAACTCCAACCGCACTTTTTGTTCAATACGCTACAGGCAGCGGCGACGCTGATTTACGACGACCCCGAAGGGGCCGAGGACATTCTCCAGAATCTGGGTGAATTGCTTCGTGTGTCCCTGAATGAGCTGCACGTTCAAGAGATTCCTTTGCGGCGCGAAATAGAGTTTCTGCAGCGTTACATCAGTATCCAGCAGCGACGGTTCGGCGCGCAGCGGCTGCGGTTTGATCTGCAGATTGACCCGCGGGTGCTCGACTGCGCCGTTCCGACCCTCATCCTGCAACCGCTGGCTGAAAACGCCGTCCGGCACGGAGTCGGCAAGCACAAGGAAGATGACCTCGTGACCGTGGAAGCCTTCCAGAATCACCACGGCCTCTGTTTGAGGATCTCTAACCTGACGAGCACACTCGACGACACCCCCGAACGGCTCTTCGAACGGGGAGTAGGACTTTCCAACACGCGGCGGCGGCTCGAGCAGCTTTATGGCAAGAGTCAGACGCTCGAACTAATCGAACAGGCACCGAGGGGCGTTTGTGTCCAGCTCTCGATCCCCGCGCACGAGTTGGTTTACCCTGAGAATGTGCGCGCCAGCCTGGTGGCGCCGTGAGGATTCGAGTCCTGATCGTAGACGATGAGCCTCCGGCGCGCCGCGCGGTCGCGCGACTTCTGGAGCGTGAGCCTCAGGTGGAAGTCGTCGGGCAATGTGGCGATGGAGAATCGGCGGTCAATGCCATTCTCCATGAGAATCCCGACCTGGTTTTCCTCGATGTGCAGTTGCCCGAGATGGACGGATTCGAGGTGGCCTCCGAGGTCGGAGCACGGAGAATGCCGACCACCATTTTTGTCACCGCCTATGATCGCTACGCGCTAAGGGCGTTCGATACTGAGGCAATCGACTATCTCCTCAAACCGATTGGGCGAGAACGCTTCGCACGCGCCCTTGCCCGGGCCAAACAGCGCATCGCAGAAAGGCCGAACCGTGCCGCCGCGGAGCGGCTCGCGGCGCTCCTGGATCACGTGACAACTCAGGACCGGTACCGCGAGCGCCTGCCGGTTGCAGAACATGGGCGTATTCTCTTTGTGAAGACAAGCGAGATTGATTGGGTTGAAGCAGACGGCAACTACTCCCGGCTGCACGTGGGCGCCCGGCACCACCAAATCCGCGAAACGCTGACCAACTTAGAGAACAAGTTGAATCCGCGAGACTTCCTCAGAATTCACCGATCGACTATCGTCAACGTCCACCGCATCAAGGAAATCCAGCCTTGGTTTCACGGCTATCACGTGGTACTGCTGGCGAACGGCCAGGAGTTGCGCATGAGCCGTTACCAAAAGGACGTCGCCAAGCGGCTTGGCCTCCACTAGCCTCGGGTTTTCTCGGATCGACGCGGGGGTTCATTGATTTGGATCTGATCCGTGTTGCAATGGCGGCGCGTCGCCAAGCTGTCTCGGTTTTGGTCCAGTCGACGGGGTGAAAACTCACCATAGGCCCTCAGAAAACTCTTGACTGCAATTCTCGATATAAGATGAGGAAGGGCAAACAATGATGGAAGTCACGCCGGAACCAAGCGTGATCGTTCCTTTCAATGCCCACCAGCCGGAGAGCGTTCGACAGGCCTTTCGGACCTTCGGCGTGATCTGCGACACGCTGGCAGCCGCCAGTCACGTCATCGACTTGATGCCGGGCACTGAGCGCTGGGTGATCCAGTCTTGAGGAGAAATCGATGGAAGCACAGATCAGGATCGGCTCGCGGCGGTCATTCACTCTTAAGCAGGCGGTGCTGATTTACCGTGACAGTGCGGCAGCGTTTGCCACGCTCCATGAGGTGCACGGGGAGAAAAATCAGGCGCCATATCTGGGACCCGGCCAACCGCTGACCACTGGTTTTTTGCGAATCCTTGCACGAGGCCTTGGATCGAGGATCGTGCCTGAAATCTTGCCTGGCAACGTGCTCGTACGGACGGCGGACTCGATCCTTTGGTGGAGCGCGGTACAGCGCCAGGTGATGTTTTTCGGTGGCGGCACGGAGGAGGCGGCCAAACTGAACGGCCGCATGTACCCGCATCCGCCGCTGGTCTTCAAGGTGTGCCGGCATGAATTTTTCGTGCGGGCTCTGGAGAACGACGTGAGGCCCGGTGCGAATACGCCGCTCAAAACCGCGCCCTACTGGAACACCGACGGATCGAGAGGCCTGGTGTGCGCCGGCACGATGCGAATACCACAGGACGTGACGACCGAAAGCATCCCGGAGTGGGAGACCGCCTTCTTTTCCAGTTCCTTTACCCATCCCTCTGGTGCGGTGCGGCTGACCACTCACCCTCAGGGTTTCGCGGGCCTGTGGTTGAGCCTGGCGGACCGCGAAGATCGTTTTCCGACTGAGCTTTTGACCGACGCGAGACAGACGCTGCGGCAGTTCGTCGACAGCAGCGAGGAGCAGTGACCATGGAGACTCACACGATTCACAGCGAATTGCTCCGTCGTCGGGTGCGGGTCCTCGTGGTGGGCTGTGGCGGCACCGGCAGCGCCTTCGCGGCCGGGCTTCCCTACCTGCACCAAGCCATGATCGCGAGCGGCCATCCCGGAGGCCTGCAGGTAACGCTGATGGATGGCGACACCATTTCACCCACTAACTGTGTGCGCCAACCGTTCAGCCGCTCAGAAACGGGGTTGCATAAAGTGGTGGTGCTGGTGAATCGCCTCAACGTCTTCTGGAGCGTTGACTGGGAGGCTGTGCCTGCCCACCTAGGGCCAGACGACAGAATCGACCGAGCTGATATCGTGATCGGATGCGTGGACACGCGAGCCGCCCGGGCGGTGCTACGGGACGCGACGGCTGGCAACAGCGAGGTTGATTATTGGCTCGATCTCGGCAACAACGCAGACAGCGGCCAGTTCATCCTCGGAGAGCCGTTGAACCAAGTCAACCGGCGCAAGCGGACTCGCCTGCGAAGCGTCGCTGAGTTGTATCCGATGATTGTGGATCCGGAACTGGATGACGATGGTCAGCCCAGTTGCAGCGCGGCGGAGGCGATCGAGAAACAGGAACCATTCGTGAATCAGGTCCTCGCGCAGCACGCTCTTGCTTTGCTGGCGCGGCTTTTCCGCTACGGGAGTATCACCTACCATGGCGGCTTCCTCAACTTGCGGGACGGCTGGGCCAGCAGACTGCCAGTTGACGCGGACGTTTGGCGGCGAATTAGCCGGCGCGGGCCCCTACGAGTCTGAGTTGATCGCAGCCCTGACGCCTCAATTACATTGCGCCTACTATTTATGGGATCGCCATCGGCTCCGCATCTGCAAGGCGTCGAATCGAGCCAAAGCCGCGCTGCTCCTCGTCCCATTTCACCCCGTGCACAGGGACGGTCACACTGGGACGGATCGCAGCGGCGAAGGCGCGGAGGTCGGCTGGCGAGGCATGGCCGCTCGTATGAATGTATGCGATCTCGGCGCCACCTGCGCGGCACCATTCCAATGGCTCCGCGTGATACTGCTCTGACAGGTAGCCGCGCCACATCGAATAGTTGAAGGCGTCTTCTGCCGTGGGTATCAGGCCCGCACGTTGATAGTCGGCAAGCAAGCCGCGACGCAACATGATGACGTGATGACAATGCGCGAGGGGCCGGGCCGGCAACCCGTGAGGTACCATCCGCGCTACGAAGTCGTCCCGGCCAATTCTCCGGTAAAACTCCCGCAGGCCCCGCGTCACTACTACCTTCAAATTCGGGAAGCCGGCGCGTGGCAAACGCGTGCCGTTCGATATCCTGTCGAGGACATCTGCGGTGTAGAGGTCGATCACAAGCGTTCGGCGCGTGCGCTTCGCGGCGCGGTAGAGCGTCACGGTGCGGTCGACGTTCTGGCCTGACCAGGAGACGAAGACGCGGCCTTTCGTGCGTTCAAACAACCCGACAAAGTCGCGTTCCAGGTCCGCCTCAGTCGTCACAGGTTTATCCGAGCCGAGATTTGTGCGCTCGGTGATGAGCACGTCAATCTGCGCCGGCGGGCTTGCCATCATCCGGTCGATGACCACTGACTTGCGGCCGTGGCGTCGGAAATCGCCGGTGTAGAGGATTCTTTTCCCGGCACCCTCGACCAGGAGCATGTAGGCGTCGAACGCGGAATGGTCGGTCAGAATGGGCGTGACGGTGAACGGTCCGATTGCGAAGGGGTGCGAGCGGCTGTTCCAGGTTTGGAAGCTCCGGGTAAGCGGGTTGCGCCTTACGTCCCCGGTGATCGCGATCAGCTTGGCCGAAGCCGAGCCCGTCCATATCGGCCACCCGGCCGGGAGTTGCTCCGCCAGGCCCCAATGATCTTGATGAGGATGACTGATGAGGACCGTGGCCGGCCGGCTGCGGTCGAGTGTTTGCGGCAGCAGCCCCGTCGCACCGTCAGGCGCGTCGAGCGGACGTCCGGCATCGAGGACCAAGCGGTTGCCGTCGGGATGCTCAATTTCAATGCAGACGCCGCCGATTTGCCGCGTGCCGCGGTGGATCGTGAGATGCAGATTCATAAGGGTTAAGCAACAGCTTTAGCGTCATCCGTGATCAGAAGGGAGCCACGTCTCGCCCTGTAGACGATTCGGGTGCTTCCGGCATGTGACCCATCACCACCTGCTTAAGGACACGGGGGCCTTTGCTGTAGCAAGGCCATACCGATCGGAATCGCACATGGAATATGTTGCTAACGAGATAGGTCGCGAGGTTCTTTCCTTTTGTCGCGCATCCCAGCTTACTGTCCAGTAATGGGGTCAATTGTTTTCGATAGGAGTGGAAGAACAGACGTAATTTAGCACTTGGGAAATAACCTCAAGCTTGGCATCATCAACTTTGATCTCGATCAGCGCGAGGTCGCCCCTTCTGTTCAGCTGAAAAGCCTGTCCGCTGAGGGCAATTCGGACGCCTCGCTTGTGGATCTCGCCCGTGGTCAGATTCACCGTAAAGGGTCCGAACCTGATGTCCCAGGCTACCTTGGGCACGTTCCCTCTTGAACCCCAATTTCCTTGCTTATGTTCGTTCTGCGCTGGTGCGTATTTGGTCAGAGAGTAAGCATCGTCGAGCGCCGTCGAAAATCGATGCTTGATCCGAGTCATTCGAAATCCACGGACGGTCAAGCTGTGGTTTTAGCCTCGGCAAAGCAGTATACACTTTGTTTTCAGCGGAATGCGTGTCGACATTTTCTTGATGAAAAATCGGTGCGTCCTGCATCGACATCGACTCCATCTACAGCGAAGATCACCTCCGCAAGCCCTCAGGATTGCGAAACTATGGCGCCGGCGAAACCTGCCGGCGTCGTGCTCGCGTAGTCCGAACAGGGACGCAAAACCCAACGTGGAGGTTGATATGACTCGAAAATGTACTGCGGTCTTCACAGGAGCCCTTGTTTTGCTTGGCGGCTTCCTTTCACCTGCATTCACCATGCCCCGGCAAGCGGCCGCGGACGAGGCAATCGCCGCGGCATCTGCAGCAAGTTCGACCGGAGTCAGTATAGTGCCCCGCGTGATGCAATTCAACGGCGTTGTGACAGACTCGCTCGGTAAGCCGGCGACCGGTACGGCGACCATCACATTTTCCCTCTATGAGCTTCAAGAGGGTGGCGCGCCGCTGTGGGTTGAGACACAAAGCCTGGCTCCGCCAAAATAGCGCAAGGCCAGCTCGTGCGCTTCCAGAAAAGCCTGTTGCGTGGCCCGTAGGTAGGCGCGATGAAACGCTCCGCCGCTCGCCATCCCTCGCAGCGAGAAGACCTGCAGCTTCTGCCGCTCCCCGCCCAAGTCGGCCTCAGCCTCGTACCAGTCGACTTGGCCTTCGCTGCCCCAGTCGTAACTTTGAGGCACGCAGACCTCGCGCCGCGTCAATCCCAGGGCTTGCTTCTTCAGCCGCACATAACGGCGCACCGTCGATTCGGCGACTTCAGTGCCCGGCTGCTCGGCCTGCAGGCGCTGGTAAATCCGATGTGCCGTGTGCCGCTGCTTGCGTGGCGCCGTTCGATCCGACTCCAGGATGTTGTCGATAAACGGCACCACCGGCGCCAGTCGGGGCCGCTTCCGCTCCGGCTTCTTCCGCCGCGCTGGAACCGCACTGCCCAACGCCTCACGCACCATGCGTCGATGCACGCCCAACTTCTTGGCCACGCCCAGGATCGTGCCCACGCCGAACTCGTACTCGCGCCGAATCTCCTCAAACAGCTCCACTTTGGCTCTCCAGTCCACCGCCGCCTCCGCTCCGGGCTGCTGCCCGCAACAGAGTAGTCGGTTGTTCTCGCGGTGGGCCAAATCAAATGATCAAAGTGGGCCAATTCAAAGTATCGAAATCATCGGAGGCCCGCCTGGCAGCGGGCCTGTTCATCTCTCGCAGTTTAGCATACATTCAGATTCAGATCGCAGCGGCGCTCGCTCAAAATTCTCCGAACATCATCGGATCAGGCGGGGTTCTTTCCACACGAGGACAAAGTGCCTTCCCACCGGTGAATCCGGGCTCCAGATCTGGACTGCCGCTTGCATTAGGTGAGAACGGATAAGTAATCAGGCATCACGTTGCCTGCAAAGAGGATGACACGTGAAACTCCCAACGGATTGTTTGTGGGCGCGAAAAATCGATGGTCGGTTTTGGCGTAACTACCTTCCGGCGCTGGCGTTCGCGGTGCCAGTAGGGTGTGCGCTGCCTGTCAAAGATCCTAAGTCTTCCCCTGATTCGCGATTCGGGCTTCCGGCTGGAGGGGAGCGGCCTGTCACCGATTGTGTTCGTTGGGTATGACGAATTAGATACAGTGCCATCGGAGTAACTGGTAAGCATGTCAACTGCGCCAAGCCGTGCCGAAGCCGGCGTTCCCTATAGGAAGCCTTCACGAGGCTCATTTCGCCCACACCGAACCGCGCCGGAGAGATCCTCGTCCGGGAAGCAGCGTGACGAGTCGATTGTTGAGTGGCTGCCACTCGTACGCCTGATCGCTCGCAGCGAGCTGCGGCGTTTGGGCGGACTGCCGGCGCTCCTGGTGATCGATCTCGACGATCTCGTCCAGAGCGGCGTCCTGGGGCTGATCGCTGCCATCGATCATTTTGATCCGGCGCTTTCGGAGTCGAAGACCTACTTCGCGCGCCGCATACGATGGGCGATGCTTGATTTTCTTCGGTCCTTCCCCTACTTCAAGAACGGCGAGGTGCTCCAAAGAGAAGATGAAGACCTCCTCACCTCCCAGCCGGTGACGTGCGCAGAGCTCAAGAAAGTGGAGTGCCGGGTGGATCTCGAAAAGCTCATCGGTCAGCTTCCCGATCAGCAACGACAAGTGACCCTGGCCATGATGTACGGCGTGGCCCAGCACTCGATTGCGTCCATGCTCAAGGTCACCGCCGGACGCGTGTCGCAGATCAAAAGCGAGTCCTTCGAAGCCCTGCGCTGGCGGCTCAGCAGTAGAAAGCAGAGAGTGCAGGAAACCGTCGCCGCGCCGGGACTTCTAGTTGACTTCCCCGGTGGGAAATCTGCGGTCCGCGTAAACCGAGCGCAATGAAATCGTGCAACGCGATTCGGATTCTTCGGCATAGCGATGGGAACGTCCGAGACCAACGCGGGATGTACCAAGAAACCCTTCTGGATTCACTCAAGGTTTTTGAAAAAGCTCCGATGGATCGAATGTAATGTATGGTTAACCGACTTCACGAACGTCAAGCCACGGTTGTAGGATTCCTTTGCGCGGTGCTTTTGTCACTCTCTCCCGGCGGAGGCCTGGGCAGTAGTTTCGCCAGTACATTTGGTCAGTTAACGCCTTCGCCGACAAGGATCGGGTTCGGAGACGTGCCCGTGGGCAGCACCAGTGCTCAGGCGGTGGCGCTGACCAATAGCGGGACGGCAGATGTGACGATCACGGGTGCCACCGTTACAGGAGCCGGCTTCAGCTTCAGTGGTCTGCAGTTGCCGATCACCCTCGCGCCGGGCTCTACGACCTCGTTCAAGGCCGTCTTCGACCCTAACAAGGTTGGTACCACTGAGGGTAAAGTCTCGCTCACCAGCAACGCCAGGAATTCAACTGTCACGGTGCTGCTCGCCGGCGCGGGCACCAACCTGCAGCTGTCCGCTTCTCCGGGCACCGTCAACTTTGGGAACGTGACGGTAGGCAGCAGCAGCGTGCAAACTGTGACATTAACCAACACCGGATCCGGCAGCGTCACGGTCAGCCAGGCTAACGTCACCGGAACCGGCTTCAGCGTCAGCGGCCTGGCGATGCCCCTTACCCTGGCAGCAGGTCATAGCACCAGCTTCAACGCCGTTTTCTCTCCCACGACCACGGGGAACGCGAACGGGAACATCTCGGTCCTCAGCAACGCCACCAACTCGCCCGCTTCGGTAGCCCTTTCCGGTTCGGGTGTGACGCTCCAGCTTTCAGCCTCACCGGCTTCGCTGAGCATCGCACAAGGAAGTCAGGCAACATCGACCATTACTACCACGGTCAGCGGCTTCAGCAGTTCAATCAGTCTCTCGGCCTCGGGCGCGCCCACCGGCACCACCGTGAGCTTCAACCCGAGCACCATTACGCCGCCGGGTTCCGGCAACTCGACGATGACCGTTACGGTAGGATCGAGCACGGCCGTCGGAACTTATTCCATCACGGTGAGTGCCAGCGGCGGAGGAGTCCAGCAGAGCGCCACCGTCTCGCTGACCGTGACCGCACCACCTACCTTCACGCTTTCGGCTTCGCCCACTTCCCTGAGTGTCGTGCAAGGCAATCAAGGGACGTCCACGATCACCACCACGGTTAGCGGCGGGTTCAACAACCCCGTCAGTCTCTCGGCTTCAGGTGCGCCCACGGGCACCACCGTGAGCTTCAACCCGGTAACGATTGCGGCGCCCGGTTCCGGGAACTCCACGATGACGGTTACGGTAGGATCGAGCACGGCCGTCGGAACTTATTCCATCACGGTGAGTGCCAGCGGCGGAGGGGTCCAGCAGACCGCTATTGTCACCTTGACTGTGACAAACACAACGCCGACCATCAGCTACGTCCAGGGCAATTACTCATCCCCGCAAATGGATCAGAGCACGGTGAGCGTCACCTTCACCGCTGCCCAGGTCGGCGGCGACCTCAACGTCGTCGTCGTCGGGTGGTTCGATATCACGGCTGTGGTCAACACAGTGACGGACGACAGCGGGAATACGTACGCGCTCGCGGTCGGCCCCACCACCATCAACAGCTCCACGTGGCCGATTTCGCAGTCTATCTACTACGCCAAGAACATTGCCACGGCGGCGGCCGGAGCCAACTCAGTCACCGTGACCTTCTCGACGGCCGCTGCCTACCCTGACATACGCATTCTGGAGTACAGCGGCGCGGATCCGAACAACCCCGTGGATATAACGGCTGCCAGCAATGGCAACAGCAGCATGACGGGCAGTGGGTCCGGGACCACGACCAACGTGACTGATCTGATCTTCGGCGCGAACACGGTTGATACCGACACGACTGGCCCAGGTAGCGGATTCACCCAGAGACTGCTGACCTCACCAGATGGTGATATCGCGCAAGACGAGATGGTGGAGGCGACGGGTAGCTATAGCGCCACCGCACCTCTGGGTGCATCGGGGCCGTGGGTCATGCAGATGGTAGCCTTCCGCACTCCCGTCACAGAGTCCGGGAGCTTCACGCTTTCAGCCTCGCCGGCTTCGCTGAGCATCGACCAAGGAAGTCAGGGAACATCGACGATTACGACCGCAATCAACGGCGGTTTCAATAGCTCAATCAGTCTCTCCGCTTCAGGTGCACCCACTGGAACGACTGTGAGCTTCAATCCGAGCTCAATAGCTGCACCGGGTGCGGGCACCTCAACAATGACGGTTGCGGTAGAGGCAAGCACGGCAGCCGGAACTTATTCGATCACGGTCACTGGGAATGGCGGAGGGGTCCAGCAAAGCGCCACCGTCACGCTGACCGTAATCAACTCGTCCGGCGGGGGAACGCAAACCCTCTCGTTAACTCCGACCAGTCTAAGCTTTGGCAACACTACTATCGGCGACTATGGGCAGCTCCCGGTGCTTGTCCAAAACACGGGAACGGGCAGCGTCACCATCTCCAGCGCCACAGTGACCGGCACCGGCTATACACTCAGCAATCTGAGCCTGCCGGAAACCCTCACCGCCGGCCAGAGCACGTCCTTTACGGTCACTTTTACTCCGACCGGTCCCGGAGCATCTAATGGGACGGCGTCCCTAACCAGCAATGCAATCAATTCGCCCAGCGTCGAGTCCCTTTCGGGAACTGGAATATACAGCCACAGCGTGAATCTTACCTGGATTGCCAGCAACTCCCCAGGAGTCCTGGGGTACAATGTTTACCGGGGCACGATATCAGGCGGGCCGTATGTAGAGATTACGAGCTCTCCAGTCTCCGGAACCAGCTACACCGATAGTACGGTGTCGGCGGGCGGCACCTACTATTACGTGGCCGCCGCCGTCACTCAAAGCGGGGACAGTGGTTATTCCGATCAGGCGACCGCCCAGGTTCCGTCGCCGTAGGAATGAAATTCAGCCTTTATGGGCCGCGGTCGTCCTCGCCGCGGCCCCACCACTTTGAAGTCATGGCGCTGCGGTTGATGCGGCCTCAGCGAGTTTTCATGCAACGGCAAGCTGCTGGCGCTTGAGCGACGGACCCAAGCGGCCGCCCATCAAAATAACTGTGTTTGAGGCGACATTTCGGGCGGTGAATGGAGGTCCTGGGGGCTTCTCTAGAAGCGCCGGGCCAGTATGAAGGCCAAGCGGCTGGACACGCCCGGGAGCACTTCAGCCCACTGCCAAGAAATTAAGTCCTTGGCCGCTGGCAACGTACGGCTTCTTGCGCGCATGAGCGTTCTGACCTCAATTGCCTAAAGCCACCGCGCTCGTCTCCTCCACAACTTCCAACAGCGCCTCGCCCGCGTACCGTACCTGATCGAGGGTCATCTCGGGAAAGAGCGGCAAGCTGAGACAACACTTGCAAGCACGTTCAGTGTGAGGCAACGAGCCCGGCCTGTGTCCCAAGACTGCATACGGCTTCTGCAGATGCACCGGGCGGGGGTAATGAATCGCCGTTTGCACCCCGCGGCTCTGGAGCGCTTCTCTGACCCGATCACGATCTTCGACGTAAGCAACAAAAAGGTGATAAACGCAGTCCGAAGCGGCGTCATCCTGCGGCAGGTCCACCGGAGCGCCCGCCAAGACTTCGCGGTAAAGCTCCGCCAATTCGCGGCGCCGTGCCGTCCAGCGCTCGAGATGCTTCAGCTTGACCCTCAGCACCGCTCCCTGAAAGCCGTCCATCCGGTAGTTGTAACCCACGAAATCGTGGAAGTAGCGCTGGGACTGCCCGTGATCGCGCATCGCTCTGGCGAATTCCGCGATTTGGGCATCGTTGGTAGTCAGCGCCCCGCCCTCTCCGTAGGCCCCCAAGTTCTTGCCCGGATAAAAACTGAAGGCCGCCGCCCGCCCGAGGCTTCCTGCTCGCTTGCTTTTGTACCGCGCACCGTGCGCCTGGCAAGCGTCTTCAATGACGGCAACTCCATTGCGCGCGGCAATCTCCATGAGGGGGTCAAGATCAGCGGGCCGGCCGTAGAGATGCACCGGCAGAATCGCTTTGGTGCGGCTGGTGATGGCGGCTTCGATGAGGTTTGGATCGATGTTGGCTGTGGCAGGGTCGACGTCCACAAAGACCGGTCGGGCCCCAGTATAGGAAACAGCTTCGGCAGTCGCGATGAATGTGTTGGCTGTGGTTATCACTTCGTCGTCGGGGCCGACACCCACCGAAAGCAGCGCCAAATGCAGAGCGCTGGTTCCGGAATTGAGGGCCACGCAATAGCGTGCGTTGCAATATTCCGCGAACTCACGCTCAAACAGCGATACCTCGTCACCCAAAATGAAAGACGCCCCCTGACAAACGCGATCGACCGCGAGCAAAACGTCTTCTCTTAAGTCGGCATACTGCGCCTTTAAATCAAAATACGGTACTCTCATGGCTGGCCCCCCTCCGAACGAACTCCGCCCCTGAGTATATGGCCCTGTCATCGCTCCCTGCGGCCTTCGGTCCTGCCCCGCATTGCGTCGCGCCGACGCCACAGGTTGCCATGCGATCAAGTTGTCACTCAGCAGGCTTGAGAATCAACAACCCTGAACCGAGACGGCACACTACGCCTGAACCACGACCGCTTTTTGAAAACCAGCGACAAGCGCCTCTCTCCTAAACCTATTAGCGCAGCCGTGGTCTTGTGTCAATGCGACCAAGGTACAGTACGCCGTCCAGGGCGGCTAGCCAGCAACGGGGCTCGGACCGAAGTAATAAACAAAGCGATAACAGGTGACCTTACTTGGGATAGTAGCCACGCAAGAAGAGGTTGGTTGGAGAGTAAAATTTAGACTTTACTCCCTTAATACTTGACTTTGGTACAGTGTCGTGTTTAGCTTACTCTGGGGTAGGAACCAGCTTGACAAACCGGCAAGGAAAGTGAGTTAGCATTTGCTCTTAGAAGACCGGCGATTCGACCGGCTAGAGCAAGCGCTGTTGCGTCGGCAGATTCTGACTCGACTTTAGGAATAACCAGGGAAAGCCGAAGGGCAATAAACGGTTGCTTGTAGAAGCCGCTGTTCCGTGAGACTGGGCGACTGACAAGGGTGGTTGGGTTTCGGGCGTGAACGGATTAGGGCATCCGCTGCGTCACGGAGGGCGTGCGGAAAGGGGGACCACAAGATGAGCTCCGCTGTTGGGCGGCACGAGACTATCGTGCCTGCGCCCGTGCTTTTCCGCGAAGGGATGGAGCGCGAACAGATTTTGGCGATAGGCCGGCTCCTGATTTCGCTGCTCTCTCTGTTTTTGGCGGGGACTCATGGTGCAGTGGCATGCCTCATACCCTCCCTATATGTCCTGCACAGCCTGGGTATCCTGATCCGGGTTTCCGTTGCCCGCCCTCTCTCCGATTCTTTGGTGGTGCTTGTTCAGGCGTTTGATGTAGTTTGGGCTGCGCTCATCTTCGTGGCAACCGGCCAGTCCTTTCTCCTGTTTGTATTTGCGCTTGTGGCAGCCGCTTACCGATGCAGGGCGCGCGAAACCCTTGTGACCGCGGTAGCGGGCGCATTGCTCCTCCTGTCTGGGACCCTTCTTGTGAACTCGTCCCTGGGTTCGCGCCTCCGCTTTGTGGATGAGCCATTGCGGCCGGACACACTTGCGGTGCAGATTCTTGGTCTTTTGGTCTTGGGTGGCTTATTGGGGTACTTGGCCGACCAGCATGGGCAACAAGGCGACGTGGCCGCAGTCGCGGACTCCATTCTCCAAAACCTTCATCCCGAAGCCGGGATTGAGGAGAATCTGAAGGAAGTCCTAGCGGCGCTGCTCACGGTCTTTCATGCGAGTCGGGCTGTAGTGGTCCTGAGGGATTCGACTACCGGGCGCGGGTTGAAACGGGAAATGAGAAGTGACGGCACCGGACCAGGACCACTGCAGCGCCGTCACCTTGCCTCGTCCGAGGTGAGCCGATACCTTCTCCCTATGCCGGGCGACAGTTGGTTGCTCGCGCGTTCCAACGCCGCTTCGGATTGCGACCTGCAGGTTCTGCTTCGCCAAGCACGGCGCCTGAAAAGGGTCTCGTGTCCGCTTCCAGCGAACGGCCTTTGGGATGAGCGCTTCCGCACGCTTTGGGCGGTCGATCTGCGGTTCGGAAATGCGTGGACCGGCCGCGTATTTCTGTGCGACGCTCACTGCTCCGCCAGCCCCGGGTGCTGCCTGCACTTCTTTCAGCGATTGATTGCAGAAGTGGGCCCCCCCGTCTACAACAGTTACCTCTGGTGGCGCATCCGCACCCGCGCGCATGCCATCGAGCGGAAGCGCATCGCGCGCGATTTGCACGACGGGGTGATCCAAGAGCTGATCGGCATCGAAATGCACCTTGACTCGCTGCGCCGCCAGCGTGAAGCAGCCGGCGTCGACGCAGCAGAGACAGTGGCGATCGTCCAAAACCTCATTCGAGAGGAGATCCGCAATCTCCGGGCGATGATCGGACAATTACGGTGGGATTCGCCTCCCCGGCGGCTCCGCGCTTCCCTGGCCGAGATCGTTGAGGCGTTCCAGCGTGAAACGGGCATTGCAGCCAGTTTTGCCTGCGACGCGCGCAACGAATTCTTCTCCCCCCAGGTCTCCCGCGAAGTGGTGCACATAGTGCAGGAGGCGCTCAGCAACGTGAGAAAGCACAGCGGAGCCCGTAAGGTTGAAGTGCGTTTGTCGTCGAACCACGACACGTGGCAAGTGGTCATCCAGGATGACGGCCGAGGCTTCAATTTCACCGGCCGGCTCTCTCAGGCCGAGCTGTGGGCGGCGCGAGAGGGTCCGCGGATTATCCAGGAGCGCGTCCATTGTGTGAAAGGCGAACTAGCCATCGAGTCCCATCCGGATCGCGGCGCTCGCCTGGAGATACGCTTTGCCTCAAATGGCTAACGACGCCATTGGCGAGTCCGTCAGAATCCTGGCGGTCGATGACCATCCGATCTTTCGCTACGGTCTTCGACGGCTACTGGAATCGCAGTCCGACTTTCTCGTTGTGGGCGAGGCTTCGGATGCCATGCAGGCGGTCAAGCTGACTCGCGAACTGTCGCCGCACGTCATGATCCTCGACCTGGCAATCCCCGGCAGTCCGGGGCTGGAGGTGCTTCGCGAACTCCGTGCTTTGAGCCCACTGCTACGCACCATCATTCTGACTGCCGCCATTGAGAAGAACGACATCGCTCGTGCCTTGCAGCTCGGAGCGCGTGGCATCGTTCTCAAGGAAGCGGCCACCGAGCTGATCATCGAGAGCATCCGTACCGTTCTGGAAGGACAGTATTGGGTCGGCCGCGAGAGGGTCTCCGACCTCGTGCAATTGCTTCAGCGCCTGCTGCCACGGAAAATGCGGGCGGAGGCAAACTTTGGCCTTACCCCGCGGGAGATGCAGGTGGTGGCGGCTATCACGGCGGGTTACAGCAATAGAGAGATCGCCCAAAAGCTGTGCCTGAGTGACCAGACTGTAAAGCACCACATTACGAACATCTTTGACAAAGTGGGCATGTCGAATCGCGTGGAACTCTCCCTGTTCGCTATTAGCCATCAGCTTGTGGACGAAGGCTAACATCCCTGACAACTCCCTCACTGATATAGCATTCGCACTGGCAAATTCACAGAAATCCTTCCTTCGCACAACTGGTGTAGCCGAATCGTTAACACTCTTCAATGCGCATACTGGTGGTCGCGATCAAGTGTTATTAAGATAACAGTTAAATCTCCCATCGTGAAGTTGCCCTCCGCGCGGCGTAAGCTACAGATTTACCTTCACAATTCTGAAAAGCCTGATTAGTCTTAATTTATTATTATTTGTTGGCTTAATTCTCATCCTAACTAAGGCATTATGGCTGCTTTGCATGCCAACAAATGGCACCATGTGGTGGCGATCCCATAGCCCATATGGGCCATTGCCAAGCGCTCGGAGGCTGCTAAGGTAGGGGTTCACCCAACTCAAAGTCGACTTGCATTTGCTAAGGGGGGTAGTGGCTGTGCTTCGGGACGTTGAAAGCGTCAAACCAGCAGTGACAGATGGTGAGACGCGGCGTGCCCACCGATTCGCTTTGCAGATACCGGTACGATATCGGTTGCGAGGTGAGGAAGGGTGGCGGCACGGTGAGACTGAGAACATCAGCCGCTCAGGAGTGTTGTTCCGAAGCCAGTCTGCTGCCGTGACGGGCACTTCGCTGCACTTATGTCTCATGCTGCCGGCCCTCAGTTCAGAACCGGCTGCCGAAATGATTTGCCGAGGTGTTGTCGCGCGTTCGGTGCTTCCCGTAAACGGCGAATTGGCAGCGCTCGCGGCGAGAATTCTGCATTTCCGACTGGTTCGTGGGTAACGCGCCAAGGCCCTGGACTACAGCACCAAAAGGTCGCGGGGAAAGCAGTCGGTCTCCTCCGAGGTAGAGTCGTCTTGATCGGTAGCAAGGATTGCGGGCGGGTGTCTGGTTGGTCTTCGAGGGGCTCAGTGGCTGCTCCCAGGATTTCAAAAGAACGGCAGTTCGCGCCACGGGCACGGCGATTTGCGCCGGAGCCTCCGTGTCGGTACTGCGAAGCAGGAACAGGGGTTTGGCACGAGGGGCGGACGGCGAACATGAGTGCGTCCGGAGTGTCGTTCCGTGCTAAGCAAGCTCTGCGGTTGGAGACCGCGATCGAAACGGTCGTTACTGTGCCGGCGATATTGCCTAGCGGCAGTGCATCAGAGATTCGACGCCGGGGGCTTATCGTTCAGAAGGGGACCGGAAACGAGCGTTGATCCGTCGCCTCTTCTGGCAGCTTCCATCGCAGGCTGCCGGATTGTGCCCCGGCCTCGGGCTTAAAGCGCGACGTGGCTCCGATTGTTTCGACGACTAGGCGTTGCCATCACATTGGTAGCTTCACGGGACGCGGAAATGGCCGGACCTCGCGTGCGGGCTGCGAGGCCACCAGGTTCGGGATTGAGCGGGGATGCCGGAATCGGTTCTCCATGACGAGCTTGGTTTAGGGGGGGCACTCAGGAAGCTCCCAGTACCATTCAGGTTATAGCGGCGAAGGCTTGCAGGTGAAGACAAAATCTGTGAGTCACAGGGCGGAGCTTTACCCTTCTCCCGCCGCCTGGTCGGCCGGGCACCAAGGGGAGGGAAAGTAAAGGGGGAAGCCAGATGGTGCACACACAAACTGGCGACGTTGGCTCCTGCGACCAGCCAGACACGGCTTGGTGGGTGGCCTATACACGTCACCAGCACGAAAAGGTGGTCGCAGACACGCTTTCGGCGAAAGGCTTCGAGGTTTTTTTGCCGCTCTACGAGACGGTGCGACGCTGGAAGGACAGGCGCAGGAGGCTCGCTTTGCCGCTCTTCCCTTGCTATGTATTTCTGCGAGGGGGACTCGACCGCCGACTGCACGCCATGACAACAGCCGGCGTCCACGTCATTCTGTCGAGCGGCGGGCGCGTCGCGGTAATCCTGGACGACGAGATTCAGGCGGTTCGCAGGGCGGTTGAAGGGCCCTATCGAGTTGAGCCTCACCCCTTCTTGAAGTGCGGTGACCGCGTTCGAGTCGTGCATGGGCCCCTCGAAGGCGTTGAAGGCATTCTGGCCCGCAAGAAGAACCTCTTTCGCCTGGTGCTTTCGGTCGAGATGCTGGCGCAGTCGGCGGCGGTCGAGATCGACGTTTCCGATGTCGAGCCCGTGCGGGGGCAGAGCCGGGAGTGCATCGGCACAGCCGAGAGATCTCCAAGGTTGCCCGAACCCTTCGAGACCTCAACCTGGGCAGCGACCGGACTCTGAGCAATGTGCTTCAGTTTCGCGGCGCTGCTTGCCTTAGCTAGGATCCTCATGACCTGTAGGCCCGATTTGGGATGGCTCGAGATAGGTAAGATAAAGAGGAAGGTAGCCACGCAATCCTACTGAAATCGCAAGCGCGGGGCGTGCCCCCTAGCGTCGAACATAACAATGTTCAAGGATTCCACTAAGCTCTTCGAGGCCGTCAGGACTGGGTTCCACAACTGCCGAGTACTGGTCGTGGGGGATCTGATGCTGGACCGTTACGTCTGGGGCGTGGTCGAGAGAATCTCGCCCGAGGCACCTGCTCCGGTCGTCCGGCTCGACCACAAGACACGGGCCGCCGGCGGGGCCGCCAACGTAGCCGTGAACCTGAGCACGCTCGGGTGCAAGGTAGATGTGGCAGGGGCAGTGGGTGAGGATGAAGACGGGCGTGAACTTTTGGAGCTTCTTGAAGGCTCGGGGATTGAGACATCCGCTGTCGTGTCGATTGCGAGCAGACCCACGACCTGCAAGACTCGCATTCTCGCGGGACGACAGCAGATGCTTCGGCTCGACGCCGAGAAAGCAGGTGAGCTCAGCCCCGTGCTCAGAGAGCGTCTGCTCTCCGCAATCGACGGGCACATCTCTGGCTTCTCGGCGATCATCCTATCTGACTACGCAAAGGGAGTCGTGGACGATTCAATCTGTCAGGCCATAATCGCCCGCGCACATGACTTCTCGATACCCGTCTTCGTGGATCCCAAGGGCACGCACTATCAGAAATATGCCGGATGCGACGTGGTTTCCCCGAACCGAATGGAACTCGCAGCCGTGACTTCCACGGACTATGGCGACCTGGAATTAATGTTGCAAAAAGGTGAGCTTCTACGCTCCAACCTTGGCCTCCGTCATCTGCTGGTAACCCTCGGCGAGCTGGGAATGGCGCTTTTGGACCCGAGTGGTCTTCACCGGTTCCCGGCGCAAGCGCGTGAAGTTTTCGACGTGTCCGGTGCCGGCGACACGGTGATCGCCACAATTGCAGTTGCCGTGGCAGCCGGACTGCACCTGCACGACGCCATCCACCTTGCTAACTTGGCGGCGGGTATCGTTATTGGGAAACTCGGGACATCACCCATTGCCAGAGAGGAATTGCTTGCCGCTCTGGCATCGGAAGAAGGGGCGAGCCAAGCGGAAAAAATCTGCTCTCTCGAAACTCTCTTGAATCGAGTTGCCCAGTGGCGGCTTGCTGGCCGGCGCATTGTCTTCACGGATGGCCGGTTCGATCTCTTTCACGTCGGGCACCTAGCCCTGCTGGAGCAGGCGAAGCGCCAGGGGGAACGCCTGGTCGTGGGGCTCAACACCGACCGCTCCGTGCGCATTCTCAAAGGGGTGGGGCATCCGATCGTTTCTGAGCGAGCCCGCGCACAGCTTGTGGCAGCCCTCCCCTGTGTTGACGCGGTCGTGTTTTTCGATGACGAGACCCCCCTCAAACTGATTCGAGCACTGCGCCCGCATGTGCTGGTCAGGGGCAGCGAATGCCTCGAAGAAGAGATTGTGGGGAGAAACGAAGTGAAGACTTGGGGAGGCAAGGTGGCCCTGATTCCCCTCCTGGAGGACTCCAGCACCACCGAAATCCTGAAACGAGCGGGTGCTTCCCTCAGTAAAGCCCGTCCTGACCTCATTCAGTAAGGCCGTCAGCGTCTGGAAACACGCCCAGCTCTCCACGGCCATGTCGGTCCGGTCCGGATGGCTACATTTCGCGCTCTGATCGGGAAATGCGTGCGAGCGGCCTCACCCCAGGCGCTGCAGGTTCCTGGAGCGGGGCGGTCTTCCCGAGGCCATTCGCATACCGACACTACACCAAGAATGCTACTATCTGGGTATCCACTTGACTCAGGTAACCACAGGGGTAGTATGCACGGCCATGGAGGATTACCCTCGGACGCTGGCGGAGTTCGAGGCCCGCTTCCGCTCGGAGCAGGCCTGCCGGGAGTATCTGTTCCAGCTCCGCGCTAGCCGGAAGGATTCCGCTGCCCGCGCTGCCGCCGCCAAGGCTTGGCCCCTGGGCTCCGTTCTGTGGCAGTGTGCCTCTTGCGACCGCCAAGTTTCGGTCACGGCGGGAACGATCTTCCAGGACACGCACACCCCGCTCAGGGTTTGGTTCCGGGCCATGTGGTGGGTGACCGCTCAAAAGAACGGCGTCAGCGCTCTGGGGCTGCAGCGGGTGCTGGGCTTGAGGAGCTATCAAACGGCTTGGGCTTGGCTGCATAAACTGCGCCGGGCGATGGTGAGGCCGGGCCGTGAACGGTTGGCGGGGACCGTGGAAGTCGATGAAACCTTTCTGGGCGGGCTGGAGGAAGGCGTGCGAGGTCGCGGAACGGAAAAGAAAGCCTTGATTGTAGTTGCGGCTCAAGAAGAGGGACGCGGTGTCGGACGCATCCGCCTGCGGTGAATTCCCAATGCTTCGGCCGGGAGTCTTATTCCCTTCATCGAGGATTCGGTGGAACCGGGAAGCGTGATCCACACCGACGGTTGGCTCGGATACGAGCCTTTGAAGAAGAAGGGCTACCGGCATGCGTTACTTACCTTCGTGGTCGGGAGGAATCTCCGTCCGAGTTGATGCCCAGGGTTCATCTGGTGGTATCACTGCTCAAGCGGTGGCTGATCGGAACTCACCAAGGGGCGGTCAGCCACAAACATCTCGACTACTACTTGGACGAGTTCACGTTCCGGTTCAACCGTCGGCGGTCGTGTAGCCGAGGCAAGCTATTCTTCCGGCTTGTCCAGCAGGCGGTGGCCGTAGAACCAACGACTTACGCATCAATCGTTCGAGACAACGAGTCGAAACCACAACCGGTAGGGGCCACCTGAGTCAAGTGGATACCCAGATGCTACTAAATTTAATCATCCTGGACGAGCACACTCCTTACCCACTTGCCGCGCACTGCAGTTTGGCCACGGGCAGTTATCGCTTTACTGGGTGATCGCGTATGAACAAACAATATCCTCAAAACACCGTGGTGGTTGCCGCCCACGAACCCATTCGGGGTTACGGAATACAGCGCCTCCTCGAAGCCGAGGCTGACGTTAAGGTGGTGGCGGAGGCCAACAGCGCCGGCGAGGTGGTCGAGGCCGTCTCTCGATTCCGTCCCGATCTGCTCTTGCTTGATTTTGAAATGCCCCCTTCGGGCCTGAAGGTGCTCGCCCAAGTCTCCGCCGCCAGCGCCGCCGTGCGCACTCTGCTTCTGGCCTATGCTCTGGAACGGAAGCAGATCGCCCAAGCCTTCAATGCCGGGGCGCGCGGGTTCGTGCTGAAAGGGTCGGATACCGACGTTCTACTGAACGGAGTGCGCAGCCTGATCGCCGGCCAGTATTGGGTGGGTGATAAGCCAGCCGCGGAGCGCACGATGGTGCTACGCAGCTTCACGCCGCCACCCGAGCGGCGCCCATCGTGGCTGGATTACCACCTGACCCCGCGAGAGATCGAGATTGTTGCCGCCGTTGCCAACGGATGCTCCAATAGCCACGCGAGCGAGAAGTTCTCGATCACCCTACGCACCGTCAAACATCATCTGAGCAACATCTACGAGAAGCTCGGTCTATCCAGCCGCCTGGAGCTGGCTATCTTCGCAGTGAATAACCACTGGGATGCCTACGGCTTCGACGCTGGGTGCACCGCGGATCGCGCGGAGGAATACGCCGAAGCTTCGTAGATTCCAAAAGACATTGGGGATCGTAATCCAAGGTCAATTTGCGCGTACTTTCAGTCTCACTCACCCGGCGCCTCTCCAACTGAGATTGTCGGTCGCAGGGGGCGTGTGAGTCTCGCCGGATGCGCAGGCTAAGAAGGAGCCGCGAGCCGACACGAGGTCGTTGCGGAAGGCAAGAAAGGGAGTCTGGAAATGCATCACCTCGAACGGAAAAGGCGGCCCGAAGTGAGCGCGCGCCATCGAAACTTCGCGGCCAAGCAGATAGCAGCCGGGGCTGTCTTGCTACTATGTGCTGGCGTAGGTTGGGCTCAGGGCTCTAAGAAGATTGCCGGGACCCCGGCCGCACCTGAGAATCAACCTGCAAATGGACAGGTGCCGCCGACGAGGCCGGATCCCCCCAACGCGCCAGGCGGAGACGACTACGTCATCGGACCTGAAGACGTACTGTCCATCAATGTCTGGAAGGATCCCGAGGTTTCCGGAAGTGTCCCGGTCCGGCCGGACGGCCGGATAACCGTGCCACTGTTGGGTGATTTGGTGGCCAGCGGGCAGACGCCGTCCCAACTCGCTGCCGATATCCGCGGGAAGCTCAAGAACTACGTGTTGGATCCCCAAGTACAGGTGATCGTCACCGAGGTCAAGAGCCATTCCTTCAACGTCGTCGGCAAAGTTACGAAGCCTGGTGCCTACGACCTGGCGAAGCCGACTACCGTTCTGGACGCGGTGGCCTTGGCGGGTGGATTTCAGGACTTTGCCAAGGTCAACAAGGTGTACGTGTTGCGGAAGATGCCGGACGGATCTCAGAAGATGCTCCCTTTTGACTACAAGCAGGTCATTAAGGGCAGGCGACTCGGCCAGAACATCGAACTGCAGAATGGCGACACTGTGGTGGTGCCCTGAGATCCGTTATGTGGACGCGGGCCGCCATCGTGCTCGTCGGCTTGTTGACGCCCTTTGGCTTGTGGGCGCAGGCCGGCAATGCTGGAGGTTCAACCAGTGCGGCGGGCATCCCTTTCGGGAGCGGACAAGCGCCGAGTTTGAGCTATGCCGGACAGGGCACTCCGTCGAATATGTTCCTGACGAGCCTGAGCAGCCAGACAACCTACGACGACAATGCGGTTGCCACCGGCGGACCGCGTATCGGCGACGTCATTTACTCGTTCGGTCCCCATTTCGCTTTGGTGCAAACGACCGAGAATTTCACCGCAGCACTCGATTATCAGCCCTACTTCCAGTTTTACCAGCGCCTGACGCAATACGACCGGGTGAACCAATCGTTATCTGCGGACCTGAGCTACAAGTTCGGCCCACGCGTGACGTTTCGTTTGCGAGACTCGTTTCTGGACCAGACCGGCATGTATCAGCCGCAACCGGGCACCGATTTTGTGGCCGGGCTCGGAGCCCCCACCGAGCTGAATACGACGATTTATCCACCCCTGCTCTCCGAGCGGGACAACAACACCCGTCTGGACGCGATCTACGAAAAAAGCACGCGAACTTCGGTGACCTTGTTCGGCGATTACGACCGAGCGCATTTCAACACCTCGACGTCGAGCGACGCGTCGGTTTCGGACACTCAATCCGTGACAGCAGGTGCGCAGTACGCCTACCGGTTGAGCGAGCATTTGACCTTCGGGACGCTCTACCTGTTCCAGCCCATGAGGTTTCTGGGTAACTTGCCAGCCGGAAGTGCCTCTCAGATAACGGTTCAGAGTGCTTTGGTGACCCTAGGTTGGCGAGCGTACCCGAGCGTCATGGTGAATTTGTTTGGGGGACCTCAGTATAAGGAACTTCAGGGATTGCAGGGCACCAGTTCGGTGACGGCAGGATCGTCCAGGGCCGCCGGCACGCCCGGAAACCCGTGGAGCTGGGCGGCGGGCGGGACGGTCAGCAAGCAATCTGAGAGGACGGCCTTGGTTCTTTCGGTTTCGCGGGCCGTGTCCAATGGCGGCGCGTGGCTGCCAGCGGTAACAGCCTCAACTGTGAATCTCGGGTTGCGCCGGCATCTATCGAGGCGTTGGGACGGAAACTGCAATCTGAGCTACGCGCAGAACCAATATCTGGGCAACCTGTTCGGAGGGGGCAGGCTTGATAGCGAAACTCTCAGCGTCGGTGTGGGGCACTCCGTGAGTGAGCGGGCCACAATCCGTCTGAGTTATAACTTCATCCAGCAGCAGGGAAGCGGCTTGCCGATTGTAGGGGAGAACTTCGGCCACAATCAGGTGAGCCTCGGCCTCTTCTATCGACTGCGAAAGGCTCCGCTAGGCCGGTGAGCTGCAGCAGCGACTTCTATCTTACTTGGAAAAAGTCACAAGCAGTCGCACACAGCGCTGTCCGTGCTTCAGGAACGCGGCGGTTTCTGGATCCCGCTTTCGGATCTGACGGGCACACTCCTCGGCCCGAGCGCACACTTCCAAGGTAGGCAACAGCCGAGCATACTTTGACGAGTTTTTCTCCTAAGAAAACTGCCGATTCCATTGAGTGCCCCACGGCTCAGGATGGGCAGGATCATTCCCATCCAGAACTTGGCTTCGAATTTGTGTCCGAAGCACCGTTTACGTGGCTGCTCTCCGTTGAGCGAAAACGGGCTGAACGGTCAAAGCGCCAGTTTCTTTTGATGCTGGTGCACGCCGAAGAACTACTGCGTGGTCCCGAACGCCAGGAAGTCTTGCCGAAGATGATTGCGGCACTCCTGTCGGCGACGCGCGAAACGGATCTGAGCGGCTGGTACGAGCAGAGTGCCGTGGCCGGCACTATCCTCACGGAAATTCGAGTCGATGACCTTACCAAAACAGTAACTGCCGTACACTCAAAGGTCAGTGCTGCTCTTCTCGCCAGTCTCGGCTTGAATCGCTTGAATCGGATCCACATTTCTTTCCATCCTTTCCCCGAGCGCCCTCATGCACAGGTACCAGGGGCCCACTCCGCAGACCTAGTTCTCTACCCGGATTTGTCGGTTCAAGACTTGTCCAGAAAGCTCTCCCAGGTTTTGAAACGGATTCTGGACATTTCGGGCAGCCTGCTGGCGTTGACCTTCCTTTTGCCGTTGTTGGCTGTGATCGGTGTGGCGATCAAGCTGACCTCTGAGGGTCCGGTTTTGTTCCGGCAAAAGCGATTACGCCAGTACGGCATCCCCTTCACTTTCCTGAAGTTCAGGACCATGCATGTCAACAGCGATTCGTCCGTCCATCAGGAGTACGTCAAGCAATTCATATCCGGATCGGCCGACCCACATCGGGCGGAAGGCAACGGATCGAGTGTATACAAGCTTACCAGGGATCCAAGGGTGACAAAGCTGGGGAAATTCCTGAGAAAGACGAGCCTGGACGAACTGCCGCAGTTCCTGAATGTTTTAAGGGGCGAGATGTCGCTCGTAGGACCCCGTCCTCCGATCTCGTATGAGTGCGCCTCCTATGAACCGTGGCATCGGCGCCGCCTGCTCGAGGTCAAACCCGGTATAACCGGCCTGTGGCAAGTCAATGGACGAAGCAGGCTGAAATTTGACGATATGGTCCGTCTGGACTTGCAATACGCCAAAGCGTGGTCGCTCGGACTTGACCTAAAGATCCTCTTCCAAACGCCGCGCGCGGTACTCTCCAGGGAAGGTGCCTACTAGGCAGCCTGAGACGCGAAGAGACTTGAAGCCATCCGGCCGACGGCCGCCGTCGTCAGGGGCTTTCAACCTCGGAATCCACGATTGTGAGGTAGTCATGTCACTTGAAACCTCAGTCAGTCAGAAGATTGTTGGCAATTTAGCTGTCGCTGGTTGCTCCGAAGAAGAAAGCGAGCGCGCCCAGGGAGCGACGTCTAGGCCGTCCAGCACGGTTAGCATCGGGGTCATTGGCTACGGCTACTGGGGTCCCCAGATCGTAAGGAATTTTTCCGGCATTGACGGATGCCAGGTTGCAATAGTCTCCGACAAGAGCACCGAGGCTCTCCGGCGCATGCGTCAGGCGTACCCGGGCATCGACGTCACTTCGGACGCGGGCGATATTCTCTCCTCGTCATCGATTGATGCCGTGGCAGTAGTGACGCCGGTTTGGACTCATTTCGCGCTCGCCAAGACTGCGCTTGAGAACGGCAAACACGTTTTCGTCGAAAAGCCGTTTACCTCCACGGTCGCGCAAGCTGAGGCGCTGATCGAGCTTGCAGAGAAGCGAAATCTCCAGATCATGGTGGACCACACCTTTCTCTTCACGGGAGCTGTGAAGAAAATTCACGAGCTGATCAGCGCGGGCAGTCTAGGCAACCTTTACTATTATGACTCCACACGGGTCAACCTCGGGCTATTTCAGCACGACGTGAATGTGATCTGGGATCTCGCGCCCCACGATCTCTCAATCATGGATCACCTCATCACGAAAGAAGCGGAAGCCATCGTGGCTACGGGCGAAAAGCACCTGAATGGTTATGAAGATGTGGCCTACATCACCGTGTATTGCCCCGGGAGGACCATCGCTCACATCAACGTTAACTGGCTCTCCCCGGTAAAGGTGCGGACCACGTTGATCGGCGGCGAAAAGAAGATGTTGATCTGGAATGACCTCGAGGCTTACGAAAAGGTGAAGGTTTACGACCGGGGCGTGAACATCAGGAACGAGGAAGGCGTCTACCAATTGCTTGTCAGCTACCGTTCCGGGGATATGTGGGCGCCGCAAGTCGAGCAAACCGAGGCACTCAAGAGCGAGGCTGCCTACTTTGTCGAGTGCGTCACCAAGAATCAAAGGCCGTTCAACGACGGGATCGCAGGCCATCGCGTGGTCAAAATGCTGGAAGCGGCGGATCAATCGCTGAAAGAGAGAGGCAGGATAGTGCGCTTATGAACGAATACCTGTGCATCGCTCCCGACGTGAGGCTGGGCAATAACGTCAAGCTATCGAAGTTCGTCAATTTTTACGGCTGCGAAATCGGTGACAACACCAAGATCGGGGCGTTTGTCGAGATTCAGAAGAACGCCCGCGTGGGCAGCAACTGCAAGGTTTCGAGTCACACCTTTATATGCGAGGGCGTGACGATTGAGGATGAGGTCTTCATCGGCCACGGGGTGACGTTCATTAACGACACCTACCCTCGCGCCACTTCTGACGGCCGGCTCCAGACCGGGGCGGATTGGAAGGTCGAGCCCACCCGGGTCTGTCGGGGAGCTTCAATCGGGTCCGGGGCGACCGTCCTCTCGAACGTCACCATCGGCAAGAAGGCGCTGGTCGGCGCTGGCAGCGTTGTCACCAAGGATGTGCCCGATAACGCCATCGTGGCTGGTAACCCCGCCAGACTCCTGCGCTCGGTTGATAGCCCGGCGCTGGCGCCAGTGAGATGAAACGAGGGCTGCCTCATGGGCTGGCAATGAGATCCCGCGCGGACCGCCGCCTCCCAGGCACTTAGGGCTGTGAAGTTGCTCGATTTTGCGAAAAAGACCTGCAGGCTCAGCGTCGCGCCCGTGGCGAACATTGGCGAGAAGGCGCCCGGATTGGCGTCACTCCTCCGGCGCCAAGCATGGTGCGCTTTGCCAAGGGACGTGGCAACATATGTACATTGCGCGAGATCCGGTTCCTATGAACCCGAGGTCAATCTGTCGGATACCCTCGTGGGTGTCGAGCCCGGTCGAGCGACGATGCGCCAAAACACCGGCCGACGTGCCGTTACCTCCAGTCTAGGCTAGAGAGAGGGAAGAAATATTGCCCGGAATCGTCGGCCTTATCACCAAGAGTCTCCCGAAAGCCACCGCCGAGAGGGAGTTGCTTGAGATGGTGGAGTCGGTTCGTCACGAACCATTCTACTCCAGAGGCACCTGGCTAGACAGCACGCAGGGCGTTTACGTGGGATGGGTGGCGCGGCAGGGCTCCTTTGCTGATGGCATGCCCCTGCATAACGAGCACGGGGACGCGACGCTGGTTTTTGCTGGTGAGGACTTTCCGGAACCTGGCACTGTCGGGACGCTTCAGGGACGCGGGCATGCAGTCGCGCCCGAGGGACCGTCATACCTGGTGCACAAATATGAAGAGGAGGCCGACTTTCCCAAAGGCTTGAATGGCCGGTTTCATGGGCTGGCTGCCGACCGCAGGCGCGGAACGGTGATGCTTTTCAACGATCGGTTCGGTTTACAACGAATTTACTACCACGAGGCGAAGGATGCCTTCTACTTTGCGGCTGAGGCAAAGGCCATCTTAAAGGTTCAACCGCAGTTGCGCGCTATGGATCAACGCGGCCTAGGAGAATTCATCGTTTGCGGCTGCGTACTGGAGAACCGCACTCTTTTTCAGGGCATCCATGTCCTGCCGCCTGGCGCGGCTTGGCTTTTCCGTGGCGCGGTGCTGGAGAAGAAATCCGCCTACTTCGAGCCGCGCGAATGGGAGCAACAGGAGCCGCTTGAGCCCAAAGCCTACCATGTTCATCTGCGCGACGCCTTTGTGCGTAATCTCCCCCGCTACTTCAACGGGCGCGAGCGTGTGGCCGTCTCCCTGACCGGCGGCCTGGACACGCGCATCATCATGGCCTGGCGCAAGGCGCCGCCCGGCTCATTGCCCTGCTACACGTTCAGCAGCGTATATCGGGACAACCAGGATGTACGCTTGGCGCGCAAGGTGGCAGGCATTTGCGGCCAGCCGCACCAGGTTATCACGACCGGTAAGGAGTTTCTGTCGCGATTCTCACATTACGCCGAGCGCTCGATCTATCTCACGGACGCCTGCGTTGACCTCAGCCGTTCTCCGGACCTCTACGTGAACGAAAAAGCCCGGCAGATAGCTCCCGTACGGATCGTCGGAACATATGGGAGCGAAATGCTTTTGCAAGCGGTGATGTTCAAGGCGGTAGAACCTGCCAGGGGGCTTTTCCAGCCCGACGTCCTGCCGCTGATCGATGCTGCGAAAGTGACTTACGATACAAGCCGTGAAGTCCACCCGGTTACCTTCGCGGCTTTCCGTCAGTCGCCATGGCACCACTATGGCGTGCTTGGCCTGGAGCAGACCCAGGTAGCCGTTCGCTCGCCCTATCTCGATAATGACTTAGTTAAGACAGTTTACAAGGCTCCCGGCTCAATCGTAATCAACGAGGAAGGGCGGCTGCGGCTCATCCGCGAGGGCAACTCCGCTCTGGCCAGCCTGCGCACCGATCGCGGCGTCGGCGGCCGCAACAGTTTCTTCGTCCACGCCTGTCTGGAGTTTCTATTTAAGGCAGAATACGCCTACGACTACGGCATGCCGCAGTGGGTTGCCCACATAGATCACTTGTTTGCGCCGCTTCACCTGGAACGCCTATGGCTCGGTCGCCACAAGGTGTTTCACTTTCGGGTCTGGTACCGTGACGAACTTGCAAGTTACGTCCGCGAAATGCTGCTTGACCAACGCTCGCTGGCGCGCTCATACCTCGCGCCGGAAGTCGTCCGAGCCATCGTAAACGGCCATCTCAGTGGCAAGCGCAATTACACGACCGAGATTCACAGGCTTATTACGCTGGAGCTGACACACCGACTGTTTCTGGATTCCAGATGAACTGCACCTTCGACGGACTTCGCCGTGCCCAACGAAACATAATATCAGCAGTCCGTTAGCGCTGCCTCCTCACGGGGATGGCGTTGCGTGGCTGTTTTCTATGCGCCAAAGTGACACCGGTGACTGAGCGACCGCCGCACAAGGCAAAAAAACCGTCATGGGCCCACTGACACAATCAGCAACCGTGCCTTCCGTCACGACACCTGAAACAGCACTGCTGCCTCGGGACAGATCCGTACAAGCGATCGGCCGGTTTATCGAGTGGCTCGATCGTCACGGGGAGCTTTCATACGACTACCAGAGCTTTTATGCAAGCGCGCCCGCGCGCGCCGCCAGGGCCCTCTATTACAGGAAACGGCTTCTGGGAACCCTGGCAGTATCGCCAATGGTATTTTGCGAGGCATTTGTTCCCTCAGCCAGAAAGCTATGCTGGAAACCTCAGCGCTTCCCGATAGCTGATGCCCATTACGCCATGGGATTCCTTTTCCTCGCGCAGGCCTCGGGGCAACCGCAGCACTATTCGCGGGCCGTCCATTTTCTTGAGGTCCTGGAGCGCACTAGATGCCCGGGATTCGACCACCACTGTTGGGGATACCCTTATAATTGGGAAACGCTGCGCGGCACGATCAAAGCAGGGACGCCGCTCATCACTACGGTGCCTTATGTCTACGAGGCTTTCAAACAAGCTTATCAGATGGACGGAGACGTCAGGTGGCGCGAAATAATGCAATCCATAGCCGACCACGTCCTTTACGACTATAAAGACCTCGAGACCTCGTCCAGCGCGTCTACCTGTTCATATACTCCGGACCCTCAACACTCGGTTGCGGTCATAAACGCCAACGCCTACCGGGCGTTTCTCCTAACAAGCGCGGCGGTTGACTGTTTAGAGGAAAAGTATCGGATGGTTGCTCAAAGAAATCTCAACTTCGTCATTGAGTCTCAAAACCCGGACGGCTCTTGGTATTATGCAAAGGACGGAAAGAGAGATTTCATTGACCACTTTCACACATGTTTTGTCCTCAAAGCATTGGCGAAAATCGAGCTCCTTACAGGAGATTCGAAATGCAGCGGGGCCATTGAACGCGGGGTAGGCTACTATCTTGCGCACCTATTTGATCAAGGCGGTTTGCCGAGACCATTCGCGCGTGCTCCCCGACTGACGGTATACCGGCAGGAGCTGTACGACTATGCTGAGTGCGTCAACTTAGCCGCACTGCTGCATGGCCGTTTCCCGCAGCTTGACGAAAGGCTCGCGTTGGTTCTTGACGACATTGTTGCCGTGTGGCAGAAGTCGGACGGCTCCTTCCGAAGTCGTCGGCTTTTCCTGGGTTGGGACAACACTCCTATGCACCGCTGGGCTCAATCGCAGATGTTCAGGAGTCTTTGCTTTTTGCTTTATCGAGACAGGCAAGGCTCCGGGTCCAAGGGCTTGAAGGAGAATTAAGCAGCGCTCGAGTCTGGGCACCTCCCGTAGTAATGAAACGAAAAGTTCTAATCATTGTGGAAAACCAGTCGGTTCCGCCCGATCCCCGGGTCCTCAAGGAGGCTCGTTCGCTTCACGCGAAAGGATACGAGGTGACCGTGCTGTGCCCTCGACGCGAGGGATACCCCCAAAGGCATCAACTGCTCGATGGAATTCATATCTATCGACATCCTATGCCGAAAGAGGGACGCACGCCTGTGGGATATCTCTGGGAGTACGGCTGCGCCTTCTTTTGGGAGTTCCTGTATACATGGTGGATTTTCCTGCGGCATGGGTTTGATGTCATTCAGGGCTGCAATCCGCCCGACAATATCTTCTTGATTTCGTTGCCGTTCAAATTGCTGGGCATTAAGTACATTTTCGATCATCATGACGCCAGCCCAGAGCTATATCTGTCGAAGTCCGGAGGGACCGACTCGATCTACAAGCTGCTACTGTGGCTGGAAAAGATGACCTATCGCTTTAGCGACGTTGTCATGGCCACGAACAATAGCTATCGCAACCTGGCTATAAAGAGGGGGCGTGTCGCGTCGGAGAACGTGTTTGTCGTGCGGAACGGACCCGACGCGCAAACGTTCAGGGCGGTGCCGCCGAAGGCCGCGCTGAAGCACGGAACGCGCTACCTGGTCGGGTATGTCGGATGCATGAATGTGCAGGACGGATTGGATATTTTGGTCGACGTGGCGGAGTACATAAAGAGCTTGGGGAGATCTGACATCCGCTTTATGTGCGTCGGCCGCGGTCCTGACCTGCCGGCGCTGAGGAAGAGGGTCGAGGAAAACGGGCTGGGGGATACGATTACCTTCACTGGATTCGTTCCGGACGAGGAGTTGCAGGTGATTCTTTCGACTGCAGAGGTATGTGTGAATCCCGACAGACCGTGCGAGATGAACGGCATTTCGACGATGATCAAAATCATGGAGTATATGGCCCTTGGTAAGCCTATTGTCCAGTTTGAGTCGAATGAGGGCAGGTTCAGCGCGCAGGAGGCGTCTTTGTATGCCGACCCAACAGATCCGGTGAAGGATTTCGCCAATAAGATTCTATGGCTACTAGATCGGCCTGACGAACGAATAAAAATGGGCAAATTCGGCAGACGTAGGATCGAAAATGAGCTCGCCTGGGAGTATTCCGTCGAGAATCTGCTTGCGGCCTATCAGATGGCTTTTAGCAAACGTGGCGCGCCTTTGAGGTATTCCGAGGAGAGGCTTGCACAGGAAGAGAGTGAGGAACAATGACATGGATCAACGTGGCGCTCACCAGCCTTACGTCTTGATCACCCCGGCTCGCAATGAGGAGGCATTCATTGAGGACACAATCGAGTCGATGATCCGTCAGACTCTGCTGCCGCTGAAGTGGGTGATTGTGGAAGACGGATCGACGGACAGAACAGCCGAAGTCGTGAGCCGCTATCTTGCGCAACATCACTGGATGGAAATGATCCAGATGCCGCAGCGCCGAGACCGCAGCTTTGCAGCCAAGGTGCAGGCTTTCAACGCCGGCTATGAAAGAGTCGAGGGCCTCCCATTCGAAGTCATCGGTAACTTGGATGCCGACATTTCCTTTGAAGAGGACCATTTCGAGTTTCTAATGAGGAGGTTTGCAGAGGATCCTGATCTCGGTGTAGCCGGAACGGTCTTCAAGGAGAACGGATACAGCTCGGAGCGGCAAAGCTTCGAGGGCTTCCACCATGTCGCTGGCGGCTGCCAGCTGTTTCGAAGGCAATGCTGGGGGGCAATCGGCGGCTACCTCCCGCACCGTGCCGGAGGGATCGACTGGATAGCGGTGACCACCGCGCGAATGATGGGATGGAAGACGCGATCGTTTCGGGAGAAGTCGTTCTTCCATCACCGGCGCCTCGGAACTGCGGAGCGCAGCGTTCTGTCCTCTTTGTTCTCGTACGGTGAGAAGGACTACTACCTCGGGGGTCATCCGCTATGGCAGCTTTTCCGGGTCGCCTACCGCACCAGCAAGCGACCTTACTTACTGGGCGGTTTAGCGTTGTGTGCGGGCTATGGCTGGGCGCTCTTGCGCCGAACGCCGCGGCCGGTTTCTCGCGAGCTCATGGCCTTCCACCGCAAAGAGCAGATGGAAAGGCTCAAGACGATCCTGAGATCGCTCGTGACGTTCAAAAGGATCGACAGCTTCGGCGCTTTGCCTGAACAAGTTCGCCTTGTACCGAGTCCAACGGCCCCGTTGCGCCACCCGCAGGGGCACGAGCCTCAGCGGTCGGTGGAATCGTAGACGGCACGATACTTTCGCTAATGTGCGGTATCTGCGGACAGTATAACCTTGGAAGCCAGGCTCCCGTCCTTCGCCGTGAAATAGAGGCGATGACCAGCACCCTCGCGCATCGCGGCCCTGACGACGAAGGATACTACATCGCGGGTCCACTCGGATTCGGCTTTCGCCGGCTTTCGATCATCGACCTTGCTGGCGGCCATCAGCCCATGTTCGATGAGGAAGAGTCCGTCTGCGTGATTTTCAATGGCGAAATCTATAATTTCTTCAACTTGCGGAGTGAACTAGCAAGTTACGGCCACGTGTTCCGTACCAAATCGGACACCGAGGTGATCCTCCACGGGTACAAGCAGTGGGGCGATGACGTCCTCAACCGTCTAAACGGCATGTTCGGACTGGCGATTTGGGACGCGCGGCGGAGGCGACTGGTTCTAGCCCGGGACGCATTCGGGATCAAGCTGGTTTACTACCGGATCGACGGGGAGACTCTATATTTTGGCTCGGAGTTACGTGCGGTTTGTGCAGCAATGCCGGAAGCGCCTGGCGTGGATCCGATTGCGCTGAATCTTTTCTTACGCTATCGGTTTACCCCCTCCCCTTTCACGATACTGGAGGGAGTCCGCAAACTCGCACCGGGAACCAAGCTGACAGTTGAAGGCGGTTCCTGCCAGGTGAGCCGATGGTACAACTTCAAGCCAGCTCCGTTTTCGCCTGTAAAGTCATTGGGCGAAGCCGGGGAGGAGTTGCTGGCCCTTTACAAGCGGGCCGTACGCCGCCAGCTCATCAGCGACGTACCGGTCGGCTTGCTTTTGAGTGGTGGTGTCGATTCTGGCCTGCTGCTTGCCTTCATGAATCTCAGCGGGTCTGCCTGGCCCACGTATACCGTGGGGTACGGCTCAATGTTTGCCGACGACGAATTGACAGACGCTTCTGAAACTGCCCGCATTCTAGGATCGAAGCATACGCCCGTTACGATTACGAGATCGATTTTCGAAGAGGCTCTCCCCAAAATCGTGGCGTCCCTCGAAGAACCAATCGCCGCTTCCTCGATTGTGCCGATGTATTTTGTCTGTGAGCGGGCCCGCCAGGACGTCAAGGTCGCGCTGGTCGGACAGGGTCCGGACGAATTATTTGGCGGGTATCGCCGTCATCTTGGGGTCCGCTACGGGGCACTCTGGGCTCAATTGCCGGGTTGGATGCGCGCTCCACTCTCTTCGGCCGTGGCCGCCCTCCCGAGAAGCGAAATGCTGAAGCGAGGAATTCACTCGCTCGCGACTCCAGATCGGCTGCGCCGGTATCAGCAGGTTCTCTCCCTCTTGCCGGGAGGCGAAGTCAACGCACTGTTCCAGGAAGGGCTGCTGGATGCCGATTCGGGCGACAGCATATTGGAATGCTGGGCGGATATGGCTGGTCTCATGGGTGCCACGGACGAGCTAGGCGGCCTCCAGTTTTTGGAAGTGCGGTCCACGCTGCCGGACGAACTCCTGATGTATGCCGACAAGCTTTCGATGGCTCATAGTCTCGAGCTCCGTGTCCCGTTCTTGGATAAAGAGATTGTGGAGTACGTCGAGCGGCTACCTGCCAGCTTCAAAGTGAGGATGGGGACCCGAAAGTGGCTACATCGCCAGGTGTGCCGCACCTATCTTCCGGGTTCGTTCCTGAAGCGGCCGAAGCGCGGATTCGCCGGCAATGTCGTGGATGACTGGTTTCGCGGCACCATCGATAGCAGAATGAGGGAGGCGCTTCTTGACAGTAGCTCCAGAATCTATCAATATCTTCGTCCCGCGGCGGTGCGCGACTTGTTCGACCAGCACGCGTCTGGCCGGCTGGACAATCACAAAATCCTGTTTAGCCTGGTCGTGTTTGAAGAATGGCTGCGGTCCCAGGAAACCCCGGTAGCGCTCCCGAACTGAAGTCCGCAAATGAATGATCAAGCGTATATCGTCTCGCCGGACGACCGGATACTAGTGACAGGAGCCGCCGGTTTCATCGGATCTCGCGTCGTCGCTAATTTAGTGGATCGCGGCCTTCGCAATCTCGTCTGTTTTACTCGTCCCTCGAGTAAACTGACAGAAATCGAAGACATTGTCAGGCGCCAGCCCCCAGATGCACACATCGAGGTGTTCAAAGGCAATCTCCTTTCCCGCGCGGATTGCGAGGCTGCATGCAAGGGCGTGGCGGTCATCTTGCACCTGGCCGCCGGGACCGGCGAGAAGTCCTTTCCTGACGCCTTTATGGACTCGGTCGTCACCACGCGCAACCTGCTCGAGGCCAGCCTGCAGTGCGCGCGGCTACAACGATTTGTCCTGGTCAGCTCGTTCGCGGTGTACACCAACCGCCAGAAGTCGAAGCGCTTGGACGAATCATGTCCCATCGAGGACCATCCGGAGCTCTCGGTCAATGCTTACTGCTTCGCCAAAGTTCAGCAGGAGCGGATCGTCACGGAATATTCGAAGAAATTTGCAATCCCCTACGTCATCGTGAGGCCGGGCAGCGTTTACGGCCCCGGTCATGCTCAGATTACGGGACGGGTGGGCATCAGCGCCTTTGGCCCCTTCCTGCATCTCGGCGGTTCCAATAAGATACCGTTTACCTACGTCGACAACTGCGCCGAGGCCATCGTCCTGGCCGGCCTGGTCAGGGGTGCAGATGGGGAGATATTCAATGTGCTGGACGATGACCCCCCATCAAGCCGTCAGTTCCTCAAGTTGTACAAGCAGAACGTGCGAGCTTTCAAATCAGCCTACGTTCCCCACATGTTCAGCTATACGCTCTGTTATCTGTGGGAGAAGTACTCGCAATGGTCGAAGGGACAGTTGCCGCCGGCCTTCAATCGCCGCCGCTGGTACGCCGAGTGGAAGCCGACGCGATATAGCAACGAGAAGCTCAAGAACAGGCTGGGCTGGGCGCCAAAAGTGCCTACCAGGGAAGCATTGCGCCTTTACTTCAAGAGTTGCGCGCAGGATGGGCAGCGTGCTTAGAGTCGCCATTGTCGGATGCGGTAAAATCGCTGACCTCCATGCCACGCATATCCTGCGCGTCGGGGGCTGTGAGATTGTTGGAGTCTGTGACCGGGAGCCGCTCATGGCCCGGCAACTTCACGACCGCTTCCCGGTCAAAGCCTATTTCGCCGATCTGACCGAGCTCCTGTGCGAGGCCCGGCCCGACGTTGTTCACATCACCACGCCGCCCGAGGGTCACTTCGAAATCGCCAGGCTTTGCCTCGAATATGGCTGTCACGTCTATGTTGAGAAGCCCTTTACCATCGATGCCCAGGAAGCGCAGCATCTCGTGAGCAGCGCTGGCCAGCGTGGTCTCAAGCTGACTGTAGGCCACAACTGCCAATTTACCCACGCGGCGCGACGCCTCAGAGCGCTGGTCGAAGGCGGTTACCTGGGCGGCCCTCCGGTGCACATGGAAAGTTACTTCGGTTACAACCTGGGTGACCCCGCCTATGCGCGAGCATTGCTCGGGAACAGACAGCATTGGATCCGCAAGCTTCCCGGGAAATTGCTGCAGAACATCATTAGCCACGGAATCGCCAGGATCGCGGAGTTTCTAACCGGCGATGATGTTCGGGTCATCGCTCACGGCTTTACCAGCCCGCTTCTCAAAGGCATTGGCGAAGAAGAGATCGTGGATGAGCTTCGAGTGATCATCTCCGATTCTGAACGGACCACCGCCTATTTCACCTTTTCCTCCGGGATGCGGCCTTCACTCCATGAGTTTCGAATTTACGGCCCTAAGAACGGCCTTATTCTCGACCAGGACCATGAAACCGTTCTCCAGCTTCGTGGCACAGACTTCAAGAGTTACGCCCGCCACTTCATTACGCCCGTGCTGCTTGCCAGGCAGCATCTTGGCAACCTGCTTGGGAACCTGAAATTGTTCCTGGCCAACGATTTTCATATGGACGACGGTATGAAGGGTTTTATCGAAGCCTTCTATCGCTCCATCTGCGAAGACGGTCCTGTGCCCATTCCTTACCGCGAAATCCTGCTCACGGCCAGGATCATGGACGCCATCTTCGATCAGCTCCCAGATCAGCTCGGGGCCGGCCGCCCGCGAACCGATTTGGCTTTTCAAGCGCGGCCACTTCCGCTAAGCCAGTAGCCCGCTCAACGCCTTACTGAGACCATTCTGACTTCTGGCTCCTGACTCCTGACTTCTGGCTCCTTAGCAGATGCCTCCTACTCTAGCCCTGGCCATCTGGCTCGTCCTGCTGGTGACACTCTTTGTCTACGACCCCGCCAAGCCTGCAAAGGCCTCGGCGGCGTTGTGGGTGCCCTTGATTAGGTTGTTCTTCCTGGGATCGCGGTCGCCCTCATTGTGGCTCGGACCTTCCTATGGGAGCGCTGCCCAAGGCTTGGAAGATGGAAGCCCGCTGGACCGCACGATCTACATGCTCCTCACTGTGGCGGCCATCGTTATCCTCGTCTCACGCCGGTTCCAGTGGGGCGATTTTTTCGCGCGCAACAAGGCCTTGATCGCGTTGGTGGCGTTCGGCTTGCTCAGCGTTGCCTGGTCGGATTTCCCCTTGCCAACTTTCAAGAAGTGGTTCCGGGATGCCGGCGTATACATGGTAGTGCTGGTTGTGTTGTCCGACCCTCGGCCGCTCGAAGCGGTGCGTACCGTGCTTCGCCGCGTGTTCTATCTGTTAGTCCCGCTATCGGTCGTGCTTGTCAAGTATTACCCGTACCTCGGCAAGTCCTATTCCGCTTGGGGTAGTCAGGAATACACGGGTGTATCGACAAGCAAGAACATGCTGGGCGTCATGTGCCTGGTAAGCGGAATATTTTTCTTCTGGGATACGGTCACGCACTGGCAGGAACGAAAAGACAAGCGGGCCAGGCGGGTCATCCTTGTCGATATCGCATTCATCGCCATGACCCTGTGGCTGCTGAATCTCTCCCGGAGCGACACCTCCGCCGTCTGCCTGGCCATCGGGTGCCTGGCGATTGCTGCGGCGCATAGCAAGTTTGGCCGGCGGGGTCGCGGTTGGGTCAAAACGCTGGCCCCGGTGAGCTTCATTGTTTATCTGATCCTGACGGTCGGCTTCGGCATGGGCGCGCAGTTGTCCGAGGCAGTCGGCCGGTCCGGCAACATGTCCGACAGAACTCACATCTGGCAGGTTCTTCTGAGCGTGCCCATTAATCCCTTCCTGGGCACCGGCTATCAGAGCTTCTGGCTTGGCTGGCGCGTCCGGTGGGTGTGGGCGAGACTGGTCGGCGACACTGTGCTGGAGGCGCATAACGGCTACCTTCAGATCTATCTCGACCTTGGCCTGATCGGCTTATTCCTCCTCTGCACATTCCTGATCGCATCCTATCGCAAGATCTGTAAACGGCTCAAGCCTCTCACGCCCCTTGGCTCCCTGGGGTTGGGCCTTTGGACTCTCCTGCTCTTCTACAACGTAACCGAGGCATCCTTCGAAGCCGACTTGCTCCTCGTCACCTTCCTGCTCGCCGCCATTTCCGTGCCTGAACGCGCTGTACACCGGGCGCCCGTTGTGCGTCCCGTCGACGTGGACTTTGCGGGAATGCCTGCCGGCATCGAAATCATGGATCAGGGCTGGTCAGGAGCGGCGCAGGCGAAGCGCACAGCGGAGGCGTTGGAACAATGATCAACGGAAAACGCATTGCAGTTGTGATGCCTGCATATAACGCCGAAGAGACGTTGGAAAAGACGGTGGCCGAGCTGACCGACGTGGTGGATATTAAGATCCTCGTCGACGATTTTAGCGTGGATCACACCGCGGAGTTGTCGAAGCGTCTCGGCGTGCGTACCTTCACTCACGACGCCAACTATGGCTACGGCCGCAATCAGCAGACCTGCTATCGCGAGGCCCTAGCCGCGGGCGCAGACATTGTGGTCATGTTGCATCCTGATTACCAATACACCCCGCTGCTGGTCCCGGCTATGGCGGGAATGGTGGCCAGTGGAATCTATGACATGGTGCTGGGATCCCGAATTCTGGGAGCGGGAGCGCTGAAGGGTGGAATGCCTCTCTACAAGTATGCGTTTAACCGGCTGCTCACTGCGTTCCAGAATGTTTTTCTGGGTGTCAAGCTTTCGGAGTACCACACTGGGTTCAGAGCATTCTCGCGCGACTTACTGCAGACGCTTCCGCTGCTCGAGAATTCCGACGATTTTGTGTTCGACAACCAGATGATCGCGCAGGCCGTGATGTTCGGCTTCAAAATCGGCGAAATCTCCTGCCCAACCAAGTATTTTGCGGAAGCTTCCTCAATCAGCTTCCGACGCAGCGTGGAGTATGGGCTGGGAGTTCTGGCCACAACAGCGAGTTTTGCCCTACACAAGGCGGGCGTACGCCAGGTTGCGCGATTCGCACGTCGCGGAAAGAAGCTAAACTTGCAGTATTCGGAGGCAGGGCAGGCCGGCTAAACTGTCTTCGCCCGCGGCGATGCTCTCATTTATACTCGGCGATGCAAGTGGATGCTGAACCCCCTGCATGTCCTTCTGAGCGTTCACAGCCGTTCGGCTGCCCATAATTGTCAGTAACTCGGCCCTGAGGCGTCTCGCTCAAGCAAAAGGACTTACGGGCCGAGTTACTGCAGAGCGCAGCGAAGAATCTCTCATCAATTCCACTGATGGGAAGAACGAGATTCTTCGCTGCGCTCAGAATGACATGCGAGCGGACTTATGACGCCATGCGTAGCTTGAAAAAGCCTAGCGCATCGACTTATGAGCCAGATCCGCACAATACTTGAAGAGCCTCGCCGATTCCGTCTCAACATGGTCATCGTGCTTGGCATCGCTCTCCTTGTGCGATTGGCGGTGGCCGGAGCATTCTGGCATTCGTGGGGTTGGCATCACAACGAGATCCCGGATTCATGGAATAAACTCGCGATCAATCTGGTTGATAGTGGGACCTTCGGATTTGATCCCGGTCAATCAACAATCACCCGGGGACCCGTTTTTCCGCTGCTCGAGGTCCCACTCTACCTTGCGTTCGGTGAAAGATATTCAGGCTGGTGTATAAGCCTTCTGTTACTCGATACCCTGACATGTTTTCTTGTTATTATCCTTTTTCGAAAGTTGTGGGGTAGTCTTCCCGCGCTGCTTGCGGGGCTCTTTTACGCCGTCAACCTCCCGGTCGTATACTATACGGCCAAGATTTCGCAGGTCACGAGCATAGTTCCGTTTGTCGTGCTTTGTATGTATCTCTTTTCGTCTTGGGAATATGATTATTCCTGCCGCTGGCGGCCATGGGTGCTTGGGTTGGTCTCTGGTTTGATGATCCTGGATAAGACCGTCTATTTACCGATACCCATTGCCTGTTCAGCGCTTCTGGTCTGGTCGAAGCGACACGAACTGAAGCTTGGCGCCCGATTGTTGCCTGTCGCAATTTACCTGGTCGTGGCTGCCGCAGTTGTCGCTCCCTGGACGGTACGAAACTATGTGTTAACTGGAGGGAGACTGGTTCCGGTGCAGAACATGTTCTGGGAGCTCAATGTGCAAGATGTACTCTACTATAAACTTAGCCAGGCGGGGGGGCTCGACCGCCCGGAAGGAGTGACGCTTGATTACTTCTTCGAACAGGAACGCCCGATGCAACTCTCCAGCGGAGTCAGTCCTGACTTTCCGAAATACATGAGCCGCGCCAAATGGGAGTACGCCCGTGACCAAGCCTTCCGCACCGTTTATTTGAAATGGCTCAGGCAGGATCCGGGCACGATCCTTCATGTGAAGGCGGAAAATCTTTGGAACTTCTGGGTACGAGCTGAGAATTGGCAGAAGACGCGCCTGCTGATCTTGATGCAGGTGCCGTTCCTTGGAGTCGTGCTGGCAAGTCTGGTAATTCTTTTTCATAACGGACAACTTCACCGGGTGAAATTCGGTTTGGTCATTGTTCTGGCGCTTTGGGCCGAGCATTGCCCTGTTTTTGCCTGGGGCCGCTTTTCCCTGGATTTGGTTCCCATCCTCGGTCTGATCTTCGGCTTGGGAGCCGCAGCGATCGCGGTTCCGCAACCAAACGAGCTTCTTGGGGTATTACAATTGGAGCAACTTGTGTGAAGGAACGCATGACCAATAGGGTATTCTTGAGCGGTTGCGAAAACATGGCATTATCTACCCCAGGGAATGCCTGACCTGGGATGCGAAGGCCCAAAGCGCTACCCGGGTCCTGAATTGGGCCGTGCGGCCGCGTCCGAAAGCGGACCTGCGGCCCCTTGCACCTATCTGAGAAGGAGGACGAGAGCATGACGCCCGCGGCGGAGAACGGCATTGAGATCAGAGTGAAGGGCCGATGGGTGACGGTTCCCGCCGTGGATGTCAATGGCAAGAAGCTCATCGTTACAGGAACGTGGCTGAAAACAGCCGCGGTCCGTAGCGAGGCGATGATGGAGAACGAACTAGAGAATCCCGAGTCCTACATAGATAGGTTGCGGGGCGATGCGAACCACGCCTTGAGGGCCGACATCTTCACTTTTGTTCAAAAACTACCTGCTACGTCCGCGAAATACGCTTACCCGATGGTCTGGGAAAGTGTTGCCGCCATTCACCTAACCAGCTTCGAGCAGTGGTGGGAAGGGCTCCCGCAGGAAAGCCGGAAGAACGTGAGGCGGTCCCAGAAGCGCGGTCTGCTAGTGAGGATTTCGGGCTTCGACGACGAGCTTCTTCAGGGCATCCGGAAGGTGAACGACGAGGCTCCGTTGCGGCAAGGCTTGCGGAACGCCTACTACGGCAGGAGTCTCGACGAGACCAGAAGGCTGTACGGCGAGTTCGTCGGCCGCTGCGACTTTATCTGTGCCTACTTTGGTGAAGAACTGATAGGTTTTCTGCACTTAGTCTATCGTGGAGATATAGCGTCGATCTTAAATCTCACCACCAGGCCAAGTCACTTCGACAAGAGACCCGCAAACGCCCTCGTGGCGAAGGCTGTACAACTCTGCGATGCAAAGGGCATATCTTATCTTACCTATGGCCTATACAATTACGGGAAGAAGCAGGACCACCCCTTACGCACATTCAAAATTCGGAACGGGTTTGGAGAGATCCTCGTGCCTCGATACTTCGTCCCGCTGACGCGATGGGGCAGACTTTGCATGAAGGCGGGGTTTCATCGGGGGTTGGTCGGAGTGCTTCCCCACCCAATGATCAGGGCGGCAGTGCGCGTGCGTGCGTTATGGTACCATTTCAGGCTGTCCCTAAGCCGGTGTAGCTCAACGATAGAGCAGCCGAGTCGTAATCGGCCTATGGAGCGTTCGACTCCTCCCGCCGGCTCCAGCGGCTAGTATGGGAATGACCTTTGCCCCTCGCTCATTTCCTGGTACGCTGAGGGGCGTACCGACCTCGACTGTGTTCGGCGAAGTTCTGCACAGACAAGGTTTCGACAGCCAATGCCGCTCACTGCGCAGTCGCAGCGAGGTTCGTCGGCGGATTGGGTGGTCCGCTGCTGCTGTCGAGTGGATGGGGATAGATATACGGCGTGTAAGAAGCAGGGGACGAGGTGGTCGTGCTCCAGGTGTTCGTGCCGATGCAGAAATCGAGCTGGTTGTTGTCAGTTTCCCAGTAAGCCGTTCCTTCCGTGCCCCCGTTCGAGGACGGTGTGCAGGAGGTTGGGCGATCGGCAAGCGTACCATGACCAACGCCTGTGCTGCCGTTGAATGGCGATGTCGAGCTGGTCTGGGCCGCTTGGTTGGCCGTCTCTGTGAAGTAGTCGCGATTCGCTATGACCCTTGCCGTATCGGAGTAAACTACTCCGGTGCCCGGTGTGCCTCCGTTGAAGCTGTTCATCCAAGCGTAAGTGGGCGACGGGACTTCGTTAGCAGCAACGGACTGGGGGTTCGGTCCGCTGTACAGGTATCCAGCACCCCGGCCTCCGGCTTGGTCGATGCAGATTGTGGCGCGAAGTATCTGAATGGAATCACCCGCGCTGGGAGTCCAGGCCCCCGGACCTCCACTATACGCGATCGTCACCGTGTTCGCGGTGTTGGCCGTAATCTCCGAGCCCGTCGACTGGGTAAGGTCATGCACGGAATAGGGAGCGCCGGTCGGAATCCACTGGTTTGTCGTCCATCCCGGCGAGCTGCCAGACACCGTGATGGTGAATGGCCCAGAGCCCGAAACGGAACCAATCGTGCCGGAGTAGTAGGTTGTGCCGCCATCCTTATCGTAAGGCGCCGACCCGTCGCAGACTCCCCACCCACCGATGCTCCCTTGGGTTCGATAGGTGTTCAAATTCATAAAGGTATTTAGTCCCGCCTCTGAAGCAAAACTGAAGGTATTGCTCCAGGTGAGCCCAGTTCCACCTCTAAGACTTACGGGCGCCTGACACTCCGTGGAAGCCGGGCAATTAATGGTGTTGTCGTAGAACTCCCAAACACGACCGCTTCGGGGACGGCCATTCGACTCCGTACCGTGCCAAGCCAACTCGGCGTTGATGTCGTCCGTATTGAAGGTGTTGTACCGGGCGACGACGCGGCCACCGCCTTGGTTTTGCTGCGTTCCCGCAGTGCCCTCGTTATCGGTTAGCCCGGCATCGTTGAGCGTGTTGTTCTCAAAGAACAGGAAATTGGCTGAACCATATGCTTCCGGCTGCGCCCAGGAGTTGTCGCCGTAGTACCCAACTCCAAGAAAGCTGGCGTTAGACTGCTCTACCAGTTGCAAGTAATTTCCGGCGCTCCCATTGATGGTGTTATGGTCGATCACTCCAAACATATCGCCGACGGCGTTGATCCCGTAAGAGATGCCGACATTCGCGTGCCCCGCCCAATTGGAAAAAGTGATGTTGTCCATGCGAAGGTTCGGGCAGCCAGAAGATGCGCAAGTTCCGAGGACCGACAATGCGATGCCTGACCCGGTGCCGGAGGCTATCGTCATGCAAGAGAGGCGCGTCGTTGAGTTCCCATATTGCGGCGTCGGCCTGAAAGCGGTGATGCCGCCGGTTACGGTGATGCTGGTCTGGGTGCAGGACGAGTTCGCACCCGTGGTGCTCGACCCGCTATTCGGCGTGCCGGTGCCTATGACGGTGATGCCGATATTCGAGGGATAGGTAATGCCCGTGCTCCAGGTGCAGGAGCCAGTCGGAACGATGATGGTGTCGCCGTCAACTGCGGTATGGATGGGGCCGTTGACGACCGCGTTCACGTCGCTCTGGTTGCAGGTTGCAGCCGTGTAAGTGCCCTGCGCCCGCACCGCCACAGCAAAGGCGAGGTAAGCGAGTAAGGTGAATAAAAGTCCTTTAGCAAGTGCGCGCATTAGCCTTAGTCCTCAGTTTTCGCGGCTCCTTATTCCCGCTCGGGAGCCGTAGTATACCGCCAATACGTAACATCGGTTGTTCAGGAAAAAAATTTAGCAGGCTATTCAAAGGCGCTCTCTGGTTCTCCAGACGCAGTCATTCCCGCGAAAGACGCAGTCATTCCTGCGAAAGCGGGAATCCAGTTCCTTAGCAGCGCCTTTTCAGGTGGGGGGTTCGCAGTGGATTCCCGGTTTCGTGGGAATGGTTGGGCTTCGAAAGAGATTCTTTTACCCATAGAGCCGGTGGGGACTTATTTCCTACTTGACCTTTCAGCAGAATTGATGTATGAGTAATATTTACATGCTGACCGGACCGAGCTTGGCTCATCTTGATGGCTCGGCGCCATCTGAACCTGTCGGATATTACTTTCGCCTCCAAAGCCATCCAAACCCATTGCAGTTAAACTCAATTGTTTCAGTTGCTTATCCACGGAATGCCGAGCGCCAAACCCATTGGGCTCAACTTGCGTGTTTTCAGCAACTTGAGCTCGAAAAGGGGTCCTTTTTTAGCAAAAAGATAGTTGGAAATTCGCAGGGTCTGGAAGGCATGATACAAAGGAAGCTGGAATGTGGTTCAGAATCAGCAAGATGCCTGGGAAGCCCTGGAACGCCTTCTAACCAACGAACCTTAATGAAAAACGGGGGAGAAGGGCACGGCCAGTCTCCTCGGGTCGCCTTGCAGCGGACCCGGGGCAGAGTGAATTAATGCAACCGCTGGTCTCAATTCTGATCCCCGCCTATAACGCCGAGCGTTGGATCGGCGACACCGTCCGGTCGGCAGTTGCCCAGACTTGGCCGCGCAAGGAAATCATCGTGGTCAACGATGGTTCCACGGACGGGACGGCCGACGTGGTGCGGCGATTTGCCTCGAAAGGGGTTGTGCTCATCTCCAGGGAGAATCGCGGCCTTTGTGCGACCCAGAACGAGGCCTTTCGGGCAAGCAAAGGCGACTATATTCAGTGGCTGGATGCGGATGACGCCCTGGCGCCCGACAAGATCGAGCGGCAGCTTGCGGCGCTGCGGGATGGAGAGAGCCGACGAATCCTTCTTTCTTCGCCGTGGGCTCCGTTCTACTACCGGACTTGCGGGGCGCAGTTCGTTCGCAACTCCTTGTGGCAAGACCTTTCCCCCGTCGAGTGGCTGCTGCGGAAGCTGAGCGGAAACATCCACATGCAAAACGCGACCTGGCTGGTCAGCCGCGAATTGACCGAGGCCGCCGGGCCTTGGGACACGCGCCTTCACTATGATCAAGACGGTGAATACTTTGCGCGCGTGCTTCTGGCCTCAGCAGGCACCCGTTTCGTGCCTGAGACCGGGATTTTCTACCGGCTGTCGGGCCCAGACAGCATCAGCGTCATCGGCAGGTCCAACAAGAAGAAAGAATCCTTGTTGATCTCCATGAAATTACACATCCAGTATATGCGATCACTCGAAGAAAGCGACCGTGTCCGCAAGGCCTGCCTGACCTATTTGCAGAATTGGTACGGACAATTCCATCCCGAGCGTCCTGACTTGGCTGCGGAGGCACAGAGGCTGGCCGCGGAGTTTGGGGGTCGCCTGGAGCCACCCCAGATGTCCTGGAAATACTCCTGGTTGGAACCAATATTCGGCTGGGGAGCGGCAAAATGGGCTGAGCTAGAGCTTCCGCAGTTCAAGGCTTCGTGCCTCCGGCGCTGGGACAAGGCCATGTACGACTGGGAAAACGCTAAGCAGACTGACCCCGTAACATCAACGCCGTAAACAGCTTACGCTCATCTGAAGCCTTGCAGTTCGACGTGGCAACAGCCAAGTTGACTCAACAGACAGACAGGATCATCGCCATCTGGGACGAGCACTTGCGGGTCGCCAGGGCGCTTTCCGCACTCGCCCCGGAAGTCTCAGACGCCGTCGACCTGATATATTCGGCCCTTGACGCTGGCGGTCAATTACTGATCGCCGGGAATGGTGGATCCGCAGGTGATGCGCAGCACATTGCCGCGGAACTGACCGGCCGCTTCCTCCTCGAGCGACAGGCGTTACGGGCTCTGGCTCTGCACGGGAATACGTCGGCTTTGACCGCTATTGGCAACGACTACGGGTACGAGTATGTCTTTGCCCGCGAGCTGTCCGCCCACGCCCGACCGGGCGACGTGCTGCTGGCGATCTCGACGAGTGGCAACAGCCGGAACATCCTGCGGGCGATCGAAGTGGCGCGCCGGTTGAAGGTAAGCGTGATCGGGCTGACAGGCGAATCAGGGGGCGAAATGCGGGCGGCGTGCGACCTTTGCCTGTGCGTGCCTTCCAGGTCCACGGCGCGGATCCAGGAAATGCACATCATGATCGGGCACGCCATCTGCGAGTTGCTAGAGGAGAGGCTGGCGGCATGAAGGATCCGCAAAATCCCGTGCAGCCTGGCAACGGGACGCGCGAGATCGCTTTCGATTGCCGATTCTTCGTCGGCGACCGCCCCTGCACGTGGCACAAGGCGACCGGCGTCCTTTGCACCTGCGAGCACTATCAGCGGGTCGGGCAGCGCATCCTGATCATCAAGCTCGATGCCATGGGAGACGTGCTGCGGACCACGGCACTGCTACCGGCGCTGGTCGAAGCACATCCAGGGGCCGCGATTACGTGGATCACGCGGCCGGAGTCGCGTGCCCTGCTCGAACGGAATCCGTACGTTGCTGAAACCGTTGAGTATGGTCCGGACGCATTGCTGCAGTTGCAAGTGCGGACCTTCGATCGCGTGATCAATCTCGATGCCGGCAAGACCAGTGCGGCGCTGGCCAGCATGGCGCGCACAAAGCAAAAGGACGGCTTCATCCTTGACGCGCGCGGCTGCGTCCAGCCGACCAATCCTGCGGCGCGCACTTGGCTGGAAATGGGCATCTTCGATGACCTCAAGCGGCAGGGTACAAGAACCTACCAGGATTTGATGCTGGATATCGTCGGCCTTTCCGGAGCGCGACACCGTTATGTTCTCGAACTGAGCGAGCAGGAACGGGCGCGAGGGCGCATGCACCTGGAGCGCTTAGGCGTGGATTTCTCGTGTCCCGTGATGGGTCTGAATACCGGCGCCGGGCTCCGTTGGGAGCTCAAGCGCTGGCGCGAGGATGGCTACCTGGAGTTGATCGAACGCCTGGCGGCGGCACAACCCGTCCAGTTTGTGCTGCTTGGCGGCCCGGATGAGCGCGAGCGTCATCAGCGGCTGGCGGCGCGATCCAGAGTCCCCTTGATTGACAGCGGTTGCGATAACCCGGTGCGGCATTTCGCCGCAATCGTCGCGGTGTGCAGCGTGGTTGTGGCTGGAGATACCCTGGCCATGCACCTGTCGCTCGCACTCGGGCGTCGAACGGTGATCCTGTTCGGTCCGACCAGCGCGGCTGAAATCGAAATGTACGGGCTCGGCGAGAAGGTCGTGCCCAGGATGGAGTGCTTGGCCTGTTACAAATCCTCATGCGACTATGTGCCCAACTGCATGGACCTGATCACGACGGGCATGGTTGAAGCTGCGGTCGAACGCCAATTGTGTGCGCTCCTTCCGGCGTCAACCGGCGTATCGCTCGGCGACGAAGCCCGGAGCGCAGAGGTGCGCGTTTGACGACGCCCCGAGCAACGCAGGAGACCCGCGTGGCCCTGCTTACCGGCGGCGCGGACCAACCCTACGCGTTTGGTCTGGCAACGGCCATCATGTCGCAGGGGGCAAATCTGGACCTGATCGGTGCCAGCGAGCTTGATTGCGCTGAATTCCGCAGCAAGCGGGGAGTGAAGTTTCTCGACCTGCGGGGGGACGTAGGACCGGATGCCAGTTTCAGTAGAAAAGCCTTCAGGGTGTTGATGTACTATGCGAGGCTCATCCGCTACGCGGCGACGGCCAAACCCCGAATTTTTCACATCCTGTGGAACAACAAGCTCGAGACCTTCGATCGAACGCTGCTGATGCTTTACTACCGGTTCCTCGGGAAAAGGCTCGTGATGACGTTGCACAATGTGAATGCGGGGCGGCGGGATTCCAGGGACACACCTTTCAACCGTTTTACGCTGAGAATCCAATACGGGTTGGCCGATCATCTCTTCGTCCACACGGAGAAGATGAAGCTTGAACTCAGCGAGGAGTTCGGCGTGGAAGGGGCCCGGGTCACCGTAATCCCGTTCGGGATCAACAACGCCGTTCCAAACACGAGCCTCACTCGGGACGAGGCTAGGCAACGGCTAGGCTTGGGTGAGGGCGAAAAGACGGTTCTGTTCTTTGGCCGCATCGCACCTTACAAGGGGCTCGACTATCTCGTGGCCGCATTCCAACAGGTTCTGGCCCGGCAAGGGGACTATCGATTGATTATCGCCGGCAGACCAAAGCACTGCGAAAACTACTGGAAAGCAGTCCTGCGATCAATGGGCCAGGAAGTGCAAAGCGGGCGGATTCTGGTCAGGGCTGACTTCATTCCGGATGACGAGGCCGAGGTTTATTTCAAAGGGGCAGACGTTCTTGCGCTGCCCTACCGGCACATTTATCAGAGCGGCGTCTTGTTCCTGGGACACAGCTTCGGACTGCCGGTTCTCGCCGCGGACGTGGGCTCTCTGAAGGATGAGATCGTCGAGGGCAAGACGGGGTTTGTGTTCAAGCCTGAGGATCCAGTTGACCTGGCGCGGACGATCGAAAGGTACTTCGCAAGCGACTTGTTCAGAGACTTGAGCCGCCGCCGCCAAGAGATACAACGGTACGCCACCGAGCGGCATTCGTGGGATGTGGTCGCTCAGACGACGCTGGGGGTGTACGCCGGCCTCGATCGAATGTCCTCTCCCGGAGAACTCTTGAAACGCGACGCATCCTCAGTGGACGTGAAGGCTCCCCTATAATGCCTGTCCAAGAACTGTCGACAGACGCGCTGAGCACCGAGCATCTGCATGCAGACTTGAGGGGAAGGTCTGTTCGCGGGGGTCTGTGGACGGTCAGCTCGCAGGGTGCCACGTTCCTCATCGGATCCGTGGCAACGGTGGTGCTGGCGCGCCTGCTCGCACCTGCCGACTTCGGATTGGTGGCCATGGTGACGGCCATCACGGGGCTGGGACAGGCATTCGCGGACCTCGGCCTCTCGGAAGCGACGATCCAGAGCCAGGAGATCAACCAAAATCAAGTCAGCACGCTGTTCTGGATCAACGTCGCTGTCGGCTTCACGCTCACGCTGATTACGGCAGCTCTGGCTCCGGTGCTCACTTGGTTCTATCGCGAACCACGACTCATGGACCTCACGTTCTTGCTGTCTCTGACGTTTCTCATCTGCGGTTTGAGGGTACAGCACGAGGCACTTCTCAAGCGCCGGATGCGGTTCTTATCCCTGGGGATCCGGAATGTGGCTTCCTATATTCTCGCTGTTCCGGTGGCCATCGTCATGGCTTTGCACGGCGCCGGTTACTGGTCAGTGGCCGCCCTTCCGCTCATATTGAATTTCACCCAGATGGCGCTTTCCTGGCTGATGGTGAGGTGGATACCGAGCCTTCCTCGGCGCGACGCCGAAGTTCGTTCCCTCGTCGCTTTTGGCGGCAACGTCGCTGCCTCTTACCTCGTGACGAATGTGAATCGCAGCGCGGACCAAGTCCTGATCGGCTGGTACTGGGCAGCCGGTCCGCTGGGACTGTATTCGAGGGCCTACAATCTCCTGATGCTTCCCGTGCGCCAGCTCAGTGGCCCGGCCTTCAGCGTTGCCATTCCCGCTTTCAGCAGACTCCAGGGCGATCCGGAGCGCTTTGCGCGATACTATCTGCGGGCCGCGAACCTGATGGTATGGATCAGCGCTCCAATCTTCGGATTTCTCTTCGTAGCGGCGAAACCGGTGATTGTGCTGGCACTTGGGAATCAGTGGCGGGAAGCAGCGCCAGTTTTCCAGATCCTTGTGATTTCTGCGTTGGGCCAAGTGCTTTTTGAGTCCGCGCTATGGTTGTTTGTAAGCCGGGGTGAATCGGCTCGGCTTCTCAAACTCTTGCTGATCCTCTCCCCCATCATCGTCGGCAGCTTTGCCATCGGCCTGCCGTTCGGCATCAAGGGAGTGGCCCTGTTCGGCTCCCTGGTTTTCGTTGCCATTCTCCCGTGGATTCTCAAATCCGCCTTCCGCGGTACTGACTTGACCCTGCAGCGTCTTGGGAAGGCTATCCTGTGCCCGATTTCACTGTGCCTCGCTGGTATTGCCCTGGCGGAAACTGCCCTATGCCTGATCGCCCCGCAGGCTATCGTTTCTCAGCTTCTGGTTGCGGCTCTGGGTTTTGCGGTCGCTTATTCACTTTCGGCGCTTGTGCCTGCCGTGCGGGGGGAGGCCATGACTCTAAGTGGATTATACAGCGAGTTGCGCCTGTCCAGCCAAACCGCCTAGCTAGCGAGCGAGGCGCGGGCGACCGCTACCTGGGAAGTTCATGGTCGGTCCGTGTAGGAGACGCGTCCCTGCGCCATGGTGTTCCATGAAACCAAGCTCCAAGGGGTTTTTGAGATTGACGTTGAACCTCAAATCGACGCGCGCGGGTTCTTTGCGCGCACTTGGTGCCAAAGGGAATTCGAGGACAACGGGCTGAATCCCACGCTGGTGCAGTGCAGCATTTCGTTCAACGCGCGAAAGGGAACTCTACGAGGCATGCATTACCAGGCCGCGCCCTTTGCCGAGACCAAAGTGGTGCGCTGCACCCGAGGAGCGATCTACGACGTCGTGCTCGACCTGCGTCCCCAATCACCAACCTTTAAAGAATGGGCCGCGGTGGGCCTGACGTCCGAGAAGCGGAATATGGTTTACGTTCCTGACGGGTGCGCGCACGGCTTCCTGACTTTAGAAGATGACACCGAGGTGTTCTATCAAATGTCGCAGTTCTACAATCCGGAATCGGCCCGGGGAGTGCGGTGGGATGATCCGGCGTTCCGGATTGCGTGGCCGGAAAAGGTGGAAGTAATTTCCGAGCGGGACCGAACCTACACGGACTTCGAGTAAGACATGGGCCTGCTGGCAAAATTCGACCAACAAGATGCGGCCGAGATCGGCCAGGAAATGCACAGCTTTGCGGCCGGCTTATACCCGATTTGCCGGAGCATCACGGGTGATGGGATACGGCGCACGCTTGCCATGATTCAGGATCGGATCCCGCTGCAAACCTTCGAGGTGCCGACGGGAACCCGGGTTTTCGATTGGACCGTTCCCAAAGAGTGGAATATTCGGGACGCCTACATCAAGACGCCGAGCGGTCGGCGGGTGGTGGACTTTCAGAAGTGCAACTTGCACGTCTTGAATTACAGCGCGCCCCTGCATGCAACCATGCCGCTCGGCGATCTCAAGCAGCATCTGTTCACTCTGCCAGACCACCCCGATTGGATTCCTTACCGGACGTCCTACTACAAGGAAGATTGGGGATTCTGCCTTTCCCATAATCAGATGCTGGCGCTTGAAGACGGCGATTACGAGGTCTCGATCGATTCCACACTCGAAGACGGACACTTGACCTACGGCGAGTGCTACCTGGCCGGAGATTCGGCCGACGAAGTTCTGATCTCGTGTCACGCTTGTCATCCGTCGCTCGCCAACGACAATCTCTCCGGGCTGACCGTGGCCACGTTCCTAGCGAAGCTCCTGTCTGGACGCGATCTCCGGTACTCGTACAGGTTTCTGTTTATTCCCGGAACCGTCGGGGCCATCACGTGGCTCGCCCGGAATCGCGACACAGTTGAGCGCATCCGGCATGGTCTAATCCTGACGTGCATCGGAGACGCAGGCGGATTCCATTACAAGAAGAGCCGCCAGGGAAACGCCGAGATCGACCGGGCCGCAGATCATGTTCTGAGCCACTCCGGCGAATCTTCGGAGATTCTGGAGTTCTCTCCCTATGGCTATGACGAGCGGCAGTACTGCTCTCCGGGGTTCAACCTTCCCGTCGGTTGCCTGATGCGAAGTGTCTGGGAAAGCTTTCCCGAGTATCACACGTCGGCCGACAATCTCGACTTCATCCGACCCGGCCAACTGGCGAAGTCATTGCGTGTTTGCGTGGGCATTGTGGACGTACTCGAAAACAACCGGTCATATTGCAGCGAGAATCCCTACTGCGAACCCCAACTGGGCCGGCGAGGCCTCTACCGGTCCGCGGAGGGCGGGGCAAGCAGGGAAGAAATGATGGCGCGCCTTTGGGTATTGAACCTCTCTGACGGAACGCACTCTCTGTTGGACATCGCGGAGCGGTCTGGCATGTTCTTTCCGGTCCTCAGCGAGGCTGCCGACCTCCTTTGCCGGGAGGGACTGCTTGCGGTCGTCCCGAACGGCGGTGGTGATCGAAGGCGCCAGATCGAGGCTATGCGCGAGAACAGCCTGCCAAGTTCATAGAAAGGAGATCCTCTTGCTTCGATCGCAGAATCAAATCTGCTCCGAGGCGGAGACACACAACGATGAAAATCCTGCTAACAGGGCATAAAGGTTACATCGGAGCCGTAGCTGGACCCGTTTTGCATTCTGCCGGCCACGAAGTCGTCGGCCTGGACACGGATCTCTTCGCCGGCTGCGAGTTCGGCGAAGCGGCCCCCGAGATTCCGGAGGTCCGCAAAGACCTCCGCGACCTGACCGAGGCTGATCTCGATGGCTTCGACGCGGTGCTACATCTCGCCGCACTCTCGAACGATCCACTCGGCAACCTCGATCTCGCGATCACTTACGACATCAACCACCTAGCCTCGGTGCGGCTGGCCAAGCTCGCCAAGGCGGCAGGCGTGAAGCGCTTTGTCTTCTCCTCGTCGTGCAGCACTTACGGTGCCGCAGGAGATGCATTCCTGACCGAGACCGCTGATCTTAACCCGGTCACACCCTACGGCGAGTCGAAGGTTCTCGCGGAGCGCGACATTGCCCTCCTGGCCGACGAGAATTTCAGCCCGACCTATTTGCGGAATGCGACCGCTTACGGGGTCTCTCCGAGGCTGCGGCTTGACATCGTTTTGAACGACTTCGTGGCATCGGCGTGCACTACCGGCCGGGTGTACATCAAGAGCGACGGCACGCCGTGGCGTCCCATCGTGCACATCCGCGACATCATCGCGGCAATGCTTGCTACGCTCGAAGCGCCGCAAGAGGCCATCCACAACCAGACGTTCAATGTCGGCCGGACCGATGAGAACTACCGCATCCGTGAATTGGCGGAGATCGTCGCTGAGACGGTTCCGGGGTGCCCCGTGGAATACGCTCCCGGCGGTGGTCCGGACCTTCGTTGCTACCGCGTGAACTGCGATAAAGTCTGCCAGATGCTGCCGGGTTTTAGGCCGCAGTGGACGGCCCGCCAGGGCGCGCAGGAACTCTATGACGCCTACCGCGCCGCCGGGCTCGCAGCCGAAGACCTTGAACGCGGCCGCTACATCCGGATCCGCCACATCCAGCGCCTTCTTAAAGCGGGGAGCTTGGATGCATCCCTCCGCTGGCGCGGACACAACGCCGGCACCGCGATGGTTGCTTGAGCCGCAATTTCCACCTATGCAAGCGCCTGAGTTAGCAATCCAGCCTCCTATCGATCATCACGATCCAGCCCCAGCCCGGCCTTGCCGGTTCTGCGGGGCGGGCGTGGAACGAACCTTCGTCGATCTGGGGATGTCTCCGCTTTGTGAGACTTACCCGTCGGCAGACGAACTCCATCGTGGTGAGATCTACTACCCGCTCCACGTTTTTGTCTGCGATCGGTGCTTCCTGGTGCAACTGGGAGAATACGAAACGCCAGAGAACATATTCAGCGAGTACCCCTACTTTTCTTCCTATTCCGACTCCTGGCTCAGACACGCTGAGAATTATCGCGACAAAATGATGACCGCATTTGAGCTGGGTCGGCAGAGTTTCATTGTCGAAGTGGCAAGTAACGACGGTTACCTGCTGCAATACTTCGTGGAGCGGCACGTGCCCGTGTTGGGCATCGAGCCTGCGGCGAACGTGGCCAGAGTGGCCATCGAGAAGGGTGTGCCGACGCTCGTGAAGTTCTTCGGCGCTCGCTTGGCGGAAGAGTTGGCCGCCGAGGACCGCTGCGCCGACTTGGTTATCGGCAACAACGTCCTGGCACAGGTCCCGGACTTGAACGATTTTGTGGAAGGGCTGCGGATTCTGCTCAAACGTGACGCTGTCCTGACGTTGGAATTTCCCCACCTGCAGCGGTTGATCCAACGGAACGAGTTTGACACGATTTACCACGAACATTTCTCGTATTTTTCGATGCTCACCACTGTGCGCATCCTTGAGGCTCACGGATTGAGAGTGTTCGAGGTGGAGGAGTTGCCGACCCACGGTGGCTCCCTCCGCGTCTACGCCTGCAGGACAGAGAACCAAACGAAGAAGATCGGGTCGAGCGTGAGACGGGTGATCGCGGAGGAAGAGCGGGTCGGGCTGGCTTCGGCGGAAGGTTACGCGAGTTTTGCTTTGCAGGTGCGACAGACCAAGTGGGCACTGCTGGATTTTCTTCTCACGTCGGCGCGCCAGGGCAAGTCGGTGGCGGGGTATGGCGCGCCCGGCAAAAGCGCCACGCTGCTGCATTACTGCGGCATTGGAAAGGATCTCATCCAATACACGGTCGACCGCAGCCCGTACAAGCAGGGTCGATTCCTGCCGGGCACTCACATTCCGATCTATCATCCGAACCGGATCCGTGAGACCAAGCCGGATTATGTGATCATCCTGCCCTGGAACCTGAAAGACGAAATCATGGACCAGTTGCAGTTCATCCGGGAGTGGGGCGGTCGCTTCGTCGTGCCGATTCCGGAAGTCACGATTTACTGAGGCCTGGAGGCCAATCATGAAGGTTGTTCTGTTTTGTGGCGGCGCGGGAATGAGACTGAGGGGCTACTCCGAGGATGTCCCGAAGCCCATGGTGACCATCGGCTCGCGGCCAGTGCTTTGGCATGTTATGAAGTACTATGCGCACTTCGGCCACAAAGACTTCGTCCTCTGCCTCGGCTACAAGGCAAACGTGATCAAGAGCTACTTTCTCGAATACGAGGAATCGGTGTCCAACGACTTCGTATACTCACAGGGTGGCAGGAACCTGGAGTTTATGCAGCGCGACATTGATGACTGGACCATCACGTTTGTCGACACTGGATTGCAGTCAACCATCGCGGACCGATTGCGCATGGTCGAGCCGTATCTGCAAGGGGACGACATGTTTCTTGCCAATTACAGCGATGGCCTGACGGACTTTCACTTGCCGGGCATAATTGAAGAGTTTTCCCGCCGCGACGGTTACGCCTCGTTTCTCGCCGTACAGCCCCGCTCCAGCAGCCTGGACACGGTTCAGATGGACGAGCACGGCTCTGTGCAGGAGATCAAATGCGTAAGGGATGCCAACATCTGGGTGAATGGCGGCTACTTCGTGCTGCGGAAGGAAGTCTTTCGATATATCAAACCGAGAGAGGAACTCATTTACGAGCCCTTTCGGCGCATGATTTCCGAGAAACGGGTGTGGTCGAAAAGGTATACCGGGTTCTGGCAGTGTATGGACACCTTTAGAGACAAGCAAATGCTCGATGAGCTGGAAGCCTCAGGCGAGGCCCCGTGGTGCCTTTGGAAGAACGGCTATTCAGCCAGGCGCGTGGTGGCGTGATCAAGCTGAGCCTTCCGAACAACGAGACGAAGCCCTCCAATGTGCTCTGCCTTGGCGCTCATGCGGATGATATCGAGATCGGTTGCGGTGGTACTCTGTTGTACCTCGCGGGCGTCTTGCCGCAAGTGAGATTCCACTGGGTAGTACTAAGCACGCCGGGACCCCGTCGGCAGGAAGCGAAGAAGGCAGCCGAACTGTTCGCGTGCGGCCGAGATTGCGAAGTTGTTCTCAAGGACTTTCGGGATGGGTTTTTTCCATACAGCGGTGACGAGTTGAAGCAGTTTTTCGAAGAAATCAAGGGTCAGGTGAGTCCCGACTTGATTTTCACCCCCTGGCGAGAAGATGCGCACCAGGATCACCGGCTGGTGGCAGAACTGACCTGGAACACATTTCGAAACCATCTGATCCTCGAATATGAAATTCCGAAATACGACGGCGATCTGGGACGGCCCAACATGTTCATTCCCCTGGAGGCGCCGCTGTACGAAAAGAAGGTCGACTACCTGTTCGAGGTGTTCAAGTCTCAGAACGCCAAGCCGTGGTTTGACCGTGCAATCTTTCTGGGTCTGATGCGGATCCGCGGTATGGAATCGAACTCCGCTAGCGGCTACGCCGAGGCGTTCCATGCCCGAAAAGTGCTGGTGCATTCGACGATATGAATGAGACCCGGCATGGGACTGCAGAAAGTCGCAATCGAACGCTCCATTCGGCGGGTCCGAGCCGCTTACAGGCGGAAGCGGCCCGGCGGCAGTTTGAAGTCAGCCGCGAGCATCGGAATTCAGGCTGGCCACAGTTCATGGAGTCGGTTGAGACAGAGGACCGATCTAAATTTAGCAGGATGCTGGCGCCCCGCGAGTCTAACGAGAAAGGGCCCGCTCGAATTCTGGGCTTGGTCTGCGCCGCCGTCCTGTGCAGCATCCTCGTGGCAGGACTCCGGCCGTTCCACGCTCCCCAAAACGACGTCACCTGGTTGGTGGGCGGCCGAGGTCTGCACTTTGGCGAGTATGGCACGATCCTGAGTTCGGGCACCTTCAAGTCAGTTTGGGACTATGGCAAACCAACCGGCAGCCTTGAGATTTGGCTCAAGCCTAGCAGCGTATGGGACAACGAGAGCACCATGCTGGCATTTTACAGTCCGGAAAAGACTGAGGAATTTTCTCTGCACCAGTCGTACGACGCCCTCACCTTGGAGAGTGACATCCAGGCTCAGCCGCGTCAGATTCGCAGGACAACCCTACTTGTACACGACGTGTTTCACCAAAACACATCAGTATTTGTGGCGATTGCAGGAGGGCCGCAAGGGACGTGGGTTTGGGTGAACGGTTCGCTGGCGCAGAGCGCCCAGTCATTCCCGTTCGTGTTATCCGGCTCAATGATTGTCGCCACCTCGCCGGTTGCTAACAACAGTTGGTCGGGGGACCTGTTTGGACTCGCGATTTACAATAACGAGCTTACTCAGGAGCAGATTCTGAGTCACTACAAGACGTGGACGACGGCGGGACGGCCTCGCATCACCGAAAGCGATCATACAGTTGCGCTGTATCTGTTTGATGAGGGTCATGGAAGCATCGTCCATAACGAGTCTGGCGCAGGAGTTGATTTGCATATCCCTCGGCATTACGTGATTTTGAACGAAAAGTTGCTCGAGCCTTTCTGGATGGAATTCTCCTGGGATTGGAGTTACTGGGAGTCAGATATCATTAACATTGCGGGCTTCCTTCCCTTAGGCTTCTTCTTTTGCGCATATTTCGCGTCGGTGCGAAAAGTGAAACGTGCAGCTTTGGCCACCATTGCCCTCGGACTGATGGTGAGCGTGCTGATTGAAACCTTGCAGAGTTTTCTGCCAACGCGGGATTCTGGCACAACGGACATCATCACGAACACGTTGGGCACGTGTCTCGGAACCGCTCTGTACTGGAGGAGACCCGCACGAGCTTTGCTGGCACGCGTCCTCGACCTCATTCCTCTTGCGACAACCAGATGATCCCCGTCGATTGTCAGCCCTCACTTAGTGCGCCGGTCGGTCGTTTTAGGGGAGTCACGGGCGACGTGCCCCCATCCAGAGAAGCGTTCCACACTCGAAGAGTGATGATTCATTGGGAAGCTTGAAAGAGAGATCCAGCATGCCGAGGGTTGGGAATCAACTGATCGATCCGGCGCTCGCGGCCGATGGCCCGATGGACTTCTCCAGATCCCGTGCCCTTCTACCGAAAGCGCGCCGTCTCATTCCGGGCGGCGCCCACACGTATGCTAAAGGAGAGGATCAATATCCAGAGCAGGCCCCGGCGTTCATTGCTCGCGGCAAAGGCTGCCACGTTTGGGATGTTGATGGCAATGAGTTTATTGAATTCGGAATGGGGCTGCGTGCCGTCACGCTAGGCCATGCCTATCAGCCAGTTATCGATGCCGCCCGCCACCAAATGAACCTCGGCACAAATTTTACTCGGCCGACGAAGATCGAAGTGGACCTTGCGGATGCAATGCTCGAGGTTATCGATGGGGCCGAAATGGTGAAGTTTGCCAAGAACGGCTCCGACGTCACAACCGCCGCCGTTAAACTGGCCAGAGCTTATACCGGCCGCGACTTGGTCGCGATATGCGCCGACCAGCCGTTCTTTTCGACCGACGATTGGTTTATCGGCACCACCGAGATGAATGCCGGCATCCCCGCGGCGATCATCGCTATGACGCTAAAGTTCCGGTATAACGATATCGAGGGGTTGCGAGCGCTCTTCGACCAGCACCCCGGCCAGATTGCCTGCGTTCTCATGGAGGCAGAAGCTGCGACTCCTCCCTTCCCCGGCTACCTGAATCAAGTCAAAGAGCTCTGCGAGTCGCAAGGGACGCTCCTCGTCTTCGACGAAATGATCACGGGCTTCCGCTGGCATCTGGGAGGAGCCCAGAAGTTCCATGATGTTGTTCCTCATTTGTCTGCTTTCGGCAAGGCGATGGGAAACGGATTTGCAATCTCAGCACTGGCCGGCAAGCGCGAAATCATGCGGCTCGGCGGGCTGGATCACGATCAAGCGCGAGTCTTCCTGCTGTCCACCACCCACGGCGCCGAAACACATGCCTTGGCCGCATCGCTCGAAACCCTCCGGATCTACCAAGAGCGGACCGTGGTTGACTTTCTCTGGAAGCAGGGAGAGCGGTTGCGCGCCCTTGTAAACCAGTCGATTGCGGAGAACCGGCTCGAAGGCTTTTTTGAACTCATAGGTCGGCCCTGCAACCTGGTCTTCGCCACCTTGGACCAGGAGCGCAACCGGTCGCAGGCTTTCCGGACACTGTTCGTGCAGGAGTTGATTCGGCGCGGTGTGATCGCTCCGTCATTTGTGGTGAGTTTCTCGCACACCGATGCGGATATTGAACGGACTTTCGAAGCGGTCTATGAAGCTCACGCGATCTATCGTAAGGCGCTGGACGAAGGAATCGGCAAGTACCTCGAGGGGCGTCCCCTGAAGCCGGTGAACCGAAGGTTCAACTAGCGCTTGGTTGCATCGATCCGCGCGATCATTTACGGTTGCCGGGAGGGTGGCGTTTTAACCCCGCCGAAAACGCCCTCACCCACCCGTCGCGGCGGGGTCCCCCCTCTCCCGCTTGGGAGAGAGAGGGGCAGGCGGTGAGGGCCAGGTAAAGGTAGCCGAATTAAGCTAGCTATGAAACAAGACCTACGCGAGCTTTACAAATACCGCGAACTGCTCTTGACGATCGCCTACCGCGATATCAAGGTCAGGTACAAGCAGTCGGTCATGGGATTCTTGTGGGCCGTACTGATGCCCGTTCTGATCGTCATGTCGGGCGTCACCGTCCGTTATGCGTTTGCTTTGGCGGCCCACGCCCCGCTTCGCACGGCTGATATCGCCAGCATCGCGGTGAAATCCCTTCCCTGGGCGTTTCTTGTATCCAGCATCCGGTTTGGCTGCGCCAGCCTGACAGGGAACAGGGACTTGGTGACCAAGGTGTACTTTCCCAAGGAGATTTTTCCCGTGGCGGCAGTCTTGGCCAGCCTGTTCGATTTCTGCGTGGCGTCAACAGCCTTAGTGATCCTTCTGCTGGCCCTTCACACCGGTTACAGCGCCTATCTCTTTTGGGCGCCGGCGCTGATGCTGATGATTGTTCTTCTGGCTACCGGAATCGGAATGGTGGTGTCCGCTGCCAGCCTCTTTTTTCGCGACGTGAAATTTGTCGTCGAGGTCGTGCTAACGTTCGGGATCTTCTTCACCCCGGTTTTTTACGACGTTCGGATGCTGGGCGCTAAGGGCAAATGGCTGCTGCTCAATCCGGCAGCGCCCCTTCTAGAAGGGTTTAGCGCGTGCATCGTCCGCCATCAGCCGCCGCAACTTCCGTGGCTTGGCTACGCCGTGGGTCTGAGTCTTATGGCGCTCGCTCTTGGGTACACTTTCTTCAAACACTTAGAGCCGGCCTTCGCGGAGAGCATCTGACGGGAGAGTCGCATGTCTGACGTCGCGCTCCGCATGGAGCACGTTTACAAGAGATTCCGTAAGGGTGAGACCTTCAACTCCCTGCGTGACCTGATACCCGCCTTAACCGGAAGGATGTTCCGGCAGCAGGAGCTCAGCGAAACCGATAAGCGGGAGTTCTGGGCTTTGCAGGACATCTCGTTCGAGGTGAAACGCGGCGAGGCATTCGGCATCATCGGGCCGAACGGCGCAGGCAAGAGCACCATGCTGAAGGTGCTGAGCCGGGTCATGAAGCCGACGCGGGGCTCGCTTCATGTCAATGGCAGGGTCTCAGCTCTGATCGAGCTGGGCGCGGGCTTCCACCAGGATCTCACGGGACGGGAAAACACCTATCTCTACGGCAGCATTCTGGGCATGACCAAGCGTGAGATTGCCGTCAAGTTTGATGAGATTGTTGAGTTCTCCGGCTTGACCGAGTTCATTGACACGCCCGTCAAGCACTATTCCTCTGGGATGAACGCGCGGCTCGGCTTCGCTGTCGGCGCCCACGTCAACCCGGATGTGCTCCTCGTGGACGAGGTACTCAGTGTGGGTGACACTTTGTTTCAGCGCAGATGCATGGACCACATGCGAAAGATCATTCAGAACGGCGCCACCGTGCTGTTTGTCTCCCACAACCTGAAGACCGTCGCGGACTTCTGCTCTCACGCTTTGCTGCTTGATCACGGCCATGTCGTCACCGTGGGTTCGACACCCAAGGTGATCACCCATTACATGACTCACTTGCGGCAGGATCGCGCGGCTAATCAAAGCCGGCCTGTCGTCATCTCCAAGGTCACGGTACGCGATGCGGCGGGCCCCTGTCACCGATTTCGATCAGGCCACAAGGCCTGGATCGATGTCGAGGTCTCAGCCCGCGAGCCTTGCAGCAAGTTAGCGGTAGTTCTCTACTTCCGGGATGAGAACCACTACGTGCTTTTTTCAACAACGACAGAACGACTCGGTTATGGAACTATTTCGCTGAATTCAGGGGACATCCTGAGGTGCACATTCGAAATCGAGCTAAATCTTGGCCACGGTGTGTTTTACCCTGCGGTGAATCTATATCGCCACGACATCGAGCAGGCCGAGGATGTGTGGGAAGCCGCTGAAACCATCTACGTGTGGGCTCAGGAAGACGTCAGTGGCCCCGTGAACTTCTTCCCCAAGGTCATCCGCCAGGAGGTCTGCCGAGGAAGGCTGCGCGAGGCGGACGACTGCACCGCGCACGGGCACAGGGGCCAGGATCGCTCTACCGCCACAACAAGTGGACCTCTCCGGCTCAATTGATTTCTTTAGGAGGGACGACTATGTCCGAACTGCAGGTAAGCCCGGTGGTACGCGATCTGGAAACTCAGAGGCTGTTTTGGAACGAATGGGCCGCCGACTGTAAGAAGGATCTGGATTCTACATCGCTAAGGCATCGTGAAGCCGTTTTGCAGTTGCTACAGGCTCTCAACGTTTCAAGGCCCAGTATTCTGGAGGTGGGTTGCGCTAATGGCTGGCTGTCCTCAGCGCTCGCGCAGTTTGGGCAAGTCACGGGCACTGACATTGCTGACGAGGCCATTGCAGCGGCCAAAGCCAAGCATCCACAAATCAACTTCATCGCCGGTGATTTTCTGACGCTCGCTCTCCCTGTCGAACACTTCGACGTTGTGGTCTCTGTCGGGGTAATTAGCTGCATTGAGGATCAGCGGCGATTTTTGGGCAGAATTGCCGGCCTGTTGAAGTCTCGCGGCTACCTGATTCTAACGTGTCCTCACAAGTTTATTTGGGATCGCACCGATTTTCCTCGCCGATCACACGGTGAGATACCGCTGGATTGGCTCAACATGGGGGACTTGAAGACTCTACTCCGTGATCGCTTCTCCGTGCTGCATACTGAAACCGTCATACCTGCCGGCAATCGCGGAATCCTGCGCTTAATAAACTCTTGTCGGCTGAACGCGCTGATCCAGAGAGCTATGGCGGAACATTACATCGTTAGACTCAAGGAGCAGATGGGGCTGGGCAAGACCCTTGTGGTCGTGGCCCGGAAGCGGTCGTGAACGCTAACGGAGCGTTCCTCCCAGTGGTGATCTCAAACCTCTAGTCTCTCATGTTTAGTTCGAGAGGTCTAGTCCAGTAGTGAACGTAAAGGACATCGAAATAACGACGTCGCCCCTCTCGCCGGATCGAACCTGCGTCCGAGCTGGCGTGATTTGCGACGATAAAACCATACCGCCCGAGGTTTACTGGATTGACGTTCCCCGCTCCTATGCAACTTACTTGAGCGATTCGGGTGATGCGTGGCTGTCGCTATTGCTTTCGGTAGCGATCCACCTTGGCGAACCGCTTGTGATCTCAAAGCCTGTTGATCGCGAGCTCCTTGTCAACGCTCACGAATTAATGCGCGTCTGGCATTGCTGGTATCCTCACCTCAAGCCGGTCCCCATAGAGGCCGAGATTCAGGAACGGCCGTTACGTCAATCCGGATCGGCGACCGCCGCGCTATTCTCGGGAGGTGTAGACGCGTGGTTTACGTTGCTCACCCATAATGGGGATTCCAACCCGCCCGACAGGTTTCACATTGACGACCTGCTGTGCGTCTGGGGTCTGGACATACGGCTGGAAAGCCCCGGCGAGTTTGGTGCAATGCGCGACGCACTGGTAGGCGCCGTTTCAGGACTAGGCGCCGAGTTCGTCGAAGTCGCGACGAATTTGCAGCAGACGAAGTGGTTCACAAAAGCCGAGTGGGGACCTGTCGCGCACGGTTCTGTCCTGGCCAGCATCGGGCATGCTTTGAGTGGCCGTTATGCGAGAGTGCTGATTCCATCGACCCACCGCTACGATGACCCTATACCCTGGGGATCACATCCGTTAACCGATCCACTTCTTTCCAGCAGCTCAACGAGGATCATCCATGACGGCGGAGGATTCAGCCGGGTTGAGAAGACAGAGGCACTGATCAGATCAGAAGCTGCAATGAACTCCCTTCAGGTATGCTGGGATACGCGTTCCTATCGAAACTGCGAGGTATGCAGCAAGTGCTATCGCACCATGACGACTCTTTTCCTGCTTGGGGCGCTCGACAGATGTCCCCGGTTCAGCGCGCGTATGATCGACAAAAGGAAGCTTGCGAAGACCGTACCCGAAGACGGGAGCGACCGCGCCTTTCTCCGCGAAGTTCGTGACTTAGCCGTGCGCACCGGCCATCCTGATATCTCCAGGGCTATCAATCGCAGCTTCCAGCGCGCGCGGCGAATCGAGCTTGGACTGAGACTGACGAACCGGCTGCTCAAGCTAACCACACCCAAATGGCGAAGACGGCTTGATTGGCGAATCGAGCGCTTGCTACTGAGTAATCCGCTGCTCTGATCCTTCCTCGCCGCAGATGAACAAGCCCTCTGCGGCCCTCCTCAGGCTGAGGCGGAAAACGCGCAAATTCTTCTCTCGCATGAAGCGGGGTTCTCCATGTTCCTTGCGAAGCTGATGTCCGAATCTGAAGATGTGCTGCGTGGCAAGAAACTGGCCTTCCTGGTTGCGGCGCCGCGCAGTGGCACGACGTGGCTACAACTTTTACTGTCGCGCCCGCCTTCGGTTGTCACCGCCCACGAGACCCACGTGTTCGACGTCTTCATGCGTTCCATGCTGGATCAGTGGAGCCACGAGCGGGTCACACGAACCCCCACAGGCCCGACAAACCTGTTGAGCGAAGAGGAATTTCACGCCCTGTTGCGAGCCGTTTCGAGCATTGTCCTTGCCAAGATCGCGCAGAGGAAGCCTTCGGCCACAGTTGTCCTCGAGAAGACGCCAAATCACGTTAACTGCTGGCGGGAAATCCTCGATGAGTGGCCCGACGCTCACTTCATCCACATTATTCGAGATCCGCGCTCCGTCGTTGCCTCCTTGCGCGTTGCCTCCAGAAGCTGGGCGTCCCAATGGGCTTCTTCCAGGATTTCTACGAACTGCGAAAGGTGGATTTCGGACGTTAGAAATGGACGGCAGATCAGGTCGGCCACGGATAACTACCAGGAGGTCACCTTTGAAGAATTACTATCCGATGGCCCCGACGTTCTGATGCGGCTTTTGGACAAGCTGGGTGCTCCGTCAAGCCTGGACGAGTGCCGCCGGTACGCTGAGGAGTGCAGAATCGAGAATCTTAAAGCGGGGAAGCTCGATAACGCACCATTCGCGATGACCAACCGCAATGAGAGCTATCGCATAGGTACGACGGACAGTTGGCGTGTCGAGCTGTCGAAATGGGAAATTGCTCTGGTTGAACGCCTGGCGGGGCCGCTGATGTCGGAACTGGGGTATGCGCCCGCGAACGCCAGCAAGACGACGTCGGTTTTTGTGGGCATGGGCTGGACCACATGGAAGGCGGCGAGAGCGGTAAGGCGAAGGCTGCGGCGATTCGCTGACCGGCGTGGACTTGTTCGAGTCTAAGATGGGCTTTTCTGACGAGCGATCACTCGCACAGGACCGTGGCTAACGGTGCTGGCCCTTCGAAAGATCGAAATATATGAGGATTGGCGGAGTTGACTATACGGCCGAGGACAAAGGTATCGGTGACCTGAGAAAGGCCGCCGATCTCTCTCGTGGGGCCCGTCACGAGGCCCCCACGGCGTGTCCCCGAATCGCCCTGCTAACGCCTTACTCGGGACACAATCTCGGCGATGCCGCCATTCAGGATGGCATAATCGGCAACCTTCGCCTCCGGTTTCCCGGCGCACAAATCTCAGGAGTCACCCTCAATTCCGACAACTTCCTGGAGCGGCACGGTACCGGTGCCTTTCCTCTGTGCGGACCGAGCCGGCCTTTCTACGGAATGTGTCGCGGAAAGATCACAGACCAGCCCGGATGGAGCTTTGCCCCGCCGACACACGACAGAGCCTCGATTTTGAAGGAGCTGAGGCGCGCGCTCAAGCGAGTCCCCGTGCTCTGGTCGTGCCTGAGGAGGATTCGTGCTCTTGCAGGGCTCGTTGGCGGAGAACTACGCCATTGCGTCCGAGGTTACCGGTTCCTCCGCACGCAGGATCTGCTGATCGTATCCGGAGGCGGCCAACTGGACGAGGAATGGGGTGGGCCTTGGGGCCATCCGTTTGCGCTTTTCAAGTGGGCAGTGCTTGCGCGGATTGCGCGGGTACCCTACGCCGTTGCAAGCGTCGGCGCCTGTAAGGTCAGTTCGACTACCTGTCGGGTCTTTCTGTCAGCGGCGCTGCGCATGGCGCGCTATCGGTCGTATCGAGACAAAAACAGCAGAGAGATTGCCGCTGGCCTGTTGCGTCGAGCCACGGCAGATGCCATCGTGCCGGACATGGCTTTCAGTTTGCCGTCCTCGGAATTGCCGCCGCCCGCGCGTATCCGGTCTCTCGCGCAGGATCGGAGGATCATCGCCATCAGCCCGATAGCCTACGCCAAGCCCGGAATCTGGGTGTACGAGGACGCTGCTCTATACGACCGGTACCTGGAGGAGATGGCCCGGGTGATGAGGCAACTCCTTCAACGTGACTATTTCCTGGTCATCGTCTGGTCCGGCGTAGGTGACGACGACCGCATCGTCCCTGAGATCCTGGAGCGCTTGGACCGCGACTCCAAGCAGAAGGCAGCCCGGCAGATGCATATCCCCGTGATCCGGTGCTGGAAGGATCTCGTTGCCTCCCTCCAGGAGGCTGACTTCCTGATTGCCAGCCGACTTCACAGCACGATTCTCGGCTTCATCACACAGAAGCCCACTATAGCGATTTCCTTTGACCCCAAGGTGGACTGGGTGATGCAGGACCTTGGCCAAACAGACTACCTTCTGCACATCCGTGATTTTACGGCGGCGGATGTGATCGAAGCTCTCGACCGCATCACGCCTCGTAAGGATGTCGTAGTGAAGCAGATCGCCTCATACCGGCAGCGGATTCTTGCGGCTTCCAGCCTGCAATACGATAAGCTGGCCGAACTTGTCCCAACAGTTCAGTGATCTGGTACTTGCGGCGAGACGTGGACTGCTCCCTCCTCGTAAACAGCCCTTTTATCCAACGGAGTCTGCCTCGCAGAGCATCTGAAGGCGTTTGCAGCCCGGTAAGGAAAATGGAAAGCCGGAGAAACAGTGATGACACCGACAGGTGGTCAAACAACGAATATCCGCTGGCAACACTATACCGGCATCCTGCTGCTGTCCTTGGCCACCCTGATGCTGGAACTGGCGCTAACCCGTGTGCTCTCGGTGGCAAACTGGTATCACTTTGGTTTTCTCGTGATCTCCACCGCCCTGCTCGGGTTTGGTGCCTCTGGCGTCACGCTATCGCTGTGGACGAGGCTGCGCGAGGAGGCGCGTCTGGATCAGGCGCTGGCTTCTCTGGCGCTGCTATTTGGCTTTGTTACACTTGTCAGTTTTTGGCTGATGCAGCGGATTCCTTTTCAGCCGTTTTGGTTTCTGATTGACCGTCGGCAGTTGGTCTACGGGCTGCTTTACTATGTGATCCTTGCGGCTCCATTTTTCTGTTCCGGCCTGGCGATCTCTTTGCTCCTTAGCCGTGGCAGTCGGGAGGTGAATCGCCTGTATGCTGCAGATCTGCTGGGCGCGGGTTTGGGATGCGGAGCCGTGTGCGGCGTGATGCCGGTTTTCGGCGGCGCGGGCTCTATCGCCATCGCGGCCATGTTAGGGGTGCTCGCCGCGTTGGCTTTCAGCTCTTTCCGGCTGTCCAAAATGACGGTGTTCGCTGGTTTGGCTGCCGCGGGCATGCTGGCGCTGGCGTCCGTGGCCGAGCAGGCGTTTCCCATCAGCGTGATCAAGGAAAAGCGTCATCCGCTCCAGCCCGTGGGACAGGCGCCAATCTATACGAAGTGGAACAGCTTTTCCAAGATCGATGTCTATGATGTGCCGGCGGCGCCGGAGAGGGGCCGGCCCGATCCGGGCTTCCGCTCCATCATCATCGATGCAGGATCTGCCGGAACCGGAATGGGCGATTTGAGCATGGGCGTGCGCAACTTTCTTGCTGATGCGCCGGACTACAAACCTGCCGGTCTGGCATATGTGGGAAAGGAACATCCCAAGGTGCTGATCATAGGCTCGGGAGCAGGAAAAGAGGTGCTCGAGGCCCTGTACTACGACGCATCTTCGATCACTGCGGTCGAGATCAATCCTATAGTCAACGATATTGTTACGAACCGCATGCGCGAGCACTGGGGCGGATTGTTTGAGCAGCCCGAGGTGCGGCTGGTGACCGAGGATGGACGCAGCTTTCTCCGCCGTTCGAAAGAGAAGTACGACGTGATCATCTCGGTTCACACCCTGAGCTACGCCGCCCTCTCTTCCGGTGCCCTCAGCCTCAGCGAAACCTACATCCTGACGCGCGAGGCCTTCGAGGATTACTGGAACCATCTGACTCCCAATGGCACTCTGCTGGTGACGCGTCCGTACTATCAGATCCCCAAGCTCTTCGCCACCGCGCACGAAGCGTTCGACCGTTTTGGGCTCGGAAGTCCTGCCGGTCATTTACTGGCGTTTAGAGACGTTGCTGCGCCCTTCCGTCACACAAACGTCTTGGATGGCTTTCTGCTTCAGAAATCGCCGCTCCAGCCGGAAGAAGTTGACCTCATGGCAAAGCGCCTTGGCATCGGGGAGAACAAAAACTGGGGCGACACAGGACCGCCTGAGATTTACTATTCTCCTTATGCGCAGCCCCGCAACGACTACGAAGCCCTTCTCGCCGACCTGGCAAAGTCCCCGGACCTGGAGCGGATCTATACCTCCAACCGCGACCTGCTCAGGCCCGCCACCGATGACAAGCCATTTTTCAATCAGAGGAGGCGATGGTCGAGTCTGCACTTCGATTATCGCAGTGTCTTCGGTTCGGGTGCGCGGGGAAACCCGGATCAGCCCGTCGCTGAGGCGACCCTGCTCGTACTGCTGATCCAGGCGGTTGCGGTTGCCGGGGTCATGATTCTGTTCCCTCTCGTTCGATTCAGCCGGCAAGGCTTGCGAGCGACCGGGCGCTGGAGCTTCCTGACCTACTTCGCCGGTCTGGGGCTCGGGTTTATCCTCATCGAAATCGTTCTCCTGCAGCGGCTCTCACTTTTTCTGGGACAGCCGATGTACACGTTCTCGGTTGTCCTGGCGAGCTTGCTGATCTTCACCGGAGCAGGTTCGTACGCGGCGAACCGGATCCGCAAGCCTTCCCGCCGAACGATCTCCTACGCTTTGCTGGCCGTCGTCGTTGGAATTCTTCTCACCCGGTTTGCCATGCCGCGAGTGCTCTCGTTGGCGCTTGCTCTTGCGTTGCCATGGCGCGTTGCTGTAGCTATCCTGCTGCTTGCGCCACTGGGCGTGCTGTTGGGTGTGCCGTTCTCGACGGGACTGCGCCTGGTCAGCGAGGAAGCCCCGCTGCTTGTGCCTTGGGCTTGGGCGGTCAACGGGTTTTTCACCGTGATCGGATCCGTCGCCGCCATGATTTTGGGAATGGCTGTAGGGTTCACCGACGTCTTTCTCATCGCAGCCGGTTGTTATGCCGCGGCATTGATCGCCATTCGGTGGCCAACGCAGGTTGGAGTCGCGCCTGACGGCCTCGGCTCGGAAGAATTGGGCCAACACGAGGTGCACGAATACGTCGTCCGCGCAAGCCCATAAAAAACATCATTGGTCAGAAACCCTCGGAATTTAGTTTCAACAAGCTCATTCTAGACGCAACGCAACGCAGGCTTGGCCGGAGCACAAAACATGGAGTCCGCACCCCTCGTGAGCGTCGTAACGTCCTTTGCTTCAGGCCACACACGGATCATCTCCGACAACGGCCCGCAGTTCATCGCCTGCGACTTCAAGGAGGTGATTCGCCTCTGCGGCATGACCCATGTGCGGACCGCGCCATTTTATCCCCAATCGAATGGCAACCCCCATACCCTGAAAGCTTTCGTCGCGCAGCGGCGGAATTTAGTAGCTTACTCGGAATGGGCACTTTCCATTTCACGCTGAACCAAGACACTCAATCACTTTCGGAGGTGCTGAAGACGAACACAATACGCACACAGAGGAGCCCTCTTATCATTGAAAGTCGGAACCGGTTATTGGAAAGGATAAGCTCTAATTCGAGAATAATGCTCGTTTTGGTGCTCTTGCTGGCAGGCGTGATGGTTGTCGGCGCGTTCCATTGGAGTTCGCTCCTGCACTCAACGGAGGGGGTGACGTGGCGCGTAAGGGTATTCGCCCGTAAGGCGAACGGCGAAGTCCCGGACCTCTCGTGGAGTGAATTTTGGCAGATGGCATGGCATCGAGGGGGGTTTGGGCTGCAGGGCATTGTGCAAGGACTCAGCGCGGACGAAGCCGTCAACAATCCCTACGATACGAATGCCGATTATCAAGCAGCTTCCCACTTCTTTCGTGAACGGTGTGAAATGTGCCATGGTAACGACGGAGTGGGAGGAGATATTGGTCCAGCACTAAATCACCTGTCTTTCAAACACGGCGATAGTGACTTAGCCATTTATCAAGTCATTCGCGACGGCGTTCCGAACACAGTAATGCGTCCTCCCCGCATGTCCATGGTGGAGCGGTGGCAGCTCGTAGCTTACGTGAGGCATCTACAGCACAACGGTGCGAACTCAGCCTCCGGTGGGGCGGCGTTGCACATTGACGTAAGCAGCGACCAGATCACCTCGGCTGGAAGCAAAACAGATGAGTGGCTTACTTACTCTGGATCTCTTGATGGGCACCGTTACACGCCATTAAATCAAATTACTTCGGTAAACGTCTCTCAGCTTCGAATTCAGTGGGTTCGACAATTCGATACACCTTTGCCAGGGATCGAAGCAACGCCGATTGTAACCAATGGCGTCATATTCATAACGGAGCCTCCATCCGACACGATCGCTGTGGATGCAATAAGTGCCAAGTCGGGAGATCTGATTTGGAGATATGCACGAAAGGTGCCTCCTAATGTAAAGGCGTGTTGCGGGCGCTTCAATAGAGGACTCGCAATTCTTGAGAATCACCTCTATCTTGCGAGTTTTGAGGGGTATTTGGTTTGCCTGGATGCCGATAGCGGGAGCGTCGTGTGGCAGACTCAGGTAGCGGACCCTTCCGTCGGTTACTCGCTCAGCGTGGCGCCACTGGCCCTAAACCGCTCCGTTGTCGTTGGGGTTGCTGGAGCAGAATACCCAATCCGTGGCTTTCTAGCTGCCTATGACGGGGAGACCGGGAAAAAAAGATGGCAATTCGACACGATCCCTGGCCCGGGTGAACCAGGAAACGAGACTTGGGGCGGCAATTCCTGGAAAACCGGTGGGGGATCAACGTGGGTCACGGGGAGCTATGACCCAGTCCTGGATCTTCTCTATTGGGGGGTTGGGAATCCTGCTCCGGGGTTTTCAGGCGACGATCGTCCCGGCGACGACCTGTATACCGATAGCGTAGTGGCGTTGCACGCGAGCAGCGGCAAGCTGGCATGGTATTTTCAATTCACCCCGCACGACATATATGATTGGGACTCTACCCAGACGCCCATTTTGGCGGATATTTCGATAGGTGGCACAGCTCGTAAGGTGATCTGTTGGGCGAACAGAAATGGCTTTTACTACGTGCTCGACAGGGTTACCGGGGAATTTCTGGGGGGCGCGCCTTTTGTCGAACAGAATTGGGCGAAGGGCCTCAACGTCAAGGGCCGGCCGATTCAGGCGAACAATCACGTTTCGAGTGATTGGCGTCTCATTAGGCCGGCTAATGGTGGTGCCACAATCTGGCAAAATGCAGCTTTTGATCCGCGAAGAGGACTGATCTTCGTACCTGCCACGGAGGGAGTTGGTATGTCTCGGAAATCCCTCCACGTCACCCCTGAAGCTGGAGAGCTATACCTCGGTAGCGGAGGTGCCTTCGTTACCTCAACAAAAACGGTTCCGGTCATCCGCGCACTCGACGTCGGCACCGGAACGAAAAAATGGGAGTATTTCCCACCGGCTCGATTAGAAAATCCAACGGCAGGTGGCATCTCTTACAGCGGCTTGCTCGCGACTGGCGCGGGCCTGGTCTTTGGAGCTTCTGGACAATCTATTTTCGCGCTCGACTCTGCTACCGGGCGCGAACTGTGGCGCGTTTTTCTGGGAGGGGATACGCGCGCGGCCCCGATCTCTTTCACGGTCGATGGGCGACAGGTAGTCGCCGTGTCGGTGGGCAGAGGGTTGTTTCTCTTCGGACTCCCGTCCAAGCCATAGCAAGAACGACGTACGAGAGCAAGCCAAGGTTATCCGCTCATGATTGCCAAACAGTACGAGGACGTCGACCAGCAGTATGGGCAGTCCGGCCTTAACTCAAACACGCCGCGTTACTCATTCTGGATTCTGCTCCTCTTGTCCGTCATCGCCGTCATTCCATTTTGGAGTGTCCGTTATCCGGTCATGGCCGACTATCCGAACCATCTTGCCAGGTGGTTCGTCTTGTTTCATATCAGGGACAGAGCTTACGACTTTTCAAGCTTTTACACACCCGCGTGGGGCCTGCTCCCCTATATATCGGTGGACGTGTTGGCGATGGCGCTGCAGCATTTCTTCTCGATTTATATCGTCGGCAAGTGCATATTGAGTTTCGGCGTTATGCTCGTAGGGTTGTGTACGTATTTGTTTCTTAAGGAGGCTTGCCCCGATAATCTTCCACTCGCCGGCTTCAGTATTATCGTGGCTCTTAATCCCATGTTTCTCATGGGCTCGATAAGCTATGAGTATAGCCTTGCCTTTTGCTTTCTCGCGATTGCCTTGTGGGTGAATTACTGCAAAACCCCAAGGGTCATAACGGCTGTGAGCGTCAGCCTCGGCCTGATTTTGGTCTACCTTTCGCATTTGACGGGTTTTGCTGCCGCCGGCATCGTGATGGGAGTTTACGCAGTCTTCCAGCCGCGGCGTTGGACGAGAGTGCTGACCTTAGCGGGGCTGTCTTTTCTCTCGCTTTTGATTTTGATTTGTAATCCCATCCGCGCAGGGGGTGGCGCCTCATTCGTGTATGCGGGTGTCACTCCCTTGGTCAAGCTCAAAGGCCTTCGTTTCCCCCTTAGCCTGTATACGTCCAAGGAAATAGATTACCTATTCCTATTTGGTTGTTTTCTGCTGAGCCTCGCGCTTGCGGTGTTTCTCGTGCGGAGGGAGAAGCTGACCTCAACATGGCAACCGGTTTGGCTAGTCGCGGGCGGAGTGTTGCTTTTGGTATACTTCGCGTCCCCTTTGGGCTTCAACGACAAGTTCAATGCCTACATGGATGTCCGCTTTTTAGCCTTTGCCTTGTTAGTCCTGCTCGCGGGCATTCGATTGAGACAGCTCCCACGCAGCCTGATTATGGGCTTGGCGGCGCTCGTATTGTTTCGCGTCGCGACGGTGGAGCAAATGTTCATTGCACCACAAGGCGAGCTGAGGGAACTGACCGCCTCTTTTGAGGCGATCCCGCGTAATGCGAGGGTTTTGCCTCTCGTTCCTCTGCCACCCGAAAATCGCCTCGAGGGCACGGAAGATATCCATCATTGTGAATACGGCGTGATCCAACGCGGCTTTCTGGATCCGGTGCTTTTCCACTTGGAGGGAGTTCACCCCATAAGGCTCGTGGGTTCACCGTATTGCCCTAACGTGTTTTGTGAACTGGCCAATGCTACCGGCGTGGACTGGCGGCAAGTCGCGGATTCCTACGATTACCTGTGGGTGCATGGGGATTCCGAAGCAGCTGCGATTGCACCCCGCCTGGGGACTGTCATTTTTTCAAACCGTGCTGTAACTGTCTATCGAATGCCTCGTCCTCAACCCTAGCCTTGTGCGTTGGGGCGGCTTCCTCTGCATCACTACCTGATCGGCGTTCTCGACCGCATGCGCCTTTGCGAGGATAGCGCGGTGGAACAGATCTTTCAGGCTCCGATTGAGAGAACAACATGGCGTCCGCACCCTTAGTAAGCGTCGTAACGCCGTTCTACAACACTCGGGATTACCTCGGCGAGTGCATCGAAAGCGTGCTGCGCCAGACTTACGAGAATTGGGAATACGTGCTGGTGGACAATTGCAGCACCGATGGATCGACGGAAATCGCCGAGCGGTACCGTTCGAGTGTTCCCGATAAGATTCGCGTGATCCACACCGCGTCGTTCTTATCCCAGGTGCAGAATTACAACTTTGCGCTCACTTGCATCTCGCCGGACAGCAAGTACTGCAAGATGGTCCAGGCGGACGACTGGCTGTTTCCGGGATGCGTCCGGAGCATGGTGGAGGTGGCCGAAGCACATCCGAGGGTTGGCATCGTGGCTGCTTACCAGCTTGAGGATGACACCGTCCGCCTGGACGGGCTCTCTTATCCCAGCCCTGAGGTGTCCGGCCGTGAGGCTTGCCGGCTTTACTTTCTGAAGGATAAGTATCTTTTTGGCTCGCCTACATCTTTGCTACTTCGGTCCGAAGCGATAAGGGCGCGGCGACCATTCTACGATGAGCGCTATGCGCCCTTCGAAGACGGCCACGTTTGCTTTGACCTTCTCAAGACCTGGGACTTTGGCTTTGTTCATCAGGTATTGACATACTCCCGTCGAGATAACGGCGGGATTACGTCGCCGGTGCGCCAGTTTGGGCTCGATCCTTTCCTGCATCTGTCGATGCTCGTTGCCCACGGCAGGGACTATCTCTCCGGAGAGGAGTACGAGTACTGCCTCAAGCGCGCCGAAGGGGAATATTTCTTGCATCTTACGAAATCTGCCTGCGCGCTGCGCCAGGAAACCCGGGAGTTCTGGGAATTTCATCGAAATGGCCTGGCCTCTATCAGCTACTGCTTCGGCTGGAAGAGCCTGGCGAGGTGGCTGCCTCGTGCCCTCGCCGAAAAGATCTGGGATGCTTTCTGGACAAGGCGTGACTCTCTTCGAGCGCGACGGAGCGATCCAGCTGCGGCTGATTCGGGGCACCCTCGACGACAGGCGTTGAAGGCTCTGTAAGAGCGGCCGGTGCATACGACTCCGAACCCTGCGGACGGAGCCTGAACTGCGCGGAGGACCATGAACGTCACCGTCATCTTGTGTACATATAACCGCTGCCGGAGCCTGGCTGCGACCCTTGAAAGCCTTGCTGCCTCCACGGTTCCCGACTCGGTCGAGTGGGAAGTGTTGGTCGTTGACAATAACTCAAACGACCGAACCCGCGAGGCGGTGGAGGACCTTTGCCGGCGCTATCCCGGCCGGTTTCGCTACATTTTCGAGCCGCATCCGGGCAAGTCGTTTGCTCTGAACACCGGAGTGCGAGAGGCCCGTGGTGATGTGCTGGCTTTCACCGACGACGACGTCACATTCGAACGGACCTGGCTACAAAACTTGACAGCGCCCCTGAATGACGGCGAATGGGCCGGCGCAGGAGGACGGACAATGTTATCGCACCCTTTCTCGCCACCTCGCTGGTTGACGCTTTCAGGACCGGGTAATCTCGGCTATGTGCTCGGCATGTCGTTCGACTATGGCCCCCAGCCGCGCGATCTCCCCGAGGCTCCTTGCGGCGCCAACATGGCGTTCCGGAAGCAGATGTTTGATAAATACGGATTTTTTCGGACCGATCTGGGACCCAGCCCAAACCGAGAGATTCCGCGCTCAAACGAGGATACAGAGTTCGGGCGGCGGCTGATGGCGGCGGGCGAGCGCCTGCGTTACGAGCCTTCGGCTATTGTTTACCACCCGGTCCTCGAAGGTCGGGTTCAAAAGTCGTTTTTCCTTGCGCGGCTCTTCGATATGGGCCGGGCAATACTCCGGGAATCGGAGCCCGGTCCTGACATCCTGGGAGTCTCACGGCGCTGTTTCACCTTTTTCAAGCTAATCAGCACTCAGCTTCCTATCGAAATCCTGCATTGGGTCCTGATTCGGGATCGCAAGCGCAGGTTCTTTCGCAAGTGCCAGACCTGGCTGACAGTCGGCCAAATCGTCGAGAGCTACCGGCAGTGGCGCAGCGGCCGAAAACAAGCCGGCGAGCCGCAGGGGGAAAGATACGGCGCATGAGGATCGCAGTCATCCTCTGCACATATAACCGCTTTGTTTGGAGTGCGGCGGCTTGCCGCCGCTTTTTCTAAGGCCAGCTTGCTGGCGGTCCAACCCCCAAGTGCGCCGCGAGCAAGCTCGCTGGCGCAAAGCGGCAGCAAGCTGCCGCACTCCAAAGCCGTCGCCGCCGCGCACCGGCGCGACTGTCGAAATAGATCGCTATGTCCTGCCGAATCCCGAAACGGATAATCCAAACCGGAAAGCGACCCGAGCAGCCACTCCCGCTTCGAGCCTACATGGCGAGCGTAAGGCTGCTGAACCCCGACTACGAATACCTGTTCTTCGACGATGGACGGGTGGAAGATT
>JASHPE010000007.1 GCA_030038235.1 Terriglobia bacterium
ACATGTCAAACGGGCCCATCACGTATGAACTCGACGGGCGACAGTACGTGTTGATGGCGGTGGATGATATGTTGTATGCGTTTGCGCTGCCAGTTTCGAGGTAGTCGGTTGCCGGTTGTCGGTCGAGTAGGTCGTTGCTGGTTGTCAGTAGTTGTCGAAGCCGGTCAGTTGTAGGTTGTCAACCGAGAACCGACAACCGGGAACCGACAACTGACCCCGGATTCAGGAACAAATGCACATCTACGATGTCTGCGTGATCGGATCCGGCGCGGCCGGCGGCGTGATGGCCAAGGAGCTCTGCGAAGGAGGCGCGGAGGTCATCATGCTGGAAGCCGGCGAAGAGGTTCCCCCGGCGCGATTCCTTTCGCACAAGTGGCCGTACGAGCTGCCTTATCGCGGCTTGCGCGACGAGAAGCAGGCGCCGTTCTATCCCAAGGACATTTCGGCCATACGGTATCAGGATACCGACAGCGGCATCGGCGTAGACCGTGTGCGCGTGCTCGGCGGGCGCACGCTGCATTGGAACGCGGTTACGTTGCGTTATGCGCCGAGGGATTTCCGCGAGCGGACGCTTGCCGGCATCGAAGAGGACTGGCCGCTGAGCTACCAGGAGCTTGCGCCCTGGTACGAGCACATCGAGCAGACCATCGGTGTGTGCGGGCAGGACGATCATCTCGAGATCCTGCCGGCGGGCAAACACTATTTGCCTCCGCTTCCGTGGCGATGCAGCGAGCACGTGCTGGCGCGCGTCGGGAAGAGCATGGGGATCCCGGTGATTCCCGTGCGCAAAGCGGTGCTCACCCTGCCTTACGATCAGCGTCCGCCGTGCCACTACTGCGGACATTGCATGGATGGCTGCGACGTGTCATCGATCTTCACCACGCCGGACTGCGTGCTGCCGAAAGCCCGCGCCACGGGGCGATTCACACTGCGCCAGAACGCCGTCGCGCGCGAGATCTTGACAGACTCGAGTGGCCGCGCGCAGGCTGTCTCGTTCATCGACCGCATCACGCGCAGCGAGGAGCAGGTACGCGCGCGTGTGTTCGCGGTGTGCTGCGCGACGATCGAATCGGCGCGCCTGCTGCTGAATTCGAAGTCGCCGCAGCATCCGGACGGGCTCGGTAACTCGAACGGCGTGGTTGGACACTATCTGCACGGGCACATCGGCGGCGGGGTCAGCGTTTACCTTGATGAACTGGCGAGTACGAAGCCTGTGAATCAGGACGGCGCGACGGACCACGTCTATGTGCCGCGCTACAATCAACTCTCAGGCAAGCGCGATTACGCCGGCGGCTGGGGTATTCAGGTGAATTTCGAATCTTACATGTTCCCTGATCAGGCACAGCATCTGCGGGGCTACGGCGCGCCGTTCAAGGCGGAGGTCCGCCGGCTACAGCCCGGATATCTGTTCCTCGGCACGTTTTGCAAGGCCGTTTCCGCGCGCGAGAATTATGTCGCGGTCGATCCTCACCAGACGGACGCGTACGGAATCCCGATCCCCGTCATTCATTACCGTTTCGGCGAGAACGACCGCGCGTTGTGGCGCGATCACAATGCGAGTCTGCAGCAGCTGGCGTCGCGGCTGAAGGGCACCGTGTTTTCGAGCCTCGACAACGGCCCGGGGGGATTCGCGAGTCATGAAGTGGGCACAGTTCGCATGGGAAAAGATCCACAAACGTCCGCGCTCAACGGATTCTGCCAAGCGCACGAGGTGAAGAATCTGTTCGTGACTGACGGAAGCTCGTTCACGACGTCGAGCGAGAAGAATCCGACGCTCACGATCATGGCGCTATCGGCGCGGGCAGCGGATTACATCAAGCAGCAGCGAAGACTGAATGCGTTGTAGGTCGGCGAGCTCATGAAACGCAGGCAAGCGCTCAAAATCGTCACGCTCGGCGCGCTGGCCGAAGCTGCGTCGCAAAGTGTCGCGGCACACGGATTAGCGTCCGGCTATGCGTGGACGCCGGGCGACCATCACCTCGCGTTCTTCAGCGAGGACGAAAACCGGATGATTGATGAGCTGATGGAAATGATCATCCCTGCCGACGATCATTCGCCGGGCGCGCACGCGGCGCAGGTCAGCCTGTTTGCAGACCTGATGGTTTCGACCAGCGACGTCGCCGAGCAGCAGCGATGGCGCCGGGGACTCGAGGCGATGCAAGAGGAAGTGAGCCGCAGTTCCACCGCGCAGGCGCTGGCCAAAGCCGCGGCCAACGAGTCGCATCCCGAGACGGAGCTGGAACGATTTTTCGTGGTGCTGAAACGCATGACGGTGGACGGCTATTACACGTCCGAAATCGGCATTCACCAGGATTTGAATTATCAGGGCAACGCGTATCTGAGCGAGTTCCCGGGCTGCGAGCACGAAGCTCATCACTAACCGAAATCTGCGTGACCTCTGTACTTCAAGAGCTTTCAACACTGAGGACACAGAGCTCCGTGACCTCTGTGTTTCGTCTTTGGCCGGCCAGAGAGAGCAGAGAGTTCGTTATCGCAGAAGGCGCGTAGAATTAACACCAATGGACCGACGTGATTTCATCGCCGCCTCGCTGGCCGCGGCCGGCTTGAGCGCGGGGCAAGCCCAGCCGCCTTCCGCATACCGCTTCAGCCCCTGCCTTAACGAGGTCACCACCCTGGCGGCGCCCTTCGAGCAGGATTGCATCGCGTACAGCGAGGCCGGATTCCGGCACATCGAGCTGTGGTTCGACAAGCTGCGGCAGCAGAATCTGAAACCGGCCGAAGTCACGGCGATGCTCCGCGACCACGGTCTTACGCCGGTCTCGGCGTGCGCCAGCGAAGGATGTCTCTGGCGCGGACAGGGTCCACTTGATAAGCAGCTTCCTGAAATCGAAGGCAGCTTCGAATTGGCGCAGTCGCTGGGCGTGCCTCGGTATGTCGTGTTTTCCTATGCCTCCGGCAGCGTCACTCCGGACGATCAGCACGAGGCAGCCGCGCGCCTTGCACGCGAGGCGGAGCTTGCAGCGAAGTACAAGGTTCGCATCGCGCTCGAATTCATCTGCCGTTCGGCGCTCATCGGCTCGCTCGGAACCGCGCTCAAGGTGCTGCGCGAGGCGCGGCAGCCGAACGTCGGCGTTTGTCTCGACGTGCATCACTTCTTCGCGGGCATCAGCAAGTTCGAGGACCTGAAGGATCTGCGTCCCGGAAACATCGAGCACGTCCACTTTCATGACCTGCCCGATACCAAGCCGCGCGAACTGCTGAGCGAACCCGATCGCTTGCCGCCAGGCGAAGGCGTGGTGCCGCTGCGCCTGATCACCGCGGCACTGGCGCGCCTTGGCTACGCGGGAAATCTGAGCACGGAGCTTTTTGGGGATCAGTTCACGAAAGGCGACCCGCGAGCGGTCGCTCGCCGGTGCTTCGAAGCGCTCGGGCCGTATTGTGCCCCGACCAGCTAAGCCCTCGGCGTGCGACTGTCAGGCTAACGTTCGGCCGTCTGAAAAACCCTCCAATGAAACTCGAGGGCCTGTCCGAAGTGAGCGAGGAAATAGGTGACATCATGGCGGCCAGGATAAATCTGCACGTCGGCTGCGATTTTCAGGCTCTTCAGCTCCTCGCCGAGAACGCCCGTGCCGCGGTTGAATCCATAGTCATCGTCCTGGCCGCAGTCGATGAGAATCTTGAGCCTCCTCACTTCGGCAGCGTTGCGCCGGGCGAGCTCGAACGGACTGTTCTCATTCCAGGCATCGAGGTCAATGGGATTGCCAAAAGCCTCGCTGATGACCTCGGCCCCAGACGATCCCGAATCCGCGCCACTCGCGAATCGCGGAGGAGAGGGCATCAGCGCTGGGCTTTCGGCGCTGACCGAACCGAACAGCTTCGGATAGGCGAATCCAAAATGAAGCGCGCCAAAGCCGCCCATGGAGAAGCCCGTGATTCCACGGGCGGTGCGGTCGTCGCGAATCGAGTAGTGATGCTCGATGAAGGGCATGAATTCGCGGATGAAGAAGTCGTTGTAAGGGTAGCGGACTCCCCGATCATTGACGTAAAAACTGTGCCCGGCATCCGGCGTGACGATTATGAAATCCCCGATTTTGTGCGTGGCGCGCAAGTCTTCCACATTATTCCAAGCGCCGGTATTGACCAATGACCGCTCGTTGTCGCCGAGGCCATGGAGGAAGTAAAGCACCGGATAGCGTCGAGGAACGGCCCCGGCCTTCGACGCCTCTGCGGCAGCGGAATCGTAAGAGGGCGGTAGAAAGGCGCAGTAGCGCACCTGGGTCTTCAGGATTTTGCTCGCCATCGCCGCGCACTCGATGCGGCCTTGCGGTTCGGGGTTCGTCTGTGCTGCGGGTGTTTGGGCGGGGGTCGCCCCCGCCGTGAGCATCAACAGCACGGTCATCGTCCAGCGGAGATGTCCGCGAGCAATTCGGTTCATGAATGCCTATTCGTAGCGGAGCGCTTTCACCGGGTCAAGTTTCGCGGCCCGCGCCGCCGGATACAAGCCTGACACCATGCTGACCACGACCGCGAAGCCGATGGCGCCCGCAACCAGCCACCAGGGCACAAGCCAAATGGACTCCGAAGGCAGGTTCTGGGTGTGCAAATAGACGTTCGTCCCACCATTGATGGCCCTGCCGAGGGCCCAGCCCATCGCCACGCCCAACACCCCACCAAGCACGCCCATGGCGCCCGCTTCGGCAAAGAAGAGCTTCTTAACGTCGGCGTCCGTCGCGCCGAGTGCCTTCAGGATACCAATTTCGCGCCGTCGTTCGAGGATCGCCATCACCAGCGTGTTGACTATCCCGAGCGACGCCACGGCCAGCGCCAGGCTGCCGAAGATACCGAGAAACAAGTTGAGGACGGCGAAGAAGCGCTGCAGACTGTGCGCCGCGTCGAGCGCCGAGAAGGCGTTAAAGCCCATTTTCTTGACCGCGTCTTCAACGGCCTGGGTATTTGCCGGATTCTTCACCCGGACGCTCACCGTGCGATAAGCGGGCGTGGCCAGAGTGGTCTCGCCTTCGCGCAAGTCCGAGGGGAGCAGGACGTGCAAGCTCTCGGCAAATGTCAGGGGAATGAACACCGATGCCCCGCTCGGGCCGCGCATGCCTTCCGGACTCTCATCAATGATCCCGACGATGCGCAGGGTCGCAGTCCGAGGGACTACGGAAAACGCACCGGCGTCGGTAGCGGGCTCCGCTCCCTGCGCGCCGCTAACGCGCTCCGCGTAGCGCAGCGTCAGATTCTTCCCGATCAGCGGCCGCACGGCGGCAGTCGCCTCGCCAGTGCTTTTTGAACTCTCTGCCGGACGATGCTTCAATCCAAGAAGATCTTCAGCGAACTCCTGCCGCAAGATCGCCTCCTGAGCGCTGCCCGAGGAGAAGAACGCTCCTTGCATGCCTTCAAACGCTTCGCGGTCGCGAGAGGACATCGGCAGACCGGCAACTGCGGACGGGTACGGTTTGCCGTCGAATCGTACCTCCGTGCCGAAATCAACCTCGGGAGCCGCCTCAGTCACACCGGGAATCCGCTCGATGGCCAGGCGCGCCTTCTCGTCGAGGAGCGGGCTCGAAGCCGAATTCTCGTCAGTTTCGGAACGGCCGGGACCGCGTTCGCTGCGCCGCGAACTGACGATCACGGTGTCGAACAGTCCGGACTTTTCGAGGCGCCGAGTGGCCATCGCTTGCAGCCCGGCACCGAGGGCCAGCATCGCCACCAAAGACGCGACTCCCACGCCGATGCCGAGGGTTGTCAGCGCGTTGCGCAGTGCAGACTCGCGCAGATTTCGGCCTGCGAGTTCGACGAGGTCGCGGACCTTCACAGCGCACCTCCGGCCGGCGACTCAGGCGGAGCCGGGGTTGCCGGGTCGCCATCTTCGGGCGCGAGCTTGCCGTCAGAAAGGAAGAGCGCCCGTGCTGCGTACCGGCCGGCCAGCGCCCGTTCGTGGGTCACCAGCAGCACGGTCATGCCAAGGCGCTGGTTGCAGTCGTGGATCAGCTCCATGATCTCCAGGCCGGTGCGGCTGTCAAGGTTTCCCGTTGGCTCGTCGGCAAGCAGGATTTGTGGAGAGTTGACGAGGGCCCGGGCGAGTGCCACTCGCTGCTGTTCGCCGCCGGAGAGTTCCCCCGGACGATGGTCGAGCCGCCGGCTGAGACCCACTTGATCGAGGGCTTTGCGAACCACGGCGCCGCGGCTCTCGCGGCCGGTTCCGGCGAGGCGCAGCGGCAGCTCGACATTTTCCATAACCGTCATGGTCGGAATCAGGTTAAAGGCCTGAAAGACGATACCGATGCTGTAGCGGCGGAAGTGCGCGAGTTCCTCGCCGGTCATCTCGGCGAGCTTCGAACCGTTGACCAGCACCTCGCCGGAGGTGGGCCGGTCGAGGCCGGCAATCAGGTTCAGGAGCGACGACTTTCCGGAGCCGGAACTTCCCAGCAAGGCCACGAATTCGCCGGGCCCAATCTCGAAGGAGATTCCATCCACGGCGCGGATGACCGAGTCACCCATCTGGTAGTGACGGCAAACGTCGACCGTGCGGATAATTCCTCGATTACTTGGCGAGTCGGCCATATCGGAAAGTCAGTAGATGTAACGCCGCTGCGGAAACGTCGAGTTTACCTTGTTTGACGCTCGTGCGATACGTCAGTCTCGCGGTGCTTCCCAAGACATATGCCAGAATCAATCACTGCGAAAACGCCTCTGGCTGTATACTGGCGCTCAGAATCAGCGAAGTTCGACCGGGCCTGACGGGATACGAAAGGCAGATTCAAGAGGAGGCAGACGAAAGGGCCGCGCCCTCTTGGGTTATGGAGACGATCTGGAATCCTCTATTTGACCCTCACGTTTGTTAAGGAGCACCCACCATGACTATTGGTTTGTTCACACGAATTTCGTCTCGCATGCTTGTGTGTATTGCCGTCACCGCCGCGCTCGCGTTGGTGGCTATGTCGAGCCACGCTCTTTTCCGGGTTCACGCACAAACGGCTCCGCAGGCGGGCACAGACAATTCGGTCGCCACGGTCCACGTTGACGTGACGCCGGGGCACATCCTGAATACGATCTATCCCGACACGGCCACCGGGGCATGGATGGACGATCTGACCAAGGCGCAGGTGGACAACCTCAGCAAACCCGAGACGATTCAGGGGGTAAAGAACCTCGGTTGGGGCTCCATCACCATGCGGAACAACAGCGAGCTGCGCCTGGCCGCATGGCACTGGAACCCAAACGGCACCTGGAGCGATGCCGCCACGAAGAGCGGATATTTTACAGGCAGCGCTGATCTGGGCGAACCGATCCACTACGGCTATTCCTATTCGCTGCCCCATCGCGACTTCATGACCAGCGGCGACGAGCCCTTGGTGGAGGGCCCTCAAAGCTACTGGAAGAGCAATCCCTACCTGACCAGCCATTTCACAGGCGAAAGCGACGCGCTGCACCCGCAATGGGTCGTGATCGATATGGGCACGGCGCGGGCCGTCGATGCGATCCACATCCAATGGGTGAATCCTTATGCCGTCACCTACGTTGTTCAGTACTGGATCGGCGACAACAACGCGCTCGACTGGGACATGGGACCGAATGGCGCGTGGAAAGCTTTCCCGTCGGGTACCGTGACGAACGGCAAGGGCGGGGACGTGCATCTCAAGCTTGGCGACAATCCAATTACCGCCCGATTCTTGCGCGTCCTGATGTCGAAATCCTCCGGAACCTGCGACACGCATGGCGCCGGGGACATCCGAAATTGCGTGGGCTATGCGCTCCAGACGCTGTCGGCCGGGACGATGGACGCCTCCGGGACCTACTCGATTGTGTATCCGGCAAACGGCGTGGAACCAGGACCTTCAAAGCCACGCGAGCGACGTCACGGCGGCGGTGGTGGGGCCTTTCCCGGTTCGGCAGAAGATACCGCCGGGTCGTTCTGCGCTTCTTCGATCGATCCCTGGCACGAGGCCGATAATCTGATCACCGGCGGCCACGATGAATACAACGGCATGGACAATTTCTTTACCAGCGGCCTGACCATGGGGCACCCGGCGCTCGTCCCCGTCACGGTGATTTATGGCACGCCCCACGATGCCGCCAACGAGGTTGCGTACATCCACAAGCGCGGCTATCCGGTTGTGGGAATCGAGATGGGCGAGGAGTGCGACGGCAAGCACACCATGCCGGAGGACTACGCGGCGCTCTACTGCCAGTGGGCGGACGCCATTCACAAGCTCACTCCCGACGCGACTCTGGGCGGCCCGGTTTTTGAGGGTGTCGACAAGGACATCACCCTCTGGGCCGACGACCAGGGACGCACGTCGTGGATGGCCCGCTTCATCGACTATCTTAAGGCCCACGGACATCTGCAGGACCTCTCGTTCATGTCGTTCGAGCACTATCCGTTCATGGTCAACGGAGGCAGTCCGCCGGACGAGTGGGACACGCTTTACATCGAGCCCGGAATCATGAAGCACGTCCTGCTCATGTGGCGCGAGGACGGCGTTCCTCAAGACGTGCCGCTGATCATTTCCGAGAGCGGCATCACGGCCGGAGGAAGCAGCAAAGGATACCTCGGCGTGACGGGTCGCGCCCTCTGGGAATCGGACGCCTTCGGTACCTTCTTTGCCGGCGGAGGCAAGGCGTTCTACCGGCCGGCTATCAATAATGGCGCCTCGGATCGCTGGAATTACGGCGGCGGGGCCAATGGCGGCGGGGCTTACGGCACTCCGCAATACACGCCCTTCACTTCGGCGCACATGATCAACTTCGAGTGGTTGCAGCACGGCGGGGGAGCGAACCAGATTTTTCCCGCCTCGGCCGACCTCAAGGACGCCGCCGGACGCACCGTGATCACCTCATACGCTGTGCATCGCCCGGATGGAAATTGGTCGCTGATGCTGATCAATCACGATCTACATGCCGGGCACCAGATCCACCTTGTCATCGACGATGCCAGTCACGTCGAGCATTCTTTCAAAGGAGCTGTCGCCCTCGTGCAATATTGCAACACCCCCAGCGAAAACAAGAACACAACGATGACTCCAGCCCCCGACGGCATGTATACGCTGCCGGTCGGGTCGATCACCGTGATTCGTGGAAAGTTGCGGTAGGTTCGGCCGATTAGGAATATGCGGCGGCTTGAGGTCGATATCCTAAAATGCTCAGTTTGAAGCGCCAAAAAACGGTCGCCGATTCTACGATAAGGAGTCGTTCCGAGAAACCAAGCCGCTCCCGGCTTCTGGGGTGATGGTGCTGAATTTAGCTGAAAACAGGATGGCTGGGAGGCAGGGATTCGAACCCCGATACGCAGATCCAGAGTTTATTACGATCTATTGATTCTGCGCCAAATCAGCCACCCGCCTCGGCAAACTCGCAACAACGAAGGCAAAATCCGCAATGCAGCCGCAACGGCCAGAGCCCTGAAGCGACAGCACCTGCAGACAACCCTGACGCCCCAAGTGGAGACAACTCAGATGACCCGTCAGAAGACGGCCGAAAGGGCTGAGGGTGGACGTGTCTCCGAGCCCGACTCTCGGCCGGCCAGTCGCGGCGACACGCGCGTCTGGGCCGCAAGCACTCCGATCCGTACTCTCCTCTTGCGGAATCACCAAGCGCAAGCTGAAGAAACTCGACGCTATTGCACGCGCACACGACCCTGATGCACCCCGGAAGTGTGCCTTCAGCGCACGCCCCTTCGTCCTTTGCGGTATTCCGATTCGCCGGCCCGCCAAGCACACCCTGGAGTACTCGCGACAGAACGGCTGCTTCAGACTCCGGGTTCTTGGCCATCCCGATTACGGCCTGCCATTCGGCCAAGATCGCTTGCTGCTGATCTGGATCGCTTCGATGGCGACCTGGAACAAAAGCCGGGTCATTCGCTTCCGCTCGGCGGCAAGCATTCTCGACACCTTTCAATTGCCCAAGGACGGCCGCTACTACAAACGCCTGATTGCCGGCTTCGAGCGCATCTTCTACTCTACCTTCTATTTTGCCAGCGACGAGCAGGATGGGGAAGCCGTTGTCATGACCCGCACGAGCTTTCGATTCGTCAAGGATCTACGCCTCTGGTATTTCAACACGAGCGACGACGGCGTCTTGAAGGACGATGTTCCGCGCGAGAATCTCATCGTGCTCTCGGAGGAATTCTGGAGAGAGATTCAGGAGCACCCCATTCCAGCGGACCTGAACGTGGTGCGCGCGCTAGCCGACTCACCGGGCACTCTCGACTTGTATGTCTGGCTTACCTGGAGATCTTGGACCGCCAAAGGCCGCACCGACATTCCCCTTTTTGGCCCGGAGGGTTTAATTTCACAACTCGGAAACTCGGAAAACCTTCGCGAGCGAGACTTCCGCAGGCAGATCATTCAGTGCCTAAAGATCATTCGCCAGCTCTGGCCAGATTGTCCGGCCGCGGTGAGTGCCTCCGGCACCGCCCTTGTTATCAACCACGGAAAGCGCTCAGGATCTCCACAGTAATGCCTGCCGGTCCAACGCGCGCGGAGCGCCAAGAAGAGCCGACGCCCGACATTGAGCCCACCGACGAACCCGCCTAGCGAGCCATTCGGGGCTTCGTGCATGCCCCGGGGCCTCTTTTCTCCCAAAGCACGAGAAATGGCCACTCTGATGGAGGCTTATCACAGCATTTGTGATATCATTCGTTTATGGACGTAGGGACTTTGAGAGCGGCACGGCTGAAGCTCGGCTGGTCTCAGCAGACCTCCGCACGTAGGTTGGGGGTCTCCCAATCGTATCTCTCCATGCTCGAAGCCGGAGCGAGACAACTGACCCGTCGCGTGGCAACGAAGATGATGCGCGTATACGGATTGTCTTCCAGCGTCCTGCCGCCTGCGACCGACCTGCCGGCGGAATCTCGGCCGGGAGCGGAGGAGCTAGTCGATGAACTTGGAGCGCTCGGCTATCCTGGATTCGCCTACCTTCGGAAGCATGCGCCCAGGAAGAACCCCCACCAGGTGTTGCTCGAAGCGCTGGCTCAGCCGAATTTGGAGGCGCGGATCGTTGAAGCGCTGCCGTGGCTCATGGTCAGGCATGCCGAGGCGGATACACAATGGCTTGAGGACCACGCGAAGCTGGCAGACGTTCAAAACCGCCTCGGCTTCCTTGCCACCATGGCCCGGCGCCTCACCGAAGGTGATCCCAAGCGTGAAGCCGAAGCCCAGGCTTTGGCGCGTTTAGAAGAGCGGCTACACAGGAG
>JASHPE010000105.1 GCA_030038235.1 Terriglobia bacterium
CGTGTGATTCCCCGGCGTTTCGATCTCAGTCGCCTTCACGCCCTTGGTGCCGAACCAGCTTCGCAGACTGCGATTGATCGTGAGCAGATTATCCTCGGTGCCACATGCGATCCAAAGCAGATGCAGTTGCTGAACTGCTTTTGCATCGAGAGAGGGGAAATCCTCTTGAAAGTCTTCGGGAATACCACCCATACTGACGGACCCGATCCAAGAAAACTTGTCGAGATTATTTAGCGCGGTGAGCAGAGACTCTGACCCGTCCATCGAGAATCCGGCAATCGCCCGCGCATTGCGATCTCTTGTGATTCTGTATTCGTCTTCGACTCGCGGCATGACTTCCGTAAGCAACGCTTCGCTGAACTTCTTGTAGTTGGTGTCGCGCAAGGCTGTATGGCCCGAGAACCGATAGCCCGCTCCCAGATCGAGTAACTCCGTCGTCCCGTAGCCAAGCGGCATTACCACGATCATGGGCTTCGCCTTACTCTGTGCGATCAGATTGTCGAGAATCACGTTCGCGTAGCCAACCGCCGTCCAGCCTCTCGCGTCGAGGCCGTAGCCATGAAGAAGGTAAAGCGCGGGATACGATTGCTTCGCGGCGGGATCGTAATCCGGAGGAGTGTACACGTAATAGTCACGGTCGTCCTGCGCGACTGCTGACTTGTAGAAATGATGATGGATAACTCCGTGTGGCACATCGTTCACTTCCCAAGGCAGCGAGCGGGGCCCGGGAACATGCAAGATGCTCGCTGAGTAAAGCAGATTGGGTACCACGTCGTAATTGGAAGGGCCACCCACGGCAACACCGTCGGCGATGAAAAGGTATCCGTAGTAGTCGGGAGCCAAGGCGGGAGTGGTGACGCTCCAGACCCCTTGACCATGCCTCTGCATGGGCAAATAAGCTGTCTGGTCCCACTCACCCCCAACTTTAACCTCTGTCGCATTCGGATCTCGGAGACGGAACGTAACGCTGCCGTCGGCATGTACCTCAGGCGAGACCAACGGGGCTGGTGGTTGAGCGGGCGGGGTCTGCGCCAATTTGTCCTGCGTGGGCTTGTCCTGCGCGGTGGCCAGAACTGCGAGCAGAAGGAAAATGGTTAGACAGGCTTCCGGACGGTGTGTGATTGATTTCATAGGTGCATCCCTCAAACTGGCGTGAGGTCCGAGTCATTATAATCAGACTTAGTCTCCGGCAGCCCCACCTTCTGCACTAACTCCACCAAACCGGTCGGGGCGGAAGGAGTAACACGATCAGTTCCATCTCTAAAGGTCCAAGTTGATGAAACACTGTCGCTGCGCCCATTTCGATGTCGACGAAATTGTCGTGGCGACACGAGTGCATTTTCCGCTCATCCCTACTTCCAAAGATTTGTCGCCTCGCTCCACTCGTCGGTTACTCGTAGGAATCCTCTCTGATTTGTATTCGTAGATTTGTCCTGCACGTTTCAGCTATCGCGTTGCACCGATATCATTTCGGTTCGTCCCTAGCGTACTGCGCAGCCAGTGCGAAAGATCGTTTCTCGTTCAGAAGGCGAAGTTTCCGTCCGGTGACAAGCTTCTCGTCCGCACCGTCGATGATTAATTTCTTTAGCTCCACGGCGGTGAGCTGCGGGTATTTCGCAAGCAGCTTGGCAGCGAGATTCGTTGCCTGCGGGGTCGCCATGCTGGTTCCGCTCCAGCGTTGGTGATCCCCGCCCGGTACCACGCTGTCTACCTGGTATCCGTTGGAATACACGTCGACCTTACCGAAGCTCGTGAAGGAGGCCTCGTCGCCACCCTTGTCCACCGCTCCAATCGTAATAGTATTGGGCAGATCCAAGGAAGCTGGGATCGCCTGGTCAAATCGCGAATCGCTGTCGCTGTTGCCTGCGGCGGCAATGAAGAGAACGTTCGACGCACTCCTGATGGCCTCTACGAAGCTGTCATTCATCATGCGCAAATAGCGCGCCGCCGTAACATGGCGCTCTTCCACCGTGCCGCCGCTTCCGCTGGCCTCCATGTCGTGTTCGATTTCCTGCGCCGTGAAACGCCAACTCATGTTCACCGTGCGGGCTCCGTTGTCGCGCAGGTACCGGATCGAGTCACGCAGCATCGCTGCCATACCCTCCGCCCACTCCTGGTTCGGGGGCGGCGGGATGAACTGTTCCGGCCAGTCGTTCCTGATTACCAGCACCCTGCCCGCCGGGTTCCCGGCCAAAGCGATTCCCGCAACGTGCGTGCCGTGGGCATACATTTCGTACAGTATGTTTCCTTCCATGAACGGCCGGACCTCGTCTTTTTGCAGGGTAGAAAGTTTTCTCCTCAATTCCGCAGATTCAGGCGTATCCAGGTTCGCCCTCATGTCGTTTACGCCCTTGGCATATTGCTTGTAGGGTTCGATTTCGGCCTGGGTCATGTGCAGTTCCCGCAAAGGCCCCACATTCTTCTTGCCGTACCAGTCCCAGCCGATTCCGTATACGTCATCAACGTACCCGTTTCCGTCATCGTCCTTGCCGTTGTTCGGGATTTCCTTGGTATTGATCCACATCCGTCCCGGGAAGACGCTGGGATCGACACCGACATCCCAGATAGCGATCACGGTGGGCGTAAGATGATCACTTTCGGAGAACGTGACGGTGCGCTCCGCCCAGATGTCCCTTTTCTCGACCTGATGGGCCGAAATAAGCACGCGCAATTGCTCAATTATGAAATCCTTGTGAGGAAGAACCTCGCGGATCATGATGCGCGTGTCGACGATGTCCATCGCTGCTTCTTTGGGAATAGTCCCCTTCTTCTGCGCAAGTGTGTCGTAGTGCTGTTCGACCATGCCGGCCATGAAGTTCGGCGAGTAGATCTCCAACCGCGCCTTCAGTTCCTTCACCTCATTCTGCACAGTCTCCCAGGGCATCTTCGCCACGCGTGCGGCAAACTCCGACTCGAAGACCTGGCGGGCCTGTTCAGGCCCTGCTTTCGCCCCGTCCAGCAGTGGCTGGTCAACAAGACCCGCCATAGCCTTAGCCGCGGGCTTATCTTCCAATGCATTCTTTTTTTGCAAATAAGCGAGGGCCTCGTCGTAATGGCCGCTCAACCAGGCGGTTTCCATCAGGGAGTTGTAATACGCCTTGAGCGTCGTTTTGTCCGCGATGTCATAGTCCTGCAGATCGTTGAGAAGGTCACGTTCAAGCGCCGAAGCGATCTTCGACAGGGCCGCATCATCATTCAGGAGATCTGAGACTTTGCCAGAAACGGGATAACTGTGAACTGGCAACTGATCGGTCGTTTCAAGCTTCTTTTTCGCCTGTTGGCTAAACGCTGGCTGGATGATCGAGAAGATAGAGACGACCAAAACGAAACGAGTGGAGAACATACAGACTCCTTCTTCAGTTCCGGGATGAATTTACTTATTTCATCCCTTTTCCGATTCACGCGTGATCATTTGTCGTTCTTGCACACCACGCCGTCCTTCATCACGAAGCTGACGTGCTCGAGCGCGCCGATGTCGGCCAGCGGATCGGACGGGACCGCGACCACGTCGGCGAACTTCCCCGGTTCGATGGTTCCGACCTCACTCTGCATGCGGAGCAGTTCGGACGCGGTCACGGTGGCGGAGCGGATCGCTTCCGCAGGTGTCATGCCGTATTGGACCATGTACGCGAACTCCTTGGCCGGATTGATGGTCCATTCGAAGCCGCCCACGTCGGTCCCAAAGGCGATCTTCAGGCCGGCTTTGTGCGCCCGTCGGAAGGTCTCGGCATGGATGGCAGTGCCGCCCCGCCATCCCTGAAACCCTTCGGCGGCGTGAATCTGGTCTGCGTAGATGAAGATGTAAAGCGTCGGCACGTAGTAGATGCCGCGTGCGAGCATGGTCTTCATGTCGTCGTCGCTGATGTAAGCGCCATGCTCGATTGAATCGACTCCTGCGGCGACAGCGTTGTGGACGCCTTCGAGACCCATGGCGTGCGCCGCCACCGGATGCCGCTCGCGGTGGGCCTCGTCCACGATGGCGTTCAACTCTTCCAGCGTGAAAGTCGGGATGCTCTCCATGGTATCGCCCGGGCCGTGGTAGACGCTCCTGTCGGCATACACCTTGATCCAGTCCGCGCCATTCGAGATCTCCTCGCGCACGGCCTTACGCGCCTCGTACGGCCCATCGATCACCTGCACGCCGTGAGGCAAGGTCAGCGCGGGGTCATAGCCGATGAGAGCATAGGCGCCGGTGGTGTCGAGCGCGCGCGTCGCCACTTTCATTCGTGGTCCGGGCACAACGCCTTCGCGAATCGCGTTTCGCAGCGCAACGTCCGCATAGTATGCGCCTTCGGTTTCAAGATCGCGGATCGTGGTGAAGCCATAATCGAGCGCGCGCTGAGCGGACTGCGTGGCGCGAATGGTGCGATAGGGCAGCGACCACTTCAGAATCTGCTCCTCGTACTGTCCGGGCCTCTGATCGCCTTGCAGCAGCGTATGCGTGTGGGTATCGATCAGCCCTGGCAGACAAGTCTCCGAGCCGAGATCGATCCATGTGCCTGGCCCGGACTTCGACGATGCCGCGGCGTTGGCCGTGACCGACACGATCTTGTTTCCGGACACCTCAATCAGGGCGTTCTTGAGCGGCTGCGGAGACTTCTCGTCGATCAAGGTCCCGCAGCGAATGAAAGTGGCGGCGCTCGAGGCGGCGTTCTGCTGCTCACCAGCCTGGACATGGTGCCCTGCGAGGGCCGATGGGCCCGAGATCGCCAAGACCATAGCGGCGGCAATCGCCCGTGTTCGTTTCGTGATGACGTATGGCATCATAAGACCCCCTCTCGCGGCTCGCTGTTGCTCGACGGCGGAGTATAGCAGAGAGCGCTGTCACAGATGCACCGTGATTTCCGGGCCGGTTTCATGGCAAACTTAAGTCATGGCTCGGGGGTGGGAAAGCAAGTCCGTCGAGTCGCAGCAGGAATCGGCCGCGGCCGGGCGTTCTGCGCCCTCAAAGCGTGGCGATCCTCAGTCGCGGGTAGGGCAGCAAGCGCGCGGGGGTCTTGAGCTTTCGCGCACGCGCATCCTGAGGGAATTGGCCGCAGCCGTTCATCCTCAGCACCGGGAGCAATTGGAGGCCGCGCTTCTGTACCTCGACACGAAGATCGCCGAGATCGACGGCCCCAAGAGATCCTGACGGGCGTTCGCTTTGGATTCCTGGCTGTGCCGCAGGGGGCGATCGTGACGTTTGCTGTGGCGGGTCAAGGGATGGCGCGACCAGCGGGCCGCTGCCACGTTCAGAGTCGACCGACGGGCAAACCCAGCGCTCCCGGCAATGCCTCGCGCCTTCCTCATTGATACCGACACCGCGTCGGACGACGCCGTCGCCCTGCTGATGGCTCTGGGCGCTCCGGACGTCTGCGTGGCGGCCATCACCACTGTGGCTGGAAATGTCAGCCTGGAACAAGGCACGCGCAATGCGCTCTACGCGGTCGAACTCTGCGGCGCCGATCTCCCTGTTTATGCCGGTACTTCGAAGCCTCTGATGCGGGCTCACCAGGACGCAACCTGGTTTCACGGCCAGGACGGTCTCGGCGATCACGGATTTCGTCCCCGCCATCGGACCGCGGCCGCGAAGCACGCGGTTGACGCCATCATCGAAACCATTCACGCGAACCCCGGTCTCACCCTGGTGACGCTGGGACCGCTGACCAACATCGCCCTGGCGCTATTGCGCGAGCCCGGCATCGTCGCCGGTATAGGCCGCACCGTGGTCATGGGCGGGAACCCGTGCTGCGAAGGGAACGTCACGCCGGCGGCCGAATTCAACATCTGGGTCGATCCCGAAGCCGCGCGGGTAGTCCTTCACAGCGGTTTGCGCGTCGAATTGGTTGGCTGGCAGCTCTGCCGCGGCGAAGCCGTCCTCAGTCCGGCCGAAATCGAAGGCGTGCTGAGCTGGAACAATCCTCGGGCGCGCTTTGCAATTGAAAGCAACAGCTATGCTCGCCAGGCCCTGATGACGCAGACCGGCGAAGACGGGATTTGCCTGCCCGATCCCGTCGCGATGGCCGTCGCGCTCGACCCTTCTATTGGAACCGCCTGGTACGATCATTACGTTGATGTGGAGACGCGCAGCGAGCTGACGCGCGGCATGACCGTGGTCGATCGTCTTAACGTCGCCGGCGACCCGCGGAATCGTCCAAGATGGTCCTCGCTCCTTGACCGCCCACCGAACGCCAGAGTCTGCTGGGCGATCGATGTGCCTCGCTGGAAGGAGTTGCTGTTCTCGTTCCTCAGGTAACTCCGGTGCTCTCAGGTCGCCGTGTCCATCGATCGAATTATTTAATCTGCGTCAACGCATCAAGTTATCTCAAAAAATCTTGACAGTTTCATACGTGGTCGATTTAATTGTCTCCAGCCGTGTCGGGCGGCTGTAAGGCGGGGACGAGAAACCAGACAAAGCGTCGGTGGAAGAAGCGGATCTCCAGGAGGGATAGATGACACGTGTTTCATCGCTGATGCGCTTGGCCATACTGTGCCTGCCTCTAGCCGGTGCCGGCTCAAATCTGCTTGCCCAATCGACCGGCACTCTGTTCGGCACCATCACCGATGCCACGGGAGGCGCCATCGCGAGCGCAACCGTGACCGTGACCTCGCAGGATACCGGCGTCTCGCGGACATTCAAGACCGACGCCGACGGTACTTACCACGTCCCCTTTCTGCCGATCGGCCATTACACGATCACGGTGGACTTCACCGGGTTCCAGGAAGCGACACAAAAAGACATCACCTTGCAGGTGGATGAGAACCGGGAAATCGATTTCACCCTGACCACGGCGGCCGTCCACCAGCAGGTTGAGGTTTCGGCGACGGCGGTGGCGGTCGAGACTGCCAATCCAACGCTCGGCCAGGTGATCAACTCGCAGCAGGTGGCCGAGCTTCCCCTGAACGGCCGGGATTTCGTCCAACTCGCCACGCTCGCGCCGGGTACCGTGAAGGAGACGAATCCTACGAGCTTTTTCAATGGCGGCGCCAGTAGCGAAGTCTCGATCCGCGGCTCCTTTTCGCTCTCGGTGGGCGGATCGCGCGCGAACAGCACGGATTGGCTTTACGATGGCGTGGACAACAACGAGCTGACGGCGGGCGGCACTGCGATTCTGCCTTCCATCGATGCCATCAACGAGTTCAAGGTGCTGACCTACAATTATTCCGCGGAATACGGCACGCGCGGGGGTCCGACCGTGCTGATCACCACCAAGTCCGGCACGAACGATTTTCACGGCACGCTTTTTGAATTCCTGCGCAACACCGATCTGGACGCGCGCAGCTTTTTCGCCACCAATCGCGAGCAATTCAACGAGAACGAGTTCGGCGGGTCGCTGGGCGGGCCGATCAAGAAGGACAAAACCTTCTTTTTCATCGACTATCAGGGACGCCGGCTGCGTGAGGGGATCACCCAGGTGGGAACCATCCCCACGCCCGCCATGATCGCCGGCGATTTCACTGCACCCTACGTGGACTCGCCTCAACTCTACAATCCTTATGGCGGCGGCGGATCCACCCCTTTCAGCGGCGAAGTTTACGGTTCCAACGTGCCTTTCATGTGCGACTCCAGCGGCAATCCGCTGCCGACGAACGCGCAGGGCCAGCAGTTGGGTACGGGCACGCCTTGCAATAAGATTCCGACCAGCCTGATCGACCCGCTGGCCGCAAGCCTGTCGAAGCTGTTTCCCGTGCCGAATGTCCCCGGAACGCTGGTGAACGATTATGTGGCTGCTCCGGCCAAGGCCCTCAACGAGGGAGAATTTGACATCCGGCTGGACCACAATTTCTCGAACAAGGATTCGATCTTCGCGCGCTTCAGTTACGACCAGGCAACGGAGTTTCAACCTTCGGGCTTTCCGGGCTTCGTGGCCCAGCCCGGCGGATTCGCCAGCACGCAGAACCTTAATGATCATGGCCGGAATGCCGCGCTCTCGGAGACGCACATTTTCTCTCCGACCAGCATCAACCAGTTCACCGCCGGCTACAACCGCATCTTCAATCACATCCTTTCCTACGGGAGCGGCACCTGCGAGGCGCGCGCGCTGGGTATTCCAGGAGCCAATCTCGGCGGCATCAGTTGCGGGTTGACGGACATCGATCTCGGAAGCAGCTATGTGGCGCTGGGGGACCGCGGTTTTGCTCCTTTCCAGGGTGGCACCAACGTGTTTTTCGTGGGCGACACCTTTGACGCCATCCGCGGCAATCACGACATAAAATTCGGCGGCGAATTTCGAGACAACCAGATGAACACCGACACCAACGAGTTCCAGGACGGCTTTTGGGTGTTCGCTCCCGTGTTCAGCGCCTGCTCCGGCTCCGGTTGCCCTTCGATTGCGACCGGAAATACGTTTGCGGATTTTCTGCTCGGCCTTCCTGTTTACAGTGAGCACGATCAGACTTTCGATGGCACCACCACGGGACGCCGCTGGAAGCTGATTCGGCCCTACGTTCAGGACGACTGGCGCGCCACGCCCAACCTGACGCTGAATCTCGGTGTCGCCTGGGCTTTCCTCACGCCTATCAAGGAAGCGTTTAACCGGCAATCCGACTTTGACTTCACCAACGGCGCGTTTCTGGTGCCGGGTCAGAACGGTGTGGGTCCGGCTTTGGGAATTTCCCTTTATAAGTGGGATCTCGAGCCTCGCATTGGCGTCGCCTGGAGTCCGCGCGGCGATCGCAAGACAGCCATACGTCTGGGGTACGGTATTTTCCACGATTCGTCCTGGAACCAGGGCGCCCAGGGTTTGTGGGCGAACCCGCCTTTCTTTGGAGCGCTCGAGCCGCCATTCGGGACCAGTATTTCCCAGGGATTCACTCCGCTGCTTACTCCGCCGACCAGTCCGTCCGAATACGGCGGAGCCGTGACTGCGCAGAATCTGAACTTCAGACCGGGCGTGGTGCAGCAGTTCAACGTGAATGTGGAGCGCCAACTGCCCGGACAGATCGTATTGACCGTCGGTTACGCTGGGGCGCGTAGCGCGCATCTGCTGGAAGATGGCCAGAACGTCAACCTGGCCTCGCCGACCGGGTGCGGCACCGTGCCGGGCTACACGTTTGGGTGCGGTATCACAGCGGTGCCCTGGCCGGCGAATCCGCTGAACCCGGCCGAGACGATCGGGGACGTTTACGACCAGTATGACAACGGAAATTCGCGCTACGATTCGCTCCAAGTTAAAGCGGAGACGCGAAGCGCCAGGCATGGGCTTTACGCGCTCATCGGCTACACCTATTCGAAGAATTTCGATAACGGACTTTCGGACGGGCTCGGGAGCAATATCGGCGCCATGTACTACCCGCTGCCGGGAGCGTCGCAGGCTGATAAGGGCCTGTCGCAGATCGATCTCACGCAGAACTTCACCGCCAGCGTCGTCTACGATCTGCCGTTCGGAAAGGGCAAGCATTTCGGCTCGAATTGGAGCGGCGTGGAGAATGCGATCCTCGGAAACTGGCAGGCCAATGTCATCGAGCACATCACGTCGGGCTTCCCCCTGTTCATCGTGGACAGCCTCAACAACTCGGGCGTGGCCTTCTATAACGACGGCAACAGTTGGAACCGTCCGGACAGGGTCTGCAACGGTAGCATCAGCAACTGGACGGTGCAGGAATACATGAACCCGGCGTGTTTTGTGCAGCCGCCGACCGGTGAACTTGGAAACGCGGATCGGACGCCGTTGTTCGGTCCGGGTTTCGTAAATACCGATTTCTCCGCCATCAAGAATTTCCCGATTCCCCTCCGTGAGGGGATGTCGCTCCAGTTCCGGGCGGAGTTCTTCAATATCTTCAACCAGCCGCAGTTCGGACAGCCGCTCACCGATATCGGTTCGCCGGGGTTCGGGGTGATCAACAGCACCGTGAACAATCCGCGCCTGATTCAGTTTGCGCTTAAGCTGCTCTTCTAAGCCATGGGGGCGGCTCTCGTGGCCGCCCCGGCGAATACCGCCTTTACAAGCTTCGCCGATACGAATGGATAAAGGCGTCGAGTTCGGCACGCGTCGGAGCTGACGCCTGCGCGCCGAGCTTGGTGACCGAAAGCGCTGCGGCTGCGTTGGCGAATTGGCACGCCGCAGCCAGATCCAAACCTTCACTCAGGCCCACGGCCAGTCCGGCGTTGAACTCGTCGCCAGCGGCGGTGGTGTCCACCGCCTTGACCTTCGGCGCCGGAATCAATTGCGATTTCTGGTTCACCAGCAGACACCCCTGCTCGCCCAGCTTGACGATTACGGTTCGCGCTTGTCTCTCTTGCAGCTTGCGCGCGATCTCGAGCGCCTGCTCCGGATTGAGCGCGCCGGGCGCGAGCCCGGCAAGAATCGCGGCCTCCGTTTCGTTCGGCGTGATGATGTCCGCGAGTGCGAAGATCTCGTCCGGCACGGCACGCGCGGGCGCCGGGTCAAGGATCACGCGGGCCCCCGCGCGCCGACCCGCCTTCGCGGCCGCGAGCACCGTAGGCAGCGGATTCTCGAGCTGTAAGAGCACCCAGGCGGCGCCTTCGAGGTAGCGCGCTCCGGCATCGACATCCTCCGGCGAGAATCGATCGTTTGCGCCCGGCACGATGATGATCGAGTTGTGCCCATCGTCTGCGACGAAGATCAGCGCGATGCCGCTCGCACCCTCCACGCTCAGCAATCCCTCAACGTCACAACCGGCGTGCTGCAGATTGGCCCGCATCGCGCGTCCGAAGTCGTCATTCCCCACGCGACCCAACATCGAGACGCGCCCGCCGAGCTTGGCCGCCGCGTAAGCCTGATTCGCGCCCTTGCCTCCCGGCTCGCTGAAGTAGGTGTGGCCGGTGATGGTCTCGCCAACCACCGGGATGCGCGCGGCACAACCTACGAGGTCCATATTCAGACTGCCGATCACGACTATCTTGTGTGGCACAAGCGTGCTCCTCGCGGTGAAGTCTCAGTGCTCTCCGTGAGAGTCTCTGTGCGCTCTGTGTTAAAAGCTTTCACCACAGAGGACACAGAGGACTCAACGAGCGCGCAGAGGGATTCGGACTCGAAAAACGAGATTTTGCCAGCCACTGGGCATTTCTCACTGGTTACGGCGTAGCCGGTGCGTGCGGCGTCGGCGCGGTCATCAGACGAACGAAGTCCTGGTAAAGCTTCAACGTGTCGAGATCGTCCTGCACGTGCACCAGTTGCTCACCGAGGCCAGGATTCATGCCCGGTTCCCAGTTCAGCGTGTTTCCGTAGCCCGCTCCGTGATCGATCTCCCCGTCCATGTAAAGCGTTTCTTCCTTGGTGATAATCGCCGGGTCGAGCCATGCCGCCGCCGCCAACTCGTCCCACATATAGTTGCCTGCGCGCCCGTACTTGTAGACGTACTGCGCCACCGGCGTCTTCGCCTTGCCGATCTCGTTCAGCATGGCCCTTTCCACGCGGGTCTTCACGGAGATATCGACGGTAGTCGCGGTGATCTTGGGCCAGGCCCCGTGCAGGACCTTGTGCGTCGCCTCGGGGTCAAACCAGAAATTGAATTCGCGCTGCGGCGAGTGGATGAACTCCTGATTGTAAGTGCGGGGATCGATGCTGCCGCCCATGACCACCAACTCCTTCACGATCTCCGGAAATTCGGGATCGAGTTCCATCGCCAACGCGAAGTCCGTAAGCGGACCGCCGGCATAGAACGTGACCTGGTGCGGATATTGACGCGCCATCCGGACCATGAAGTGGGCGGCGTCCTCGGTGGAGGGCTTGGTTGTGGGACTGCCCTCCTTCAAAGGCGGAATCACGAAGGGATCATGATATTGCCACCCCGGAGCGCGCATGAACCACGCGCCCATGTAGGGTATCTTTCCGTAGAGCTTCTCCCACTCTTCGGCCCGTTCCTTGCTGTTGACGAGCGGAAAGACGGCGCCGGGAACGACCGGGATGTCGGTCCGGCCGATGATCTCGAGTGTGCGCAGAGTGTGGGCCACCTCTTCGTCGCGCCAGCCGTCGCCGGTTACCACGGTGATGCCGAGCGGCTCGACTTGCGGCGATTGGACCAACAGCAGAATCGCGTCCTGGTCCGTGCCGCCGGGTCCGAGCGCGTCCTGATCGATAATGATCTTGCCGGTGCCTTGTGCGGCGGCGCAGGCGCCCAAAGCCAGCAGGGCCAGAACCGCACCGCAGAATCCCCTCATGCCATCCGCTCCCGTCGTGCGCCAACTCAGCGAAGATTGTATCGCTGTCGCTTGATGAATTCGCCGTGTCCGGCGCGTCCCACGAACTTGCCATCGTCGATCAGCAGCCGTCCTCGCGAAAACACCTGCCGGGGCGCGCCTTTCACCTTGATGCCTTCGAACATGGAATAATCCACGCGCATGTGGTGGGTCGCGGCGCTGATCACCTGCTCCAGATTGGGATCGAAGATCACCAGATCGGCGTCCGATCCCACCGCGATCGTGCCTTTGCGCGGGTAGAGCCCGAAGAGCTTGGCGGGCGCGGTCGAAACCGTCTCCACAAACCGATTCACGGAGAAGCGCCCGCCGTGAACTCCGCCAGTGAACACCAGGCTCAGACGGTGCTCGATTCCCGGACCGCCGTTTGGGATCTTGGTGAAGTCGTCTTTGCCCAACTCTTTCTGCTCCTTGTAGCAGAAAGGGCAGTGATCGGTGGAGACCACCTGTAGTTGATCGGCGGCCAGGCCCTTCCAGAGCCGCTCCTGATGCCATTTCTCGCGCAGCGGCGGCGTAAAGACGTACTTGGCGCCTTCGAAGCCCGGCACGTCGAAGTTCTCGATGGAAAGGTAAAGGTATTGCGGGCAGGTCTCGGCGTAGACGGGCAAGCCGCGGTCGCGGGCCTCGCGCACCCTCTCGAGGGCCTCGCTGCAGGAGAGATGGACGATGTAGACCGGCGACCCCGCCATCTCGGCCAGCGCGATGGCTCGCCCGGTAGCCTCGGCTTCCGCCGTGGTAGGACGCGTGAGCGCGTGATACTTGGGCGCCGTCTTGCCCTCGGCCAGCGCGCGCCGCACGATCACGTCGATCGCGCCGCCATTTTCGGCGTGCATGCAGATCATCGATCCCGAGTCGGATGCCGCCAGCATGGCCTTGAAAATTAGCGCGTCCTCCACCATGAAGACGCCGGGGTAGGCCATGAAGAGCTTGAAGCTGGTCACGCCCTCGCCGGCAAGCGACTTCATCTCCTCCAGGCGCGCCTCGGGCAGGTCGGTGACGATGCAGTGGAATCCATAGTCGATCGCGGCTTTGCCGTCCGCCTTCTTCCACCAGGTATCGAGAGCCGTGCGCAGCGTCTGGCCCTTCTGCTGGATGGCGAAGTCGATCAACGTGGTAGTGCCGCCGAAAGCCGCCGCGATGGTACCGGATTCGAAGTCGTCGGCGCTCTTGGTGCCGCCGAAGGGCATGTCGAGATGCGTGTGGACGTCGATACCGCCGGGGATCACGTAATTGCCGGCCGCGTCCACGATGTTCGTTGCGCCCTCGGCGGGGAGATTCTGGCCAAGCGCCACGATTTTGCCGTCCGCGATTCCAAGATCGGAGGCAAAAGTATCCGTCGCGGTTGCGATGATGCCGTTTCGAATCAGGGTATCAAAGCGCATCGTGGTTTCACTCGAAGTTCGCCCATCGGGTCACCCAGCGGGCCAACAGATTATAGTCAATCTTTGCGCCTCTTCCTCACGTCAGGCTCGTCATTTCCCTCAAAATACCTCTGGCTTTGGAGCCATGAAAATTCAAGTGCTTTGTTTTCAGTAACCTGACGGTTTCGTTTCGCAAAAACCGCTTCCTCTCAGAGCTGCCCTAGCCGGAACCCGACACGGTTGCCGCGGCTTCGCGTGGAGTTAATAGCCTCTATAGATAGGCTATGACACACAATAACTACAACCGGCAAGCCGCACGCGACAGTTGGCAGAACCTTGCTCGGATGTGAGTTGCGACCTGCAGCACTCAGATTTGACTCAAGTCGTTCTGGGAAGTAAGCTTCCGAGGCATCGCGGAATTGCCTGCGAAGGCCACGAGGCGGGGGAGGAAGTATGTCGAGACTTAGCTGGCGGAGGGCGTGCCTGTGCCGTCTGCGTGCTGTGCGCGGCGACGGCGATTACCCTACCGGCGCAGTCTGATAAGCCTCTGTTATGTTTCGATCGATCCGACGGCGCCGTTCCCGAAGGATCTCTGCTGCAGGGCACCGACGGCTACTTGTACGATACCGCGTTAGAAGGTGGGGCCAACAACGGGTGCGGGCACCCTACCCGCAGGCGCCACCACGGTAATCGTCCAGGTGGCACCGCCGGGCGGCACGCTTTCGAGCAACGTGCCCTTCCGCGTGATTGGATAGCAAAAGCTTAGAGTGCGGCAGCGCGCTGTTGCTTTGATCAGGCCAGCTTGCTGGCCGCGAAAACCGCGAGGAAGGCCTGGAATCGGGAGCGGCGTTGGAAGGAATGAATGTGCTTGTTGCGATCAGGCTCTTGCACACGGCCATCTGGGCCTTCTTCGCCGCGTGCGTCCTGGCCACTCCGATCGCCGCCATCAAGCGCCGGTTCAGGTGGGCCCTGGTTGTGAGCGCCTTTGTCTGGGTTGAGTGCGGAGTCCTGGCGCTGAATCATGGACGCTGTCCGCTGACGAACGTCGCGGCCCGCTATACGCGCGACCGAGCGGACAACTTTGATATCTACCTGCCGAGTTGGCTGGCTGGGCACAACAAGGCGATTTTCGGGACGCTCTTCATCGCCGGCGAGTTGGTTGTGCTCTGGCGGTGGCGGGGTCGTCGTAAGGGCGGCCCTCCCTGCTAAATTGTCGCACCAAGCCCCCGTCAGTTGCTGGCGTCCCGAGCTTGCCGGTTCGCATCGGCAACGATCTGCCCGCCTCTTTTGACGACGATGCCCCGTCCGGACGGGCGCAGAGCGAGTGCTAAAATGACCGCGGTTCAACCGCGACTGCTATCGTACAAACGAGCAGCGCGTCTGATTCAGCTTGAAGGGAGCTTTTGCTATGACCAGGACGGTTATCTTAGCTGTACTCTCGACGTGTCTGGCAGCAGCATTCGTTTCACTCACGACTTGGGCGCAGGAGATCAGGCCGGTGGCGCAGCCGAACGAGGCAGTCAGAATGGCGCACGGCGGGTACGTCTGCGACGGCCGAACCGACATTACCCCGATTGACGACAGCTATGACACGGTGACTTGCAGCGGTCTCATGTACAACGCCAGCGACTACATGGCTCTCTACACGAAGCTGAATCACGACGAGCTGGTGAAGATCAACGCCAACACCACGGCGGCCATCAATCGTGATATCAAGGCGGCCATCCAGAAACAATTCGGTGCACTGCCCCCGAACCTTCGCCAGATGGCCGCGATTCAGAACCTGGAGAAATCGCTCTCGGAGTACGTCGACGAGCGATTACCCGAAGGGCGCGGCAACGGTCCGTCTCGCCCATCGCGCTCCGCAGGCACGAGTCATGCAAGCGTTCCGGGAGGTTCGTCCCAACCACAGCCTTGAGCGCGTCGCGTCCGCCTTCCTTCCCTTTTTGCGGATTTGCGGTAGCCGCAATAAAAAAGGGCCGTACAACCTCACGGCGTGCGGCCCAATTGTGCCAGATTGATTCCCCGTTTCAGGGCAAGACGTACCGCAAGTCGACGTACGCCATGCTCAGATGCGCGTCCGCCGGACCCGTCACCACCCAGGGATTGCGGCTGAGATACGAGTACTGGGTGATGAGTTGTAAAGCTCCGTAATGCGGGCTTTTCCAGAACGTCTCGATGACGCCAAAGGTGGGTTCCTGAATGGTCCGGTTCTGGCTGTTGGACGAGCCCGGGTACCCGTAGCCGATGTACTCGGGACTGCTGGTCACCATGGTGAAATTGCAGGCGGCGGTGGTTCCCGGAGGGCTCATCGGCGGGATGGCCTGGGTGTAGCATTCGATGCCGTAGTTGCGCCCGATGTAGACGCCACCGTAATAGCCGTAGAACATGGTCTGCTTGTTGACCTGGTATTCGAATCCGGCGATTCCGGAGTCGGCGTGGACCAGCGACGGATGATAGACGCCACTGGAGTTGTAATCGACAATGAAATTGGGCGCCAGACCGTAAATGTACCGGCCGGCTCCGTCGCTGTAAAACGTGTTGGCAATGAAGTGGAAGTTCTTCACCAGTTCGAGGTTGAAGTTCGCTGAAAAGCCTCCGCCGGTGGCGCTGTTGCGCATTTTGGCCGTTGGATCGTATATCCGCGTTTGGGTCATCACGCCCGCAAATTCCACGTGCTCATGCAGGCTTCCGATCATGGGGTCGAACGCCACCTTGGCAATGATGTCCGGCGCCAGATTGGGCGTGGCGGGGTTGTTAGCCGCATTCGAATTGGTGATGGAGCCGGAACCGTTGTCTCCCTGCGCGGCAAATGAGCTCGGGACGGTGGCGTTTCCGTAAAGCTGCTGCGGATCTTCGATCGAAATGCCGGCCGCCACGCTATCGGTAGGATGGTAGATCAGGCGGAACTGGGCCTGGCGCGCCCACGTCAAGCCCACTTGGTAGTTCGTATCCATATCCTGCGAATAGAAGATGTCCGAAGGGTTCGGGGAAAGCCCCGTCCGGTTCGGGGTCAGCAGGCTCCAGGACTGGCCGGCCAGAAATTCGAATTTGCCTCTGCGAGCATCGAGCCAGTACAAGCGCGCACGCAGGGTGTTGGAGTTGCTGGTCACGTAAAGGTTCGGTGGAGCGAAGCCCAGGAAGTCAGCCTCGATATGGCCGTGCAAGTCGAAGCCGACATATTTGCTGTTTACGTCCAGGCTGATGCGGGAGTTCTGCATGGTGAAGCGCGTCTCCGATAACTGTCCGGCCGTTGTATTCGAATACGGGATGCTGCCGAACGAACTTCCGATGCCGCTGCCAAGGTTCGTCGAACGGCCGAACGTCGTGAAATCGAGAAACCCGCCGGGGGTGAATTCCGCGCCGCCGATCTTCACCGAAAGCGGGCTGAGGCCCTGTTCGTCGGCTTGCGACGCGCCATTGTTGAAAAAGGCGGGGATGCCCGGAACCGCGGAGGACATGAGCGGCGCTGCCGAATCGGAGTCCGTGCTGGCCTTCGGGATCACCGGAGTGAGGCTCGCCACCTGGCCAAGGCTCGCCGGCCCGGTGGAAGTGGAGGTCTTTGCCGGTGCCGCGGGGACGGATGCCGCCGGTGTGGTGGAGGGCGTGGTCGATGCGATCTGCCGGGCTTGCGAAGCCTTCTGGGTCTGCTCGGCACGGTCCAGCCGC
>JASHPE010000106.1 GCA_030038235.1 Terriglobia bacterium
TGCCATTCTGAACGGCCAAATCCTGGTGGCTCCCTGGGGTGCCGCCGTCTTTGGCGCCTCGCTGGGTTTTCTCCACTGGAATTTCAAGCCAGCGAAGATTTTCATGGGTGACGGCGGGGCGATGTTCCTCGGTTTCATGCTGGCCACGCTCGGCCTCAAGCTTCGTCCGATGCACTTGACTCAAGCAACCGCCTGGATCGTGCCGATCCTCGTTCTGGCCGTACCGATTTTCGATACCACGCTGGTCACAATTTCCCGGTCCCGCCGTGGGCTCCTTCCATTCGCCTCGCCCGGCAAAGATCACACGGCTCATCGTCTCGCCAATCTCCATCTGGGGCAGCGAGGAGCCGTGCTCGTGATTTATGGTGCCGGACTCTTCTGCGGCACACTGGCCGTTCTAGTCAACAGCATCTCATGGCGGCACGCGATCGTGTTCGTCATCGCGATGGCACTGGCGGCTCTGGCGGGCGTGATAACACTCGAAAAGCTGCCGTACGAACGCCAGTACAAACCGGTCTGAGAGAGTGGCTCGTCATCTCCCTCATAAGTTGGCGCCGTTTGCGTTCCTGAGTGTGTCCGAACTCAGCACAAAAATCTTCAGGTAAGGCTACCCAGTGAAGTTGACAGATACCCACACAAACAAGAATACAAATGTAGTAGGAATCGTAGGCGGGTCAGTTGCAGGGCTGTTCACCGGGCTTCTGCTCGGTCGCGGCGGGCGCCGTGTCAAGGTCTTTGAAGGCGGCAAGGACTTCGACTCTCGGACTCGCACCTTGATTGTCACGAGCCGCATGAACGAGGTCATGGGTGACCTCGGCAGGGCCGCGTGCGTGAACGAGATTAACCGGTTTGAACTGTTCACTGACGGACGTGTCGCCAAAATTGCCCTCCGCCAGCCAGACTTGGTCATCGAGCGCACCCGGCTGATTCGCGAGCTGGCTGCGGCGGCCCAGGTGAGCGGTGTGGAGGTGCAGCTCGGCCGCCGGTTCGTCTCGATGAACTCCGATGGAGACGGGTTGGCCTTGCACTTGGAGGGCAACGGCGGCTCCTTCAGCGAAGAGAGTCGAGTGAAAACCCTCGTCGCTGCAGACGGCGCCGCGAGTCGCGTTGCTCGCGCGGCCGGCTGGCCGGTGCAGCCTACGGCCCCGCTGATGCAAGCCATCGTCCGCCTGCCCGCCGACATGCCCGCGGATACCACACGAGTTTGGTTCATCCCCGACGATACGCCTTACTTCTATTGGCTGATACCGCATTCGCCGACGCGCGGGGTGCTTGGATTGATTGGCGAAGACGGTCCGGCCACACGGCAGGCGCTTGAGCGCTTTTGCGGGCGGCGGCACTTCGATCCGCTGGAGTATCAGGCGGCCAGGATTCCGATCTACTCCAGGTGGACTCCGATTCGCCGCCGCTTTGATGGTGGCGACGTCTATCTCGTCGGAGACGCAGCGGGCCACGTTAAAGTCAGCACGGTGGGCGGCATCGTCACCGGATTACGGGGGGCGCAAGGCGTCGCAGAGGCGATCCTGAATGGCGGACCGGGCCGCAAGCTGCGCGCTCTGCGGCGCGAACTGGATCTGCACCTGCTCATTCGCAGGGTCATCCACAATTTTACGCAAGCCCACTATTCACACCTCGTCGATCTTTTGAATGCCCGCGCGCGGAAGGAGCTCGAAGTCCACACCCGGGACGAGCCCGGACGCGTCCTATGGCGGCTTTGCCTGCAGCAGCCGCGCTTTCTGTTATTCGGCCTGCGCGCACTTCTGACGGGCGGAGGCTTTGCCCCTCGCCGCGCAGCAGCCTAGCCAAGAAGAGGTAGTTCATCAATGACAGCAACCACAATCGTCCTCCTCGCATTGATCCTCATCAGCCTCTGGATCGGCTTCTACCAACTTGTCAAGCAGCAGGGCCGAATACTCCTGCGCCTGGACGCCTTGGAGCAGAATGCCGGGACTGCAGCGTCCGCGCCCACGGTCGAAGAGGCAGATCCCGACGGCCTGCCTTTGGGTACCGACTTCCCTGCATTCAGCCTCCCCGACCTCGCGGGAAAGACCGTGGCGCTCGAGGACTTTCGCGGCAAACGTCCTTTGCTCGTCCATTGGAACTTCGAGTGCGGATTCTGCGATTCGATCGCTCCAAATTTGGCCGCTCTTGACGCTGCTCTCGCCAAGGCGAATGTCGCCGTGGTACTCCTGGCTTATGGCGACGCCAGCTCGAATCAGAAGGCTGCCGCGGAGCATGGCCTGAAGTGTCCGGTTCTTCTGACCGAGGGTTGCGAAACCCTCAAGCCGTTTGATCACCAAGGAACGCCTGTAGCCTACCTGCTGGACGAGCAGGGTCGCGTTGACGCGCCCTTCGCCAGCGGTGCGGACCGCGTTCTGGCATTGGCTAGGGCTCTGGCCGACCAGCGGATGGAATCTCCGCAGCCGGCGCCCGCCAGCTCGGCGACAATCCACGAGCCGGCGCGCCATCAGGTCAAACTACCCGGATTGGCGGCAGAAAAGGGCATAGGTTTGGGGGACGTGATCAAGCGTCTGACCTCCGCCATCGGCATCAAGCCGTGCGTCGGATGCGAACGGCGCGCCACGCTGCTGAATCGGTGGCTCAGTTTTTCCGGTGCAACAGTAACAGGCGATGGACTCAAGAGCGGCGAGCGCGCCCCGGTTTTTAGCCTGCCCGATCTTCAGGGCCATAAGGTTGCGCTGGAGGAATTCCGGGGCCGGCGCGTGCTTCTGGTCTTCTCTGATCCGCAGTGCGGGCCCTGCGATGAACTCGCGCCGGACTTGGTCCGCGTGCATCGCGAGCACGAGAACAACGGTTTGGCTGTGGTTCTCATTGGACGCGGCAACGTGGAAGAGAACCGTCGCAAGGCGGAGCAGCACGGGTTTAGGTTTCCGGTCGTGATTCAGCCGAAGTGGAAGCTCTCAAAGGAGTACGGGATTCTCGCCACCCCGGTCGCTTTCCTGATTGGGGAAGACGGCGTGATCGCTAAGGACGTGGCAGTGGGAAGAGATGCTGTTTTGGCCCTCGCCCGCGACGGGCTAGGAGCAAAGGGAGGAGAAAATGGGCGCTCTATTTGACGATGTATCGCGTATCATTGCCAGCTCGATGCCACGCCGTCAGGCATTCAGATTGATTGGCGGAGCAGTGGGTGGTGCCTTGGCAGCTTCCTTAGGCTTGGGAAGCGGCGCCCGGGCATGGGGAATGCAGGCCGGATCCGCTCCATGCGGAGTAGGTACATTCGCCTGCGGGAACGACCTATGCTGTACCTTGGAACTCCAGACGTGCTGCGGCCGCAGTCAAAGCGCCAAATGCTGCCCCAAGACCAGCACTTGCTGCATCGGAAGCGGAACCAACACGAGCTGCTGCGCTGTGGGCGAGACGTGCTGCAATGGGATCTGCTGCAGTTCAGCAGCACCCTCATGCTGCGGCACCGCAGCGAAGCCCGTCTGCTGTGCAAAGGGCGAGATTTGCTGCAATCAAAAGTGCTGCACTGTCGGTCCGTCCAAGAGCGATCCTTGCTACAAGGCCAAGTGCTAGCCGGATGCGCGCCGCTCGTTTCGGCTGCCTTCCACGGTTGATCTATCTCCGATATGATGTGGCCACTGGCGCGCGGCGCCCCACTCGATATCTCACTGCAGGGGTCTCTTCGACCGCTGGTTTTTCTCGCGGCGGTGGGTTTTGCGAGCCTCCTTTTGGCGGCCGAGACTTCGCTGATGGGACTCGTGACCTCGTTCGATACGCCTTCCGCGGGTCGCTTGCTTCTTCCCGTGGATGCGGGCGATGCTCAGCTCGAATACTGGCTTGGGCGCGTTTACCAGCCCACCAATCCCGCCGAAGGCCTTCGGCACCTGCGGCGAGCCTCGGAATTGAGCCCCTATAACCGGCGTTACTTGTCGCAACTTGCCTCCGCTTGCGAATCCGCGCACGATACCCAGTGCGCCGAGCAGGCACTGGAACGGCTGCTTCAACTTTGCCCCATGGTGCCTCTTTACCATTGGCGCGCGGCTCAATTCGATTTCGCGGCGCACCGCCAAGACGCATCTCTTGCCCAATTCCGCCGCTTGCTGCAGCTTGATCCGAGCTATGCCCCGGCCGCATGGCTTTCCCTCCAACCCGTGCTCGGGCCTGACGCGATTTTCGAGAGGGTGCTGCCCGACCGCACGGCCTCGGCCCTCAAAGTTGGCTACGTCGATTTCCTGAGCTACCAGGGAGACAACGATGCCGCCTATCGAGCCTGGAAATTGACCGTCGCCGACTCTGGTCCGTTTCGCTTCTCAGACGCCGAACCGTATCTCAATCGTCTCATCGATCTCGGCCGTATCGACGAAGCCGCCGCGGTCTGGCGCGACCTCGAGCGCCTGGAAATCGTCAGGGGCTCGGAGGCCGACGCAAGCGGCAACTTGATTTTCAACGGCGATTTCGAACAGGCTCCCTTGCAAGCGGGCTTTGACTGGCGCTGGTCCCCCAACCTGACGTTTCTCGCGCTCGATTTCGCAGCGCCGGATGCATTCCGTGGCGATCGGTGCCTTCGCATCGACTTCCCCGTCAGCCGCAACAGCGAGTACGAGCCGGTCTATCAGATCGTCCCCGTTCTGCCGGATAGTTTCTACGCGCTCGAGGCTTACGTCCGGTCTGACAGCGTCACGTCCGACACCGGACCCGCCCTGCGTGTGACCGATACCCAGCAGCCGGGCTTTCCGGACGCGATCTCCGACACCACGGTCGGGACCACGCCCTGGCACCCCGTGCGGCTCTATTTCTCCACCGGGCCGAAGACGCAGGCGGTGCGACTCTCCGTGTGGCGACCGATTGGCCGGACTTACCCCACCGAGATTTCCGGGACCTTCTGGCTGGACGACGTGTCGCTGGAACTCGTCGATCCGAGCCACAAGCGCTGATTTCAGGTCGAGCTAAACGACGTAGAATCATAAACCTGACGGCTTTACGCGGACAACTCCTTTAGTTTCATAATCCTAATGGCTTTTCGGTAGGGCCAAAAAATAACTCTTGTGTTTTCAATAACCTGACGGTTTCGTTTTAGCAAAAAATCTTGCCCTAGGCTACAGAATTTATATTAATATCTATATTAATTATTAAGTACACATCGCTTTCGCGCAATGGCGAATAGCGAGTAGCAAGCAGATCACCCAAGGCTAGGATCTACGAACAACGAACTAAGGACCGTGCCCGCGATTCAGCTCGAAATCGACGATTCGCTGACCGGCGATCGTCAATCGCCCATCGCTAATCGGCAATTCTCCGAGCCCGTGGCCTTCTCGATCGCCCGATTCCTGCTCGTGGCCGCGCTTGTGGCCGCGCCCTGGGCCTTTGGCGCCGTCGATCCGGCCGGTTGGGTCGCGCTCGGGGTGGTGGCCGCGCTCATCCTGATGTTGTGGGCTGTCGGAAGCGTTCAGCAGGGCGTGCTGAGATTGATATGGTCGCCGCTTTATATCCCCATCGCGCTGTTTTTTTCGCTCGGACTCGTTCAGTACGGCGCGGGACTCACGTTCGACCGGGCGCAGACGCGTCAGGCTCTGGTGCTGCTGGCCGCCGATCTCGTCTTCTTCTTCGTCGCCATCCAGCTCTTTGCCGCGGCCGGCGCCCACACCTGGCGCAGGTTCGGACTTGCGGTTCTGGTGCTCGCGGGATCGCTCGGACTCTTCGCCATTTTGCAGTTCGCGGCCGGCGAGCAGAAGGTCTACGGCCTGGTCGATATCGGCGGCACGTCCTTCTTCGGCCCTTACGTGAATCCCAACCACTTTGCCGGACTCATGGAGATGCTGATTCCGGTGGCCGCTTTGTACATCGCCGAGCGGAGCGCCGAACGAAGCGGACGACCTTCGATCGTGGCGCTGGCCTGGATCGTGCTCGCGGCTGCCATCGCCGTGGCCTCTCTGCTGCTTTCCGGGTCTCGCGGCGGCTTGCTCGCGCTCGCAGCCGAGATGGTGATCGCCCTGGCCCTTGCGGCACGCGCCCGGCAGCAGATCGTTCGCCCGGGCCTCGGCGTGGCGGCGGCGGCCACCGTGCTTGCGGGCGCGCTGCTGTTCGCCTGGGTCGATCCGGGTTGGGTGTCGAAGCGCCTGGCGCTGGTGGCCGAGGTCGGCGGCCCAGCCTGGACTGAATTGGCCGATTTTCGCAAGAGCATGGCGGTCGATTCTCTCCGCATGTGGCGCGACCATCCGGTGCTCGGAGTGGGCCTCGGTAATTTCGAGACCGCCTACCCCCACTATCAGAGCTATCCGAGCGACCTGTGGATGGATTACGCTCACGACGATTACGTGGAGGCCTTCGCGGAAACGGGCTTGATCGGCGGAGCGCTCATGGCCGTGGCTCTTGCCTTGTTCCTCTGGCTGGCATTCAAGGATCGGGACTCGGAACTCGGGGCTCGGGGCCCGGAGTTCGAAGTTCGGAGTTTTGACGAAGGGAGTTCCGAACCCCGAACCGCGAACTCCGAACTCCAAATCCCCAACCCCGAATCCCCAGTCCCGAGCCCCGGCTCCTGGCTCCGCCTCGGCGCCGCCCTCGGATGCTGCGGGATGCTGGTGCATAGCTTCCTCGATTTCAACTTGCACATCCCTGCCAACGCCGCCTGGTTCGCGGTTCTGGCGGGAATGGCGGTGCTCCCTCGTGCTTAGTCGTTGCACTATAAGCGCCATTGTCTACGCTTCCCGGCCTTTGGTGGCGCCGCCGAAGGCTCGCTCTCGCCTTTTTCAGCAGCATAATGGCTTGGAACCGATACCAACTATCAACCACCTGCCGCCAAACTACGAGTGACCATAGAGAACCAACTACTGTCAATCTATAGTCTAAGGTAAATAGTATTAGTTCATTTAATAGCTTCACGAAGACTTGACAAGGCATAATTCCGGTGATAAGCCTACGCTGGTAATTTATCGGCTGGATTCATCTGCCATCTGTAATCCGGGAATCTGTAGGCTCGACCAGAAATACCTAGCTTGTACGGGGAAACCCGTCGCAGAACTCTGTCATTCCGGGCGAAGACACCATGAGCCTTCGGCTCGCGACTGTACATGAGATGGACTCTGCGAATCACAGGGCAATAGGGTAAACGAATTGAGCCGCGCCAGGACTCTTTCGAAAGCACGTGCCCAAGGCCGCAGGCGGCCGAACTCAAGAGCACTTCCGGGTGCCGGACCATTGCTTGCAGGCAAGAACCTGAACGCCGTTCTCTGCGTTCTGCTTGCGGCGGTGACGACGGCGCTCTACATCCCCGTCATGGACCACCCGTTTGTGGTCTTGGACGACCGCGAGTACGTCACTGCGAATCCTCACATCCATGGTGGCCTCGGCTGGAGCACCATCAAGTGGGCCTTCACGTCAACCGCGGCGGCGAACTGGCATCCTCTGACCTGGCTTTCGCATGCCTTCGACTACCAACTCTTTGCGCTGAACCCTGCCGGCCATCATTTGGACAGTGTGTTGATCCACGCCCTCGACGCGGCCTTGCTGTTCCTTCTGTTGGTATGGGTCACAAAGCGCGTGGGACCGAGCGTGGCGGTCGCGGCGCTGTTCGCCTTGCACCCGATCAATGTTGAATCGGTGGCGTGGGTAGCGGAACGAAAGAACGTTCTGAGCACGCTTTTCTTTTTGTTGGCGATCGCTGCTTATGTGTGGCACGCGAAAAAGCCGGGCTGGCGTCGATACCTGCTGGTGGCGGCTCTGTTTGCCGCAGGACTGATGTCCAAGCCGATGGTCATCACGCTGCCCTTTGTCTTGTTGCTGCTGGACTATTGGCCGCTCGAGAGGACGCCGGGAACCACGCTCGATCGAACCGAGTCCGCCCCAGCCATTTCGAACGGCATGCCGCGGCTGCCGTTTTCGAGCCTGCTCGTGGAGAAAATCCCGCTGCTCTTTTTCTCAGCCGCAAGCGCATGGATCACTCTGAAGGCCCAGCGAGGTGCAGAGCATACTCTTGGAGAGTCGCCGCTCGGTGCGCGAATCGCGAATGCCGTCGTGGCCTATGCGTCGTACCTGGGGAAAATGCTGTGGCCGGCGCGCCTTGCTTTCTATCCCCATTCTGTAACCGCTCTCCCGGCATGGCAATGGATCCTATCCGCGCTCGTCTTGACCGGTGTCACCGCGTTCGTAGTTGCCTTTCGCAGAAAGCGCTACCTGATGGTTGGCTGGCTCTGGTTTTTGGGTACCTTGGTTCCCGTCATCGGCCTGGTACAGGTGGGAGAGGCCACCATGGCCGATCGCTATGCTTACGTCCCCCTGATCGGAATTTTCATCATGCTCGCCTGGGGTCTTGCCGATTTGGCCGAGGCGAAAAAAGTCCGCGTTGTCTGGCAGATCGTTCCCGTAGTGTGCGCCCTGGTGGCGCTGGCGTCGATCAGCATCCGCCAGATGGCTTATTGGAATAGCGACTACGACCTGTGGTCGCACACGCTGGCGCTCTCAGAAACTCCCCTGGCGCATAACGCCCTGGGAGTTGTGCTCATGAACCCCGACTCGGAAATGTCCCGCGATGACCTCGCGAACTTCGGCACCGGGCAGGAGAGGATCGACGCAGCCCGCCGCCACTTCGAGCGCGCTTTGGAACTAATGCCGCAGCAAAACCCACGGGCATATCTGCCGGACATGGCCAGAACTCTGAATAACCTGGGAAACCTCGATCGGCTCCAGAACCGGACCGAGGAAGCCCGCCGGGACTACGGAGGCGCCCTCGGGATTTACCAGCAGCTTGCGCAGCAGAACCCCGACGCGTATCTGCCTTACCTCGCGGGGGCTCTCAACAACTTCGGTTCCATCGACCGACTCCAGAACCGCCTGGACGAAGCCCGCCAGTGCTTTGAGGACGCCTTGAAGATTAACCGGCAACTGGCGGCGCAGAATCCCGCCAAGTACCTGCCGAATGTGGCCATGACGCTGAATAACGTTGCGCTTCTGGACGCGGTCCAGAGCCGGATGGACGAAGCGCGCCGGCACTATGAGGAAGCCTTGAAGATTGACCGGCAACTGGCGGAGCAGAGTCCCGCCGTCTATCTGCCCGACCTGGCGATGACGCTCAGTGAGTTTGGGCTCCTGGACGCAGTCCAGAACCGGATGGATGATGCCCGCCAGCACTACGAGGAGGCCTTGAAGATTAACCGGCAACTGGCGGCGCAGGATCCCGGCGTCTACCAGCCGGACGTGGCTATGACGCTGAGCAGGTTGGACTGGATCGACTCCAGAATGGGATCGAAGAATCCCGCGCTCGCTACCAGGAGGCCTTGAGCCTCTTCAAGAGGCTGTTCCAGGGTGACAAAAGTATGCCGGCGATGACAAGACCGAAGCCACTTGGAAGAACCGGGAAAGCTCAGCCGCTTCTGAGGAGTCAGGGACCACACATCGGGGCAAGCTCTTGGCCCGTCTTTCCGAGCAAGCGGAATGCGGTGCTCTGTCTTCTGCTTGCCGTGGCCACGATCGTGCTTTACAGCCCGGTAGTCCGGCACCCGTTCGTCAACTACGATGACGATCTTTATGTCACAGCAAACGCACACGTGCAATCGGGGCTGAGCTGGAGCACGATCAAATGGGCATTCGTTTCCGCCGACGCGGCAAACTGGCATCCCTTCACTTGGCTGTCACATGCCCTCGACTGGCAACTCTTTGGGGCTAATGCCGCGGGACACCACGCCACGAGTTTCTTGATTCATGCCCTCAACGTCCCGCTGCTGTTTCTTCTGCTGCTGTGGGCTACCGGACGAGAGAAGCCAAGCCTGCTGGTGGCGGCATTGTTCGCGGTTCACCCTCTCAATGTGGAATCGGTGGCATGGGTTGCGGAACGGAAGAATGTGCTGTGCACGCTCTTCTTCCTGGCTGCTCTCGGCGCGTATGGATGGTACGCGCAACGGCCGAACTGGCGGAGATATCTGGCGGTGGCCGGACTGTTTCTCGCGGGGCTCATGTCGAAGCCCATGGTCATCACGCTGCCCTTCGTTTTGCTGCTGCTCGATTACTGGCCGCTGGGCAGAGTGCAGGGAAGCGCGCCGGGCCCGCTGGGTATCCGCCAGATGCCATTCGGCAAACTGGTGGTGGAGAAAGTGCCATTGGCGTTGCTCTCGATTGCGAGCGCGATCGTCACCATGCAGGTGCAGTCTTCGGCTGGCGCAGTGCGCTCCACGCAGGAGCTTTCCGCGGGCGTGCGCCTGGAGAACGCGCTGGTAGCCTATCCGACGTATTTGTGGAAGATGGTTTGGCCGGCGCGGCTTGCGGTGCTGTATCCGCACCCCGGAGACACGGTGAAGGCGTGGCAACTGGTTTTATCGGCCGCGGTTTTGTTGGGTATCACGGCGCTGGTGCTGGCCTTTCGTTCGAAGGGTTACCTGCTGGCGGGCTGGTTGTGGTTCCTGGGCACGCTGGTTCCGGTGATCGGGCTGGTGCAAGTGGGAGACCAGGCGCTCGCCGACCGCTACGCATACATTCCGCTGATCGGAATCTTCGTGATGATTGTCTGGGGGCTCGCCGATTCGGCGAACGCGCTGAAACTGAAAATGCCTTTGCGGGTGATTCCGGCAGTGTGCGCTTTGGCGGCTCTTGCCTTGGTCACGCACCGCCAGATGGGCTACTGGTCGAGCAGTTACAACCTTTGGACACATACCCTGGCGGTCACGAAAAACAATGCGATGGCGCACCTCAACATAGCGGGAGTGCTCACCAACATGGGAAGGCAGGACGAGGCTCTTGAGCACTTCAAGGCTGAGGTTGAGCTGAATCCCGACGACCTGCTGAGCCAGTTCGCTATTGGGACTTACCTCGAAAAACACGGACGATTGCCGGAGGCGCTGGCGCAGTTCACTAAAATGACGCACCTGACCGCCGACCGGCAACCCCTCTCGGCGGCTTACGCTGCGATAGGCATGGTGTACGGAGATATGGGGGAGGAAGCGAGAGCGCAGCAGAGTCTCGAGCGGTCACTCCAGGTCGACCCCTACCAGCCCAGTGCCTATTACGGGCTAGGTCGGCTGGCGGAGAAAGAAGGCAGGCTGGAGGACGCGATCCTCGACTACTCGCGGCTGGTCGAGCTGGCTCCGAGGGGCTCGAGTTTCCAGCAACTCGGGCATGTTTTGCAGCTTGCCAACCGGCCAGCCGAAGCTCTGGATGCGTACCGCCAGGCTTTGAAAATGTCCCCCGGAATGAAGGAAGCGTTAATGCCGGCCATGAGCGCGCTTGCGGCCAGCGGCCCAAAGCCGGTAGGTCCGGTGAGCCAAACAGTTTCCAGGCCAGAGTAGCTTCGGCTGCAGAAGATGGGCATAGGGATTTCCGGAGTATTCAGTCGGGCAGGAGACTTATATTGTTGAACAGGAGAAGAACCATGATCCGAAAACTGGGGTTTGTTGCCGCTGTAGTTGTTCTCGTGGCGCTGGCTTTAAGCTATAAGCGCGTGGCGCGTCTCTGGGCCGCCGACGATGATGGGCAGGGCGCGCGCATCCTCATCACCGAACCCATCGACGAGTCGCGGCTGGTCACGCTCTATGGCAATACGCGCCCCGAAGCCAGGGTCGCCAAGTACGATCGCGGCCGCGTGGAGGATAGCTTCATCGTCGAGCACATGTTCCTGCAGTTGAAGCGCCCGCCCGAGCTCGAGCAGGCGCTCGATCGCTTTATGGACGAGCAGCAGGACAAGCAGTCGCCCAATTTCCGCCACTGGATCATGGCCCAAGAGCAGGGCGAGCGCTACGGCCCGGCGCAGGAAGACATTGACACCATCACCGGATGGCTTCGGTCGCACGGCTTCACGGTGGGCTACGTCTATCCCAACCGCATGGTGATCGATTTCACGGGCTCGGCAGGCTTGATCCGCGATGCTTTTCACACCGAGATCCACTACCTCGACGTGAACGGCGAGCAGCACTTTGCCAACATGAGCGATCCGCAGATTCCGGCGGCGCTCGCGCCCG